>NZ_PQHZ01000039.1 GCF_003385185.1 Amycolatopsis palatopharyngis | reverse complement strand
GTCCTGACCCCACCCCACCCCAAAGGCTCGCACTTTCCCGGGAAAGCGCGAGATCGGGAACGGTACTTCGCAGGTCAGGGGTTTGCCCCTTCGCGCTTTCCCGGGAAAGTGCGAGCCTTTGGGGTGGGGTGGGGTCAGGACGCGGGAGCCACGCGCAGCAGTTTGTCGTCCTCGCCGTCGGACGTGGTGACGTAGAGGGCGCCGTCGGGCCCGCTGCGCACCGAACGCAAGCGGCCGTAGGCGTCATCGAACTCCGGCGGCAGCGCCACCTCGGTCACCGTGCCGGATTCGTCCAGCGTGAACAGCAGCATCTTCTGGCCCTTCAGCGCCACGACCGCGAGCGCGCCATCCAGCGGGCCCCACTGCTCGCCCGAGACGAACGCCGCGCCGCAGATCGCCTCGGTGATTTCCCCGGACGTCCACACGGGACTGACCGCGTCGGGAAACCGTTCGGTGTCGGTCATCGGGACGCTCTCGTCGTAGGAGTCCTCCGTGCCGCCACGGGAAGGGTCCCAGCCGTAGTTGCCGCCGGCCTTGATCAAGTTGACCTCGTCGTCGACGGAGGGGCCGTGCTCGGCGGCGAAGATCTGGCCGTTGACAGGCCGAACGGCCACGCCCTGAATGTTGCGGTGCCCGAAACTGTAGACGCGCTGCTGTGCGGGGTCGGGCGAATCGGCGAACGGATTGTCCGGTAGCGGTTCGCCCGTCGCGAGATCGATTCGCAGCACCTTGCCGCCGAGGCTCCCTCTGTCCTGGGGCACCGCTGCGGACGCGGAGTCGCCGGTGCCGACCAGTAGTTCCCCGTCCGGACCGATCGCCGGCCGGCAGCCAGAGTGCCGCCCGCTGGAGTTGACGGGCAGGCCGGTCAGCAGGTCGGTGATCCGATCCGCGCTGCTCCCGTCCTGCGACAGCGTCCAGGTCACCAGCCGCACGTCCACCGGCTGCCCGTTCTCCTGATGTGTCTGGCACGTGGTGAACCGGCGCGTCTCGGCGAAGTCGGGGTGTACGACGAGGCCCATCAGGCCACCCTCGCCCCGTGCGTACACGTCGCTCAGGTCGGCCTTGACCTCGGTGACCGTAGAGCCGGGCGTGGTCCCGGAGACCAGCGCGATCCGGCCGGGCCGCTGCGGGACGAGCACCTCGCCACTGGGCAGGAATCCGGTGTCCCACCCGTGCTCGAAACCCCCGGCGACCTCCTCGATACTCAGCGCACCCGCCGCCGCGCTGCTGGTCACGGGGGCGGGGCCAGGCACCTCCTGCGGATCGGCACTGCCGCAGGAGACGCCGAGGGCGGCAAGTGGGAGAAGCGTCGCGATTCCGGCTTTTCGTGCACGCATGCGAGTCAGCATCCCCGTCTCCGCGTCGGATCGCCGTATGAGACCGCCAAGCGTCGCGATTGCGTGCGCACGTACCCTGGGGACATAGCCCCTTACCCCTCTGGTCCAGGGAAGGGGTATGTCCGTGTGTAAGGGGAACCCTTGGCGATGACCAGCCCTGCTTGCCTTTCCGGACTGCTGTCCGCCGTCCTGCCCGATTCCGCGCTGCGTGGCGTCGTCGAGCGCGCGGGCGCCCCCCTGCTGGAACTGGAGGGGGCCACCGCCACTCGTCAGCTCGTCGCGGCCGCGCTGGCCGCCGAGGAGAGCGCGGGCGGCGCGGATCGGCCCGTGCTCGCGGTCACGGCCACCGGCAGGGAGGCCGACGAACTGACCGCGGCACTGGTCAGTCTGCTGGGGGCCGAGGCCGTAGCGGACTTCCCGTCCTGGGAGACGTTGCCGCACGAACGGCTGTCCCCGCGTGCCGACACCGTCGGCAGGCGGATGGAGGTGCTGCACCGGCTCACCCGCCCCCGCAACGGCGGGCTGCGCGTGGTCGTGTCCACCGTCCGCAGCCTGATCCAGCCGATGGCTCCCGGTCTCGGCTCGCTCGTCCCGATCGAGCTGCGGGTCGGTGAGGAACAGCAGTTCGAGGGCGTACTGGAACGGCTGGTCGAGCTGGCCTACACCCGTGTCGACATGGTGGAGAAGCGTGGCGAGTTCGCCGTGCGCGGCGGCATCCTCGACATCTTCGGTCCCACTGCCGAGCACCCGTCCCGGATCGAGTTCTGGGGCGACGAGGTCAGCGAGATCCGTGCGTTCGCGGTGGCCGACCAGCGATCGCTGCCAGGTGAGATCCAGGAGGTGGTCGCGCCGCCGTGCCGCGAACTGCTGCTCACCGACCAGGTCAAGAACCGGGCCCGTGAACTGGCCGAGACGCACGCGTCCGACGCGGCACTCGCGGAGATGCTCACCAAACTCGCCGACGGAATTCCCTGCGAGGGCATGGAAGCGTTGATCCCGGTGCTCTGCGAGGGCGAGCTGGAACTGCTCACCGACGCGATGCCGGAGGGCTCGCATGTGCTGCTGGCCGATCCGGAGAAGATCCGGGCGCGGGCACACGACCTCGTGCGCACCGGGCAGGAGTTCCTGGAGGCCTCCTGGTCGGTCGCGGCCGCGGGTGGCAGGGCGCCGATCGATCTCGGCGCCTCCGCCTACCGGGACCTGGAGGAGGTCGGGCGCCACGCCCGCGAGACCGGCCGCGCGTGGTGGACGCTGTCCCAGCTGACCAGTGAGCGCGACGTCTACCGGGTGTTGATCGAGGGCGTTGCCGGCTACCGGGGCGAGTTCGAGCGCGCGACCACCGATTTGCGGGCCCACACCGCGGCCGGTGGCGCGGCGGTGCTGGTGATGCCCGCGGCCGGTACGGCGGCGCGCGCGGTGGAACAGCTCAGCGCCGCCGAGGTGCCGACGACCCTGGCCGCCGACGGCCTCACCGAGCCACCGCGTGCCGGCGTGGTCACCGTGACCCGCGGCGCGATCGCGGACGGATTCATCGCTCCGGAACTCGCCTTGGTGGTCCTGAGCGAGTCCGATCTGACCGGCCGGGGCGCCACCGCAGGACAGTCCACACGGGACATGAACACGAAGATGCCGTCACGGCGGCGCGGTGGGGTGGACCCGGTCGCGCTGAAGTCCGGTGACTACGTGGTGCACAACCAGCATGGCATCGGCCGGTTCGTGGAGATGGTGCAGCGCACGGTCGGCGGTGCCACGCGGGAGTACCTGCTGCTGGAGTACGCATCGTCCAAACGCGGTCACCCGGGCGACCGGTTGTTCGTGCCGACCGATCAGCTCGACGAGGTGTCTCGTTACGTCGGCGGTGAGCTGCCGACGCTGAACCGGCTCGGCGGGTCGGACTGGAAGAACACCAAGGCCAAGGCACGCAAGGCGGTCAAGGAGATCGCGGCGGAACTCGTGCAGCTCTATGCCGCGAGGCAGGCCGCTCCGGGGCATGCCTTCGGGTCCGACTCGCCATGGCAGGCCGAGCTGGAGGACGCCTTCCCGTTCGTCGAGACCGGTGACCAGCTCGCCGCGATCGACGAGGTCAAGTCCGATATGCGGCGCAGCGTGCCGATGGACAGGGTCATCTGCGGCGATGTCGGCTACGGCAAGACAGAGATCGCCGTGCGGGCCGCGTTCAAGGCCGTGCAGGACGGCAAGCAGGTCGTGGTGCTGGTCCCGACCACCCTGCTCGCGCAGCAGCACCTGAGCACGTTCACCGAGCGGATGGGTGCGTTCCCGGTGACGATCAAGGGGATGTCCCGGTTCACCGATCCGCACGAGGCAGAGCAGACCATGGAGGGGCTCACCAGCGGTGAGGTCGACATCGTGATCGGCACACACCGCCTGCTGCAGACCGGTGTCCGGTACAAGGACCTCGGGCTGATCATCGTGGACGAGGAGCAGCGTTTCGGCGTCGAGCACAAGGAGCACATCAAGGCGCTGCGCACGCACGTCGACGTGCTCACCATGTCGGCGACGCCCATCCCCAGAACGCTGGAGATGAGCCTCGCGGGCATCCGCGAGATGTCCACGATCCTTACCCCGCCAGAGGACCGGCACCCGATCCTTACCTACGTCGGCGGTTACGACGACAAGCAGGTCGGCGCCGCGATCCGGCGTGAGCTGCTGCGCGACGGCCAGGTGTTCTACGTGCACAACCGGGTGTCGTCGATCGAGAAGGCCGCGAAACGGCTACGCGAACTGGTACCCGACGCGCGGATCGTCACCGCCCACGGACAGATGAACGAGCACAAGCTCGAGCAGATCATCAAGGGGTTCTGGGAGCGCGAGTACGACGTGCTGGTGTGCACGACGATCGTGGAGACAGGGCTGGACATCTCCAACGCCAACACCTTGATCGTCGAACGCGGCGACATGCTCGGGCTCGCGCAGTTGCACCAGCTGCGCGGCCGTGTCGGGCGTGGCAGGGAGCGCGGTTACGCGTATTTCCTGTACCCGCCCGAGACGCCGCTCACCGAGACCGCGCACGACCGGCTCGCCACGATCGCCCAGAACACCGAGCTCGGCTCCGGCATGGCTGTCGCGATGAAGGACCTCGAGATCCGTGGTGCGGGCAACATCCTCGGTGCGGAGCAATCTGGACATATCGCGGGTGTCGGTTTCGATCTGTACGTCCGCTTGGTGGGAGAGGCCGTCGACGCCTTCCGCAAGCACGCGGGCGCGGGTACCGGCGAGGAGGACGAGGCTCCGGCAGAGGTGCGGGTGGACCTGCCGATCGACGCGCACATTCCGCACGACTACGTGCCCGGCGAGCGCCTGCGTCTCGAGGCCTACCGCAAGATCGCGGCCGCGCCGGATTCCGACGGACTCGACGCGGTGCTGGACGAGCTGATCGACCGTTACGGGCAGCCGCCCGCCTCGGTGCGCAGACTGCTGTCGGTGGCGAACTTCCGCCACGGCTGCAGGGCTGCCGGGGTGACGGAGGTGTCGGCACAGGGGAACACGATCCGCTTCGCGCCGTTGCCGCTGGCCGACTCGCAGCTGGTCAAGCTCAAGCGCCTGTACCCGAAGGCGGTCTACAAGGCGGTCACGAACACCGTCTCGGTGCCCAAGCCCACGGAGGGTGCGGCAGGAGGCAGGATCGGCGCCCCGCCGCTGCGCGACGAAGCGCTCCTCGACTGGTGCGCCAAACTCCTGCAGAACCTCACCCGCCAACCGGCCCCCACCCCCGCCTGACGTCACCAGTGGGGGTGCGTCTGCAAGTACCACCAAGCAAGATCAACATCGTCGCTAAGTGCCACCAACCCCGATGCCGTCTCTGCGGCAGGCAGGGCGAGTTGGCTGTAGTTAGCGCCCGTGATGATCTTGCTTGGGCGTACTTGCAGACACTCCAGGCTGGTGAGTGGGGCGTGGGGTGGGTTCGCCTCGCGGGGGTGACCGCCACCTTGATGGGGGCTACGAATCGGCTGATTCGCCGCGCTTTCCCGGGAAAGTGCGACTCCAGACCGCGCGCTTTCCCGGGAAAGTGCGACTTCGGTCGAATGGTGACCACCCGGTCTTGCGATTGCCCTGCGGGGCTGTGAGAGGGTAAGGCCTGTGACGAGGATCATCGGTCGCCCTCGGGTGCTGCTTACTGCTGTTGCCACCGCTCTTGTGCTCGCCGGATGCGGGTCAGGACCAAGTCAGGCCACATCCGCCGCGATCGTCGGTGATCAGTCCATCGGCCTTGGCGAGGTTCAGCATGAGATCCAGTGGCTACTGGACAACGTGCCCGAAGCCCAGCAGGCCAAGCAGCAGCGCAAGTTCGACATCGAGTCGCGCAGGATCGTGCAGAGCCGGATCATCCACCAGTTGCTCACCGTCGCCGCGCAGCGCAACGGGTTGCGGGCCGACGACCAGCAGATCGCCGAACTGATCAACTCCAGCGGGGGGCGCGAAGCCGCCGCACGAGCCGTTCAGGTCGAACCGGACCGCCTCGACGACGTCGCCGGCGATCAACTGCTGTTGCAGCAGCTGGGCCAGAAGTTCGTCGACCGCCTCTCGGTCAGTCTGGTCGGCACCACGATCAGCAGTGAGCGTCCCGGCGCCACCGCCGAGGACCAGGCGCTCGATCTCGGCCACAAGATCGCCGCCGACCCCGCTAACGCGGCGGCGGTCATCCAGGCCGGCGGCCACCAGGTGCTGGACGAGCGATTCAGCCTCGCGGAGGCGCTCCAGGCCAGCCCTGAGCTCGCCGTCAGCGCGGTGTTCGGTGCGGCAGAAGGCACCGTTCTGGTTATCCAGCCCAGCAGTGAACAGACCGGCTGGCTGGTCGCTTCCGTGCAGGAGCGGACGGTGACCGATGCGGCCGACTCCGGTTCGGCTGCCGCCCAGCAGAGTGATCCGCAGATGCTGTACCGGGTCGGCCTGCGGATGTTGCAGCCGCTGGCCGGTGAACTCGGCGTACGGATCAACCCGCGCTACGGCGTATGGGACGAGACCGCGATGACCATCGCACCCAGCGAGGACGAGGTGACCGGCTACCAGTTGCAGCCGCGTACCGTGCAGCCATGACCGTGTCACCCCCCACCGTGGTGCTCGTCTCGGCCACGCTGCCGGGGGTGCTCCCGGCAGCCGCGTGGCCGGCGCTGCGGACGGCCGAGGTGGTGTTCGCCGCCGCGGACCTGCCCGAGCCGACGAGAACCCAGCTGGACGCCAAACCGGCGCCGAGCCCGGCCGAACTCGTCCGCCTTCCCGGGGTCGTCCTCGTCGCTGGCGACGCCGAGGAGCCCGGTGCGGCGGCGCTGATCGCGGCGGGAGCCGCCGTGCTCACAGTGCCCGTGCCGCCACTCGTGCGCGCAGCCGAGGTGATGGATCGGCTCCGGTCACCAGGCGGGTGCCCGTGGGACGCCGTACAGACCCACGACTCGTTACGCCAGTACCTCGTCGAGGAGACCTACGAGTTGCTCGACGCGATCGAGGAGGACGACCGGGGCGCCCTGCGCGAGGAACTCGGCGACGTCCTGCTCCAGGTGCTCTTCCACGCACGGGTCGCTACCGAGCACGAGGCCGACCCCTTCGGTATCGACGAGGTCGCGGACGAGCTGGTCACCAAGCTGGTCGGCAGGCACCCGCACGTCTTCGCCGACGGCGAGCGGGTGGACACGGCCGAGCACCAGCAGGTCCGCTGGGAGGAACTCAAGCAGACCGAGAAGCGCCGCGAGTCCGTTGTGGACGGTGTCGCGCTCGGTCAGCCCGCGGTCGCGCTCGCCGGCAAACTGGGGCATCGCACCGGACGCGCGGGCGTGCCGTTCGACCTGATGCCCGCCGCGACCGACGAGGCCAGCCGGATCTTCCGTCTCGCCGCCGCCGCGCGCAGGGCGGGGGCCGACCCCGAGGGCGGGCTGCGGTCCGTGGCCAAGGAGTTCGCCCTGCGGGTACGTGCCGCCGAGCGTGCGGCCCGCGCCGACGGTGTCGAACCCGCCGCATTGGACGCGGACGGGTGGCGTCGCTACTGGCCCACGTAACCTGAACGGGTGGTAGATCCCACTCCATCAGGTTCCGCCGCTCACGCTGGGGAGACCGGCGAGGCGCAGCAACCCCCACGCCGATACCTGGGCCGGATCCTGCTCGCGCTCGGACTGGTCGGGACCAGCCTCGTGCTCATCCTGACCATCGGGATTCACCCGTACGGCGACGGCGGTGGCGATGCCGACATCGTGGTGCAGGAGCGACGCCCGCAACCACGTGCCGAGGTTCCCCAGCGCGCCCGCGCCGCGCCGGAGGACCGTCTCAACGCCTCCGACCAGGCCGAACTCGACAGTTGGGCCGAGGAGGTCTCGGCGGCTACCGAGATTCCCGCCCGCGTGCTCGTCGCCTACGGCAGGGCCGAGATGTGGATGCGCTCGGCCGCACCGGACTGCAGGCTCTCCTGGGGCACGCTCGCCGGAATCGGCAGGGTGGAGTCGCGGCACGGCAACATCGGCGGTGCGGATGTCGGCACCGACGGGATGACCACCAAGCCGATCATCGGCGTCCCCCTCGACGGCTCGTCAGGAGTGCGGGCCATCCCGGATTCCGACGGCGGCAGGCTGGACGGGGACACCCGGTGGGACAGAGCCGTCGGGCCGATGCAGTTCCTCCCTGCCACCTGGGCGAAATGGGGCACCAGGGCCGGCAGGGACGGCGCCGAACCGGATCCACAGAACATTGACGACGCCGCGTTGTCCGCCGCCACCTATCTCTGCTCCGCAGGCGCCGACCTGAGCACTCCACAGGGCTGGTGGGACGCGGTGCTCGCCTACAACCAGTCGTTGGAGTACGGCCAGGACGTGTTCAGCGGCGCTGCCGCGTACGCGGCAGCGACCATTGGATAGGCCGGCTCACGCGGCGGTGTAGATCCCCTCGTGTACCAGTTCGGCGTTGATCGACATCGCCGCCCTCGAGCCGTCCCCTGCCGCGCTGATCAGTTGTGCGGACAGATCCACGGCATTGCCCGCGGCCCATACCCAGGGCACGCTGGTGCGGCCGAAACGGTCCACCCGCACCTGGCCGTTCTCGTCCCGCGCACAGCCGAGGCTGCCCAGCAACGCGTCCTTCGGGGCGAACCTCGGACCGACGAAAACGGCGCTCCTGGGAACCTCTGTCCCGTCCGTCATGCGAACGCCACGCAGGCGATGCCCCTCGGTGAGCAGCCGCTCGACCTTGCCGGGAACCACCTCGACACCGCGTGATCGCAGATTCGCGAGGTCGTCTCCGGTCAGGTCCATCGAGTGCGGAAACAGTGTGACGTCCTTGCTCCACTGCCTGATGAGCTGCGCCTGATGCATCGTCAGCGGGGAACCGCCGAGCACGCCGATCGGCTGGTCGCGAACCTCCCAGCCATGGCAGTACGGGCAGTGCAGAACGTCGGAGCCCCACAACTCGCGGACGCCGGGGATCTCCGGCAACTCGTCGATGAGCCCGGTCGTCACGAGCACCCGGCGAGCCGCGAGCACGGAACCGCCCGCCAGTTCCACCGACCGGTCGTGCCGGATCCGGGTCACGACGTCCTCGACGAACTCGCCGCCGTAGCCCTCGATCTCCGCCCTGCCCGCGCGCAGCAGTTCCCGTGGCTCAAGCCCGTCGCGGGACAGGAACCCGTGCAGGTGCGCGGCCGGGGCGTTGCGCGGATTTCCCGCGTCCACGACCACTACCTTTCGCCTCGCCCTGGTCAGTACGAGTGCGGCGCTGAGCCCCGCCGCGCCGCCGCCCACGATCACCACGTCGTATGTCTCGGTCATCTCGACCACCTCCACCGACGAGAGTGCGCGCGACCCGAGCATATTGGCAAGGTTCTTTGCCAATATGGCAAGTTTTGGGATCAGCGGTTGTCGAGAGTGAGGCGTGCGCTCACTTCACCGATGGCGTCCTGGTACTCGGGGGTGGGATGCATCGCCGAGGCCATCCGCATCTGGCCCAGTGCCTCGACGAGACGGCCTAGGCGTTGCAGGGTCTTGCCGAGTACGAACCGCGCATAGTGATCGGCGGGGTCGAGTTCGACGACCCGCGTCAGTGCCCGCTCCGCGCGGCGCAGCTGGGCGGAGTGGAAGTAGGCGCGTCCCGCGAGCAGCTGCACGCTCGGCTTGTCCGGATCGGCATCCAGCACGGGTTCCAGTGCCTTCAGCGCGTCGAGCGGACGCTTGCGAACCAGATCCTCGGCCTGCCGGAACGCCCGGAGCGGATCTTCTCCGGGCCCCTGCGGTGCTGGTTCCTGCTCAACCATGGTCCGATCGACGTTACCGTCTTCCACGACCCGCTAACACCCTTGACAGCAGTGCCGATCACCAAGCGAAACCGAACTGGGAGGACTTCGTGCATGGTGCGCGTAGGGAGGTCGCGCCCGGCGCCGATTCGGGGCGGCGCTTCCGATCGGTGCGTTACGCCCTGCTGGCCGGGATCGTTCTGGCGGTCGCAGCGGGCGGATTCCAGTTGGCCCGCTGGAACAGTGACGAACCCGCGTCCGGTGGCTCCGCTGGCGACCGGCAGGCCTGGGTGCTGGACCGGGAGGATCCGTTCGCCGGGACCCCGGCACAGGACTGGCCGGACGGCGCGGCCGGGATAGTGCTGCCGGAGGCCACGCCGGTCGGCGAGCATTCGGCCGCGGAGGTCGCGGCGGCACTTGCGGACGTACGCGAACTGCTGGTCGTGTCGCGACTGGAGCGCTCGGTCATCGAGGGCGGTGACGTGGAGCCCTACCTGTCCATGCTGGCACCCGCCGAGCGGGAGGCGCGCCGCGCCGAGTTCGCGGGCGAGGGTGATCGCGGGCCAGGAACGCTTGCCACCCGCATCGATCCGCGCTTCCGGCTGTTGCCCGCGGAGCCGAAGGTCAGCGGCAGGATGTGGGCCGAGGAAGGCGCGGACGGTGCGTTGCGGATTCGCACGAACTACGTCTTCGCCTACGCTTTCGACCCCGGTGAGCAGGCACGGCCCGCCGCGCCGCTCGATCTGGTCGCGATGGTCAGGGCCGACGTCGACTACGACGTGCGCACCGGTCCTCGGTGGTACGAGCGGGATCAGGGGATCGCCTTCGGCGGCGGGCAGATCGGCGTCTACTCCATGGCGTGCGAGCCGACCCGTCGCGGTCTGCTGGCGCCCGCGTACAGCGAGTCGGAGTTCACCGGACTGCCCGAAGGACGTGGGCCTGGCACGTATTTCGACCACTCCCGGCCGATGAATTTCGGCAACAGTTGCGCGTGACCCGCGGGTCAGGTACGAGCGGATGAATCAGGTGTGATGAACTTGTCCGCCATGACGGACCCCGAGAACACCGAGTCGGCGCCGCGCTACCTCGGACTGGCGCCGTACCTGTACTACGCCGACGCCAACGCGGCCGTCGAGTGGTTGACCCGCGTATTCGGTTTCACCGAGAAGGTGCGATACGTGGACTCGGCAGGCGCGATCTTCCAGGCCACCCTCCTGGCTGGCACCGCGGAGATCCAGCTGACCGGCGTCGGCTCGGACTACTGGGATGGCAAGGGCGTCGACGGACCGGTCGGCCAGCTCAACGTCATCTACGTGGACGACGTCGACGCCCAGTACGAGCGGGTGTGCGCGGCGCTCAGCGAGCAGGCCGAGGTCTCCCAGCCCCAGGACCAGCCCTACGGCGCGCGGCTGTTCACCGTGCAGGACTGTGGCGGCAACAACTGGGCGTTCTGGCAGTGGATCTCCGACACGGTCGACCTGCCGACCGGCTGGCAGGAAGTACGGCCCGACTGAGGCGGTGACCTCCATCACCTCCCGCTCGTCCTGGCGCGACGAGCCTGCGTGCCTCCAACGGGTGATCATCGATGGCCGCTACGCTTGGTTCGAACTGGCTTGGCACAACCGGGTGAGGAGCAAGGCGTGGCTGTCATCGAGCAGGTAGGCGCCCGTGAGATTCTGGACTCGCGGGGCAATCCGACCGTCGAGGTGGAGGTGGCTCTCGACGACGGAACGCTCGCACGTGCTGCGGTGCCCTCCGGGGCTTCGACCGGGGAGTACGAGGCCGTCGAACTGCGCGACGGTGACAGCGGCCGCTATCTCGGCAAGGGTGTCGAACGCGCGGTGGCCGCCGTGCTCGACGAGATCGGCCCCGACCTGGTCGGCGTCGACGCCGTCGACCAGCGGATCGTGGACCAGAAGCTGGTCGACCTGGACGGCACTCCGGACAAGTCGCGCCTGGGCGCCAACGCCATCCTCGGCGTATCGCTGGCAGTGGCGAAGGCGGCGGCCGACTCGTGTGAACTGGAGCTGTTCCGCTACCTCGGCGGGCCGAACGCGCACGTGCTTCCCGTGCCGATGCTCAACATCCTCAACGGTGGCGCACATGCCGACACCGACGTGGACATCCAGGAGTTCATGATCGCGCCGATCGGCGCGGAGTCCTTCCGCGAGGCGCTGCGCTGGGGCACCGAGGTCTACCACTCGCTCAAGTCCGTGCTGAAGGGCCGCGGCCTTTCCACCGGTCTCGGTGACGAGGGCGGCTTCGCGCCGAGCCTGGCGAACAACCGCGAGGCGCTCGACATCATCCTCACGGCCATCGAAAAGGCGGGCTACGTCCCCGGCCGCGACGTGGCGCTCGCGCTCGACGTCGCCGCGACCGAGTTCTTCTCCGACGGCGCCTACACCTTCGAGGGCAGCAAACGCAGTGCCGAGCAGCTCATCGGCTACTACACCGAGCTGGTCGATGCGTATCCGCTCGTCTCGATCGAGGACCCGCTCGGTGAGGACGACTGGGACGGCTGGGTCCGGATGACCGCCGAGCTGGGCGAGCGCGTGCAGCTCGTGGGCGACGACCTGTTCGTCACCAACCCGGACCGGCTCGAGGAGGGCATCACCCGCCGCGCCGCCAACGCGCTGCTGGTGAAGGTCAACCAGATCGGCACGCTGTCCGAGACCCTGGACGCGGTGTCGCTGGCCACTTCCTATGGCTACAAGAGCATGATGAGCCACCGTTCCGGCGAGACCGAGGACACGACGATCGCCGACCTCGCCGTCGCGACCGGGGTCGGCCAGATCAAGACCGGCGCGCCTGCTCGCGGTGAGCGGGTCGCGAAGTACAACCAGCTGCTGCGGATCGAGGAGACCCTCGGGGACGCGGCTCGTTATGCCGGAGATCTGGCCTTCCCGAGATTCACCCCCGAGGGCTGATCCGCCGTGGCGGAGCGGGGCAGGCCGCGGAGCCGGCGCGGCGGGGGACGGGCGCAGAGTTCGTCCCCACGCCGTCCTGAGCGCGAACGGACCCAGCGCGACTGGACCCGGCGTGTCGGCAGGCGGGCCCGGCTCAGGAAGGGTCTGAACGCGACTCGTGCCTCCAGCGCGGCCAAGGTGCTCGGCCTCTCCAACACGAGGCGGGCGGCGGTGGCGGCCATCGTGGTGTGCGCACTGGCCTTCACCGTCGCCGTGCCGCTGCGTACGTACCTGACCCAGCGCTCCGACATGATCGTGCAGGAACAGCGGCAGGCGGAACTCGAGGCAGAGGTCGCCGAGTGGGAGCGACGCAAGGCCCAGGTGGAGGATCCGGCGCAGATCGAGGCCGAGGCCAGGCGCAGGCTTCGCTACGTGATGCCGGGCGAGACGCCGTACCTGGTGCAGTTGCCAGAGGACAAGCGGGAGGCGGAGCAACCCCCGCCCGGGCAGAAGCCGGAAGTGGACGGCGCCTGGTACCAGCGTCTGTGGGAAGGCACGGCCGGCCGGTAGGGACTGCCGGGACTGCCGCAGGCCCACGTCTCACACGGCGTGGACGCCCCGCGCCGGTGCTCGCGCGGAACCACTCGGAACCGCCGGGGCGCCACGCGGCTAACCTTCCCGCGTGAGTAACAGCGAGGAGCAGCAGTTCGAACCGGTCAGCGAGCAGGACCGGGAGGTGATCGCGCAGCAACTCGGCAGGCCGCCGAGGGCGCTGCGGGCGGTCGCCGCGCGCTGCCCCAGCGGCCATCCCTGCGTGGTGCAGACCAGTCCGCGGCTGGAGAACGGCACCCCCTTCCCGACCTTGTACTACCTGACCTGCCCGCGCCTGGCCTCACTTGTCGGAAAGCTGGAGGCCTCCGGTGTGATGCGGGAGATGACCGACCGGCTGGCCGAGGACCCCGAACTGGCCGCGGCCTACCAGCGCGCCCACGAGTCGTACCTCGCCGAGCGTGACGCCATCGAGTCGCTCGGGCACGAGGTGACGGCGGGCGGGATGCCGGGACGGGTCAAGTGCCTGCACGTCCATCTGGCGCACACCCTCGCGAAGGGGCCAGGGGTGAACCCGTTCGGCGACGAGACCGTGCGGCTGTTGAGCGAGGAATGGCCGTCCGGTGACTGTGCGGTGGACACGGCGACGTAACAATCCCGCCGCAGTCGGGGGCACTGCTCCAGATGGAGCAATTCGCCGGCGAATTTCCAGCGGGAACTTCGTTCGAAGGCGGCCGGGTGCGAGTCTGTCAGGGTCCGGCTACGGGGGCTTCACACCGAGCGGACGAGTATCGGGATTCCGGACAGGTTCGAGTGTTCGTCAGGGGAGGCCGGGGCGTGCGGGTTTATCGAGGGCCCAAAGCGGTGAGCGGTGCGGTCCGAAAGGCTGCAGTGCGCCACAAGGCCGCCAGTGCCGCATTGGCCGGCACCCTCGCGGTACTGCCCGCGGTCGCGGCGACCGGTGGGGCGGCCAGCTGGGTCAACCTGGCCAGCGTCCAGAACATCAACGACGCTCCGGGCAGCTCCGATGTCCTCGCGTTGCAGGGTGGCTACGACACCGGGCTCACGCCGGTCGCGGTCAACGGCAGCCTGCCCGATGCCGCGCAGCCACAGACGCTGCCCGCCTATGAGCTGCCCGAACCCTCGACAGGTCCGTTGGGGATTCCGGGATCGGCGTTGAAGGCTTACCGCAATGCCGCCGAGCGGATGGCCGCCGAGCAGCCCGGCTGCGGGATCGACTGGGCCCTGATCGCCAGCATCGGCCGCATCGAGTCCAACCACGCCCGCGGCGGCTATGTCGACGCCCAGGGCACTACGCGAGAGCCGATCCTCGGCCCGGTGCTCAACGGTATCGGTCCCGTCGCCGCCATCCGTGACACCGACGGCGGCCGTCACGACGGCGACACCGTGTGGGACCGCGCGGTCGGCCCCACCCAGTTCATCCCCTCCACCTGGGTCCACTACGCCGCCGACGGCACCGACGACGGCGCCGCCGACCCCAACAACATCTACGATGCCGCCCTCGCCAGCGCCCGCTACCTCTGCTCCGGCGGCTTCGACCTCACCGACCCCGAGCAACTCCGCGCCGCGATCTACCGCTACAACCACTCCGACACCTACGTGAACACCGTCATCCTCTGGGCGAAGGCCTATCGCGAGGGCGTCACCCCCACGCCTGACAGCACCGTTCCCACCGGCACCACCAGCAACGCCACCACCACCGGCGCTCCCGAACCGACGGCACCCCCGGTCGCCGGCAGCACATCCCCGGCCCCGAGCCCGACCGGGCAGCCGCGTGCCGACATGCCGAGCAGCGAGCCGGGTACGAAGCTCCCGCCCGAGGTGATCGCGCCGTCGGAGGACGGGTCCGAGCCGGAGCCGCCGCCATCCTCCACAAAGGATCCGGATCCGTCGACGACACCACCTTCCGACGACGAAACGGACACGCCACCCCCGTCCACCGACGATCCCGCCAAAACCTGCGAGCCGGTTCCGGTCGAGGAGGAGACGGGTGAGCCGGAGACCGACTCCTCGACGGACCAGTCCGGGGAGGAGTCCGGTGACGAGCTACCCCCGTGCGATGAGGACTCCGACGGCGACGGTATGACGGACAAGCTGCGCGAGCAGCCGTCCGGCACCGAGGAGAACAGGGACGACACCGGGAACACCGACGACACCGAGGCCACGGAGACCGCCACGCCGACCACGTGACGCTGTGCCGGTTAGGGTGACGGCATGCCTCGCGTAGCCGCCATCGACTGTGGAACCAACTCGATCCGTCTGCTGGTCGCCGAGCTGACCATTCGGCACGACGGCACTGTCGACCTGCGCGATCTGCATCGGGAGATGCGGATCGTCCGGCTCGGCCAGGGTGTCGACGCCACCGGGCGGCTCGCGCCCGAGGCGCTGGAGCGCACTCGCGCGGCGCTTGTCGACTACACGATCGCCGCCCGGCGCAAGGGTGCCGAGAAGGTGCGGATGGTCGCCACCTCGGCGACTCGGGACGCCGCGAACCGCGACGAGTTCTTCGCCATGACCCGCGAAGTGCTCGGGGTCGAGGCCGAGGTGATCACCGGCGACGAGGAGGCGCGGCTGTCCTTCGCGGGTGCCGTCGGGGAGCAGGAGCCCGACGACGGCCCGTTCCTGGTGGTCGACGTCGGTGGCGGCTCCACCGAACTCGTGCTGGGCAACTGGGACGGCAGGAGTGTCGACGTCATCTCCGCACGGTCGGTGGACATCGGTTGTGTCCGGATCACCGAGCGCACGCTGCTTTCGGATCCGACGACAGGCGACGAGGTCGCCGCGGCTCGTGAGCTGGCCGGTTCGGTACTCGAGGACGCTTTCGGTGTCGTGGATGTCGCCAAGGCGCAGACCTGGATCGGAGTGGCGGGAACGGTCACAACCCTGGCCGCGGTGGCACAGGAGTTGCCGGAGTACGACTCCGAGCGCACCCACCTCTACCGGTTGTCCCGCAACGAGATCGACTCGCTCGCGCAGCGGCTGCTGAGCGTGGATCACGAGACCAGGGCGGCGAATCCGGTGATCCATCCAGGACGGGTGGACGTCATCGGTGGCGGAGCGGTGATCGTCCAGGTCCTCGCCGAACAGTTCGCGGCCCGTGGCGGTCCGAGCGATCTGGTGGTCAGCGAGCACGACATCCTCGACGGAATCGCTCTCTCCCTGGCCTGATTCCGGCCCGCCCGAAGCCCACCGCGCCCCCAGGAATCGCACTTTCCCGGGAAAGTGCGACTCCGCCGAGTCCCCGCCCCAGCTCAGGGGCTTTTCCTCGCGCGCTTTCCCGGGAAAGTGCGAACAGGTGCGCGGCGAAACCACGCCGCTTTCCCGGGAAAGCGCGGCGGGTTGTACGGGTGTCCGAATAGGCCGAACGGACCCGCTACTTTCGTCGGAACTTCCGGCTCACGCGTGTATCTCTCAGTAGGTTCTTCTCACCATTCTCGAGGAGGAAACCGCGTGAGAAGATCCAGACTTCTGCTGGCGGCACTGACCGTGCCGCTGGTGGGTGGCATCGCCGGCTTCGCCGCACCGACGGCTGCGGCACAACCGCAACTGTCCGGCCCGGCCACCGAGTTCACCGTGCTGGCAGCCGAGGGACAGAGCGTGTTCGCGGCCGAGCGGGCTGTTCGTGCCGCGGGCGGAACCGTCGTCCGAACGAACAGGGCCGTCGGCCTGATCACCGCGACCGCGCCCGAGCAGGGCTTCACCGAGCGCATGTCGGACGATCCGGCCGTGTTCGGTGCGGCCGAGGCGCGTCCCATCGGGCAGGCCCCGAAGCGCGCGGGTGGCCCTGCGCCGGACGAGGTCGAGAAGGAGAACCGGCGCGTCGCGCCGAACAAGGCGCCGAACGGGCCGAAGCCCGCCGCTGAGCCGGTCGGCACCGACCCGCTCGACGAGGAGCTGTGGGGCCTGAAGTCGGTCCGCTCGGATATGGCGCGCACCGTGCAGCCCGGCGACAAGCGGGTCAGGGTCGGCATCATCGACACCGGTGTGGACGGCTCGCACCCGGACATCGCGCCCAACTTCAACAAGGGGATCTCCCGCAACTTCGTCCGGGACATCCCCGCGGACGAGAACGGCAACGAGGTCGACGGGCCGTGTGAGTTCCGCGGTTGTATCGACCCGGTGGACCACGACGGCAACGGCCACGGCACACACGTCGCGGGCACGATCGGCGCCGCGGCAAACGGCTTCGGCCTCTCCGGGGTCGCCCCTGGCGTGACGCTGGCGAACCTGCGCGCGGGCCAGGACTCGGGCTACTTCTTCCTGCAGCCCTCGGTCGACGCGATCACCTACGCCGGTGACGCGGGCATCGACGTGATCAACATGTCGTTCTACATCGACCCGTGGCTGTACAACTGCGCCGCGAACCCGGCCGACACCCCGGAACAGCAGCAGGCGCAGCGTACGACGGTCGAGGCCGTCAACCGCGCCCTGAGCTACGCGCACCGCAAGGGTGTGACGAAGGTGGTTTCGCTGGGCAACTCGCACAGCGATCTCGGCGACCCGAAGCCGGACTCCAGCAGCCCGAACTTCCCGGCAGGCAACGAGCACGACCGGGAGATCGACAACAGTTCCTGCCTGACGATGCCGGTGGAGGGCGACCACACGATCACCGTGGCCGCGTTCGGCCCATCGCAGGCGAAGGCGGATTACTCCAACTACGGCACCGAGCAGATCTCGGTATCCGCACCAGGTGGGTACTACCGCGATTACTTCGGCACGGACTGGTACCGCACCAACGAGAACCTGATCCTCTCGGCCTACCCGCACAACATAGCGGTGGCCGATGGCACGGTCGACGAGAACGGCGACATCACGGACCTCGGCACGCAGCTCGGGGTGCGTAAGGCGACGGCGGAGGACGGCCGCGTCGGCTACTACCAGTGGCTGCAGGGCACCTCGATGGCCGCGCCGCACGCCAGTGGTGTCGCGGCACTGATCGTGTCCGAGTACGGCAAGGCAAGGTGGGGCGGCTTCGGAATGCGGCCGGACGCGGTGCAGCGGGTCCTCGAGGGCACCGCGGCCGACATCGCCTGCCCGGTCCCGCGGACCGTCGACTACCTCGACGAGGGCAGGGACGAGTCGTACACCGCGACCTGTGCTGGCACGCCCGAGTTCAACGGTTTCTACGGCCACGGTGCCGTCGATGCCTGGGCAGCGGTGACCAGCGGCAAGCGCTACGCGCGCGGCTGATCGGCTGGTTTCGATCCGAATGGCGTTCTCCGGTTTACTCCGGAGAACGCCATTCGGCGTTTGGTTTCGCGCCCTAGCGGGCCTGGAGCGCGTCGACGGCGACGGCCTGTGCGATGACCAGCCGCCGGTCGAGCGCCGAGTCCTCGATCCGGATCGTGTAGTGGTCGCGGATCCAGGTGTTCTTGTCCACGCTGAAACTCTGCTTGCCTTCGCGGGCGAAGTCGAAGTGATAGCGGAACGGGAACGGGAGGTTCTCGATCAGCGGGATGAAGTTCCACAGCCGCCGCAGGATCGCGATCCCCGAACTACGCTCGCTACCGGTGATCGGCGGCTGCCCCGGCTGTTCCAGGTGCCAGGTGGAGCTGGTGAGTGACTTCTTGAAGTCCTTGCGGAACAGACCGATGGCGTTGCCCTCGCCGTCCAGGATGTCGTAACCGCTGCCGAGGTCGATCATCTTGCGGGCGCGGAAGCCCGCGAGTTCGCGGGACTTCGTGCTGTCCGTGTAGATCGTCACCTGCTCCTTGAGCTTCATCCGTTTCTGTTCGACGAAGGCGATCAGGTCGCCAGGTGCCCCGTTTCCGTCATCGGCGAAGATCTCGTACCGGTTCACCATGAAGGTGACCTTCTGGTGCATATGCAAGGTGTTCAGTGCCTGCAGAGGCATGTGCTTTCCTTTTGCGGTTGTCTGGTTACCGGTTCGAGGCGGACTTGACGAATGCCCCGAGGTCCTTGCCCTGCTGCACGCGGGAGGCCTCGTGGACGTACATCATGTGTCCGGCCGGGTAGTAGGCCGACTCGATGTTGCCGCGTAGTTCCTCCGGGATCTCCAGCTGGGAGAGGATGTGCTCGGCCGCGTAGTACGGCGTCGCGCCGTCGTAGTGGCCGAGTGCCACATGCACCTTCAGATGTGGGTTCGCGCGCATGGCCGAGCTGAGACTGTCTACAGCGGACACGGATCGGCCCTCGAAGTCGGAGTACGACCAGGCCTGGTTCACAGCCATCGAAAGGATCTCGTACGGCAGATCGTTCTCGTATTCCAGTTCGGCGCGAACGAAGTGGTTGAAGGCGGCGGAGTACGCGCCGATGATCCGGGAGATCGCCGGGTCGTCACTCATGTGCTCCCGGCCGCCGTCGGGCTCCCACGTGGTGAAGCGGCCATCCATCCGGCCGACCGTCAGTCCCCGGTCCCGCAGGAGTTCGGTGAAGAAGCGGATGTGCTCGATGCGCAGGTTCACCCTGTCTACATAGGACTCACTCAGTCCGGTGATGGCGGCGAGCCTGCGCACGGCGTCGGCGCGCTCCTCTGGAGACAGTCGTGACCCGCGCCGTAGTGCCCACGGCAGATCCTTCGAGGCGAACTCCTCGGCCTCGGCCAGCACGTCCTCCAGCGGCCGGTCGCCGTGCAGACCGTGGTAATGCGCGATCGCGGCGTAGGTCGGGACGTACAGCGAGTAGGGCAGGTCGTTGCCCGAGGAGAAGAACACACTGCCCAGGTCGAGGACCGAGGAGATCAGCAGCAGTCCGTTGAGGTAGAGACCGTGCCGTTGCTGCAGGTGTGCGGACAGGGCCGCCGCCCGGAGGGTGCCGTAGGACTCGCCCGCCAGGAACTTGGGCGAAAGCCAGCGTCCGTTGCGGGAGGTCCACAGGCGAATGACCTCGCCGATGGACTCGATGTCGGGGGTGAAACCGTGGTAGTCCTTGGGCTTCTCGCCCGCCGCGGCGCGGGAGTATCCAGTGGAGACCGGGTCGATGAAGACCAGATCGCTGTGTGCGAGCAGGGTGTCGGGATTGTCCGCGAGGCCGTAAGGCGGTGGTTCGGGGGAGTCCACGTCACCGGAAACCACCCTGCGTGGGCCGAGAACCCCGAGGTGCAACCAGATGCTCGACGCTCCGGGCCCGCCGTTGAAGGCGAACGTCACCGGCCTGCTGCCCGGCTCGGCGCCGTCCAAGGTGTACGCGGTCAGGAACACCTCGGCCTTGGGGAGGTGCCCGTCGAACTTCCCGTCGGTGAGGACCTCTTTACGCAGCACGACGCGCCCGGTCTGGGCGGTGTAGGCGAGCTTGCGGCGCTTGACCGTGACGGTGTGCTTGGTGGTGACGAGGTCGTCAGTGGGTTCGGGCTTGGCGTTCTCCGCCTCGGCTTGTGGCTCGGCGGACTCGTCGGGTGGTGTCTGTGGCATGTCCACCAACCTAGAGCAGACACAATGGAGGGGTGACCGACTTCGCCGCACCGATGGCAGCCCTTGATGCGGCTGTGTCCGAGTGCCGTGCCTGCCCACGCCTGGTGGCGTGGCGCGAGGAGGTGGCCACGACCAAGCGGGCCGCCTACGCCGACGAGGAGTACTGGGGCCGTCCGGTGCCCGGCTTCGGGCCACCGGATGCGGCGCTGGCGATCGTCGGCCTCGCCCCCGCCGCGCACGGCGGCAATCGCACCGGCCGGATGTTCACCGGGGACCGTTCAGGAGACGTGCTCTTCCAGGCCATGTACGACGTCGGGCTCGCGTCACAGCCGACGTCCACCCACCTCGGTGACGGGCTCGAACTGCGCGGCACGAGGGTGACGGCCCCGGTGCACTGCGCCCCGCCGGCCAACCGGCCGACGCCCGGTGAGCGGGACACCTGCAGGCCGTGGCTGTCCCGGGAACTGGAACTGCTGCGTCCGAGGCTGCGCGCGGTGGTGGTCCTTGGCGCGTTCGGGTGGCAGGCACTGCTGCCGGTGCTCGCCGAAGCGGGGTGGCAGGTGCCAGTGCCACGACCCAGATTCGGCCACGGAGCGCAACTGGTCCTGCACGGTCCGAGCGATTTGCGGGTTTTCGGGTCGTACCACGTGTCCCAGCGCAACACGCAGACCGGAAAGCTCACTCCCGCGATGCTCAGGGAAGTCCTGACTCAGGCGGCCGAGGTCGCGTTCGCGGCGTGAGGGCGCGGCTCTGAATCGTTTCCAACCGGGGGGCGACGCCGGTCACAAGCGGCCCGGGGTGCGCGAGCGTGATGGGGGTGGAGGTGGGAGCATATGCGTATGGCCGCAGTGAAGTCGGAACCGACTCGGATCTTGGTTCTCGGTGGTGGATACGTTGGGCTGTACGCAGCCCTGGGTCTGCAGAAGAAGCTCCGAGCCAACGAGGCGTCGGTAACCGTCGTGGACCCCCAGCCGCACATGACCTACCAGCCGTTCCTCCCGGAGGCGGCAGCCGGAGCGATCGAGCCCCGGCACGTGGTCGTCCCGTTGCGCAGGGTGCTGCGGCGTTGCCATGTGCTCACCGCACGGGTGACCCAGATCGAGCACGAGCGCAAGGTCGTGACGGTCGAAGCCGCCGACGGGCATGTCGAGCAGCTGTCTTATGACGTGCTGGTGGTGGCACTTGGTTCGGTGGCGCGCCTGCTGCCGATCCCCGGCCTCGCCGAGCAGGGGATCGCCTTCAAGACCATCGGTGAGGCGATCTACCTCCGTAACCACGTGATGACGAAGCTGGACGAGGCGGCCAGCACGCTGGATCCCGAGCTGCGCAAACGCTTGCTCACGTTCACCGTGGTCGGCGGCGGCTTCGCCGGTATCGAGGCACTCGCGGAGCTCGAGGACATGACTCGCTTCGCGACCAGGTACTACGAGAACATCGATCCCGAGGACATCCGCTGGGTGCTGGTTGAGGCCGCGGGCCGGATCCTGCCCGAGGTGCGAGAGACGCTCGGCGTCTGGACCGCGGAGCAGCTGGAGAAGCGCGGTATCGAGGTGTACCTCTCGACTGCTGCCAAGTCGTTCGAGAACGGTCGCGTCGTGCTCTCCGACGGGACGGAGTTCGACAGCGACACGATCATCTGGACCGCGGGTGTGAAGGCCAACCCGGTGCTGGCCAGCTCAGATCTGCCGATCGACAAGCGCGGCCGGCTGCAGGCCACCGCGACGCTGCAGGTTCCGGGGCACCCGGATGTGTGGACGGCGGGCGACAACGCGGCCGTGCCGGACCTGTCGAGGACCGAGTCGGACCCGACGGCGGTCTGCCCCCCGAACGCCCAGCACGCCGTGCGTCAGGCCAGGCACCTGGCGAAGAACATGATCAAGGTGCTGCGCGGGGAGAAGCCGCAGGACTACTGCCACAAGAACGTCGGTTCGGTGGCCAGCCTCGGTCTGCACAAGGGCGTCGCCGATACGTTCAACGTCAAGGTCAAGGGCTTCCCCGCCTGGGTGATGCACCGCGCCTACCACGTCAAGGCGATGCCGACGTTCAACCGTAAGGTCCGCATCACCTTCGACTGGCTGCTCGGTGGGCTGTTCCGCCGCGAGGTCGTCTCGCTCGGCCAGATCAACAAGCCGAAGGAAGAGTTCGAGAGGGCCTCGAAGTCCTGACCCACGGCCCCATCCAATAGGCTCTCGGGTGCCCCCGTAGCCCAATTGGCAGAGGCAGTCGACTTAAAATCGACCCAGTGCGGGTTCGATCCCCGTCGGGGGCACTTCAAGGATGGGAACAGGTGGGGTGTCTTCGGGCATGGTGTCCTCCTGGCTCTTTTCGTTGTGTTTGCGCCGATTTTCCCGTTTGGTGTGGTTGATGGGCACGATGACGGCGTCTTTCGCGGCGTCGTGTGTGGCGGTGAGGGTGGGGGCGCTGGGTGTTGCGGTGCACGGGAGCTGGTTTCGGTTCTTGTCGTAGCGCAGTTCGAGGCGGAGCGCTTCGAACAGTCGTCGGGCGAGATCGGCTGGTAGGTCCTCGATAGCTATGTTGCCGATGGGCAGGGTGTCGAGCAGGTCGGGGTTGGGTGCCTGCTGGTTGTCGTGTTCGGCCTCGGCGAGTTGGGTTTCGAGGTCGACTTTGCGGCGGTGCAGCTCGGTGCGTTGTTGCTTGATGTCTCGGACGAGGTCTTCGGTGGGTTCGTCGACGAGGGCGAAGTTGCGCATGAAGTTTTTGATCATGCGGTTGGTGTCGTCGAGTTGGCGGCGGAGCGCGGCGAGGTGCTGCTCGCGTCGTTGGGTGGCCGCGTTGTCCAGTGTTCGCGTTCGCGTCGAGGAGGTTGCGGCGGTAGTCGGGTACGTAGCCCTTGGCTGCTGAAGGGTTATGTGACATCTGATTTCGCTTGCCGAGACGTAAGCGTGGGGAAGGATGTCATCGTGCTCAAGCCTTATCCGCGTGAGTTCCGTGAGGGCGTTGTCCGTGTCGCGCGTAACCGTGAGTCGGGTGTGACGATCGAGCAGGTCGCCAGCGGCTTCGGGGTCCATCCGATGACGTTGCAGAAGCGGCTACGAGCGGCCGAAGCCGAGGACGGCGTCAAGCCGGGCCTGACTGCTGATGCCGCGGCCGAGTTGCGGGAGCTTAAGCGCCGGAACCGGTTGTTAGAGCGTTCAGTTCCGCGAGTTGGCGTTGAAGTCGTCGAACTCGAGTATGAGGGAGACGCCGAGGCCGGCGAGGAGTGCCCAGAATGGGCTGGAGATGCCGAAGATGGTCACGTCTCCCATGGCGACGACAAGGGCGATCAACGCGCCGAGCTTGTATCGCCCCTCGGAGAACGCGCCCCGGAAGGCGATGATGAGGACGCCGAACATCGCCAGTCCGGCGACGGTGGCGATAAGTTCGCCCGGGAGCGCGGTGACCAGTCCCACGGCGATGCTGGCGAAGAAGCCGAATACGACGAAGATGACGCCGTTCACGACGGCCGCGGCATAGCGCCGGTCGTGGTGGGGACCGGCCTGACCTGAGCCGCAGATGGCGGTCATCGGGCCGGCGATGCTGGCGTTGTGACCGCCGAATCCGGAGACGAGGAGGCTGGCAGCTCCGCTGACCACAGTGATGTTGTTGACCGGGGGACGGTACTTCTCGGCGATGAGGACACCCATGGATTGGATATTCTCCGCCTGGATCACCAGTGCGAGCGGGATTCCCACACCCAACATGGTCAGTGGGTTGAAGTCCACACCGACCCACGTCGGCAGGGCGAGGTCGGCGCCGATCTGGGCCGACGCGAACGAGTCCGTGAGAATGGCTGCGACGATGCCGAATGCGAGGGCGCCGATCACTCCCGGGACCGCCTTGACGAAGCGGCTCAGCAGCAGGAAACCGACGATGGCGGCACCGACCAGGAATGGTCGGGTTTCAGCGGCGCCGACGATGTTGAGGGCGTACTTGAACAGGACACCGCCGATCATGGCCATCAAGATCGGCATGGGGAGCCAGCGCACCAGAGTGCGGACGAATCCGGAGAGTCCGAGGAGTAATACCAGTACGCTGGCGGTGAGGTAGGCGCCGACCATCTCCGGGAGGGAGTGGTCGGCCAGGCTGGAGACGACCAACGCGGCAGCCGGAATGCTCCAAGCGCCGACGATGGGCTGCTTATAGTACAGCGCCATGATCAGCGAGATGAAACCTCCGACCAGGTAGACCGTGCTGACCCAAGACACCGTTTGTGCGGTGGTGAGTCCGGCGTCGGTGGCACCGTTGACAACGATCAGCGCCGGGCCGGTGCAGCCGAAGACCGCCGCGACGACACCGGCGCCGATCGTCGAGATGTCGAGGGAACGCGGGAGGCCCCGCAGCCCGGCCCGGTAGCCCGGGCCGCGCTCGATGAGCCGGTCGGGCTCGTCAGAGCCGTCGATCTCATGGTCTTCGATGCTCTGGGACATACGTGATCCATTCGTCAGGCTGCACAGCGTCGTGCAGGTCAGCTGATTCGGAGAGCGCCGACGTGGCCCGTCCCTGGTGATGCGGGTGCGGGGGTGCCGGTGAGAGACGCCGAAAGGATCGAAACTTGAGCGACTGGCGTCGCGAGGAGAGGCGTCGGGTCGCCCGGGACCGCCTCGAGCCGGGGGCTGCCGGCTCGAGGCGAGGGCGATCAGAAGAACCAGTGCTCCGGTTCGGCTCCGTGGGGAGTGATTTCGCTGAACCGACCTTGATAGAAACCGAGCGGGTCGCCGTCCCTGGTGCACACGTCGGTGACCTTGCCGAAGACCACCGTGTGGTCGCCGGCTTCGACGATCTGGCCGACCTCACATTCGAGGTGGGCCAAGGCATTCGGTACCACCGGAACACCGTGGTTGCCGTAGTCCAGGCCGAGGCCGCCGAAATGGTCCTCGCCACGCTTCGCGAACCGTAGGGCGATCGGTTGTTGCCGTTGCGAGAGAAGGTTGACGACGAAGCGTCCCGAGGCGGTGACCGCCGTGGTGCTGCGCGCGCCGTGGTTGAAGCACACCAGTAGCAGTGGCGGATCCAGCGACACCGAGGTCAACGAGTTCACGGTCATGCCATGGGGGGTGCCTGCGGACTCGGTGGTGATGACCGCGACACCGGTGGCGAACCGCCCCATGGTCTGACGCATCGTGGTGGGGTCGATGAGATGCGGAGTCATGGCGGGCATCTCACTACTCCGTTGGGGCCGGGTATCGGACCTCGTAGGTGGTCACGCCCTCCTCGGAGCGCCACGGTCCGTGAGGCATGCCCGGAGGCCGGCAGGCGAACTGGCCGGCGTAGAAGGTCTGGCCCAGCGTCAGGTCGGTGAAGGATCCCTCGATGATGTAGACCTCTTCCCAGAACTCGTGTTTCTGCACGCCCATCGGGGTCGAGTCGGCACCCGGCTCGTAGCGCAGGATCCGGGTGGCGAAGCCGGTCACCGGATCGGTGGCGAGGATCCGTTCCTTGATCAGCGGGTTGTCGCCGGGACACACGGTGTACTCGATATCGGTGATATCGGTGAACTCGATCGTGGGCTTGCTCATCGTGTTGCCTCCGTGCCGGTGGAGTCGTAGCTCGCGAGGAAGTCGTCGACCTCGGCGAGCGGCTGGTCGTAGCCGTAGTTGCGGTAGGCGTAGCCCTTCACCACGAAGGGCGCGCCCGCATAGAAGAGTTCGTACTGCTGGTGCCGTCCGGCGAACTCCGAGCCGATGGCGTCCCAGACAAGCTTGAAAAGCTTGATTCGTTCCTCGGCGGACGTACCGGGGCTGCTGACGTAGCGGTCCATGTGAGCCCGGGTCGTCTCGTTGTGCAGTTCGGCGACACTCGCAGGCAGTTGCAGGACCCCACCGCCTGCGAGATCTCGCAGGATCCCGATCACACGTGGGTGGATCTCCGACTGCAGCCCCATGGCCCCGTAGAGTGCGCGGGCTCCAGGACGGCACAGTCCCCGGTCGTCGTTGCCAGCGGTGTGTTCGGCGGCGAGCACGCCCGATTCGACCACGGACACCAGGCTGGCCAGTTCGCCCAGCTTCTCAACGACCCCGGGAAACTTGTCGACGCCGTTGACCTCGGCGACCTTGCGGGCCAGCCCGGCCAGGAAACGCAGTTTGGTGGCGAATCGGATCTGAGCCTGCCAGTTTCCGAGAATATGAGCGCCGGTATCGAAGAACTGCCGGCGGAGTCCGGGCACGTCCCGGTAGACGAAGACGTTCTCCCAGGGGATGAAGACTTCGTCGAACACCAGGAGCGCATCGGTCTCGTCGTAGCGCGACGTGAGCGGGTAGTCGTACTCGCTGCTGGCGCCGGGGGCGTAGGGGCGCCGGCAGTACAGCGTCAGCCCGTCGGTGTCGACCGGAACGGTGAAGCTGACCGCGAAGTCTTCGTCCTCGGCCTGCAGCGGTTTGATGCAGGACACCAGGATCTCGTCGGCCACGGCGCCGCCTGTGGCAAGCATCTGCGCACCCTGCACGACGATGCCGTCGGGCCGTTCCTCCTTCACGCCGACCTGGATGAAGTCGCCTTCCCAGGCATGTGCCGTCGTGGCGCGCGAAACCTGTGGCGGGATGATCGCGTAGGAGACGTAAAGATCGTGCTCGACCACACGGCGATGGAAGGCGAGCACGTTGTCGGCCAGGTTCTTGCCAGGACCGCGGTCGTCGGCGAATGCCTCGGGGTGGCTGGAGAAGGCGGCCAGGAACGCACCGACGTGGTCGGGAGAACGTCCCACGAAACCGTGGGTTTCGGTGGCCCAGACCTGGGCGGCTTCGCGATAGGCCGTCAGCTCCGCTGTGTCGCGTGGCGGGAGGAAGAGCCGGTTGACAGCCCGTCCCGTCACCGGATCGTCGGCCTGCATGTTGTTGGCCGGGTCCGCCGCCAGGTCGAAGAGGCGCCCGATCGTGCGGGCGATCGGCGCGAAGGCCGGGTGCTCGACGACGTCCTTGACCGGCTCACCGTCGACGACGACATGGCGTCCGTCGTCGAGCGAAGCCAGGTAGTCGGCGCTGGTACGCATCAGTTCTTCCTCACAGACGTTGTGTAGGTGAATTCGACGGCCGGCTGCCCGGGAACCCGGAGCCGCATTCGCCATTCCCAGCCGAACCGGAACCCGCCGTCGAGGAGCGGCATCGTCCCTCCGAAAAGGACCATCGAGGTATCGCCGGAGTCGAGCGATTCCCATTCGGCGAGGACCCGGGTGATGGGGAGCAACTGGGCGAGGGAGCCGTCCTGGTAGGGCTCGTCGTCCAGCCACGAGGATGCTGTGATCTCGTCCCAGGGCAGCGACGAGGGCTGCCCGCCCAGGTCGATGACGGTGCCCGCGACCGGCTTGGGGCACGCGCCCTTGGATGCCTTGATGTCGTGGCGCTCCAGCTCCCGGTCGGTGTGGTCGCTGCCCACCGTCAGGTAGTAGCGCCCGTCGTTGCGGATGAGGACGGGCTCGACTTCGCCCGAGGTCTGCTCCCCGGCGACCTCGACGTCCTTCTCCACGGCGAGGAGATCGGTGTCCAGTTCGTAGAAGGCCGGGATGCTGTCCGGTTCGGGGACGCCGATGGCTGCCAGTTCATCGATGTGGTGTCGGACCGCGTCCTGGTCTCGTCCGGTGTAGCCGGCGATGACGAGACGGCTGGGTGTCACGTCGACCGATTCGCCCTCGACGGTGCGTAGCCGGAGTGTGGTGGCGGTGCGAGCCATGACTCTCCTTGACTGTTGGGGGTACGTTCTGGATGGAGGAAGGGGTGATGCCGGACCGGGAACCCGCTGGTGCGGCGTCATGAGGTGGGCACCGGCCAGCGCCGGTCGGCGAGTGCGGAGAATTCGGCGCGTGTCGTACGCGGAAGGTCGGAATCGACGTCGGCGTAGGTGAAGCCTTCCTCGGTACCTGCTTCCGCCAGAGTCTCACCGGTCGGCGCGACCACTCGGCTGTGTCCACCGAGCGTGACGCCGTCCTGTTGGCCGACGGCGTTGCAGGCGATCAGGTTGGCCTGCTGTTCGACGGCACGGACCGAGGTGAACAACCGCCAGTGTTCGAGCCTGGCCGCCGGCCAGGCCGCGCAGACGATCAGCTGTTCGGCCCCTTCGTCCACGAGGCTGCGGAACAGCTCGGGGAAGCGAAGGTCATAACACGTGGTGATGCCCGTGGCGGGCCCGGCGACGTGCCCAAGACCGAGCCGGTCGCCGGGCGTGAGCAGCTCCGACTCCCGTGATCCGTAGCCGAACAGGTGCACCTTGCGGTAGGCCGTGACGACGGTCCCGTCCGGGGCGACGATTGCCGAGGTGTTGTGGAGCCGCCCATCGGTGCCCACCTCCACGAAGCTCCCGAGGTGGACGAACAGGTCCCACGCACGCGCCCACGTGCGTGCGGCCGCCAGTGTGGGACCTTCGAACGGTTCGGCCCGAGCGGTGTACTGCTCGAAGGAGAAGTATCCGGCGGTCCACATCTCCGGAAGGACGAGCAAGTCGGTGTCGTGGAGATCGTGTTCGGCGTTGATCATGCGTGTCGCGCGGGCGATTCGGTCCTCGACGGACTCCTCTCCCGGGCTGGCGAGTTGAAGGAGAGCAATCTGCATGCCCTCCACCATCGCGTGATGCGGGGCGCACTGATATCGGAAAGGCGCCGAGCCTTGCTCGGAATCGCGCAACAGGCCGTTCGCGCCAGGAGCCGGACCGGGGCCGAGGATCAGTGTCGTGTTGTCAACAACTTCGAGGGCGTGGTGCCGTAGCGACGACGGAAGGCGGCTCCAAATTCGCCGAGGTGGAAGAAGCCGCAGCGGTAGGCGATGTCGGTAACGGACAGACCGGGTGCTGCCGTGGTCAGCAGTGCGTGTGCGCGTTCCAGCCGCTGTTCCCGGAGCCATTGCAACGGTGAGGAGCCGGTCTCGCGCCGGAACGTCTGCTGCAGGGTTCGGACGCTCGTGTCGCATGCCTCGGCGACGGTCGTAACGGTCAGTGGTTCGCTCAGCTGGCCCAGCATGAACTCCATCGCCTGGCGTACGCGTGGCGAGTTCGGCCGGCTCCGGCCGGCGTCGGTCATGCACAGCCTGTTGTTCGGCTGAGTCATGAGCAGTGTCTCGAGGATCAACTGCTCGAACTGCCACACCAGTCGCGGGCGATGCTCGGCTGTGTCGGAGCCGGCCAGGGTCACGGCCGACTCCAGAAGGCCGTCGAGAGCCCCCACTCCCGGTGCGAGGGCGAGGTCGAAGTCGACGGGCCCGACCTCGCCGGTCAACGCCGCCGCGGCCGACTCGACCCGATCGCGATCGAGCCGTATCACCAGTTGGTCCCAGTCCGGGTCGAAACCGAAGTCGAACTCACGGTGCGGGCCGATGATGACGCCACTGTCGGGCGAAGCGGCAGCGACGTCGTTGCCGTAGCGGAAAGTACCGCGGCCCGACAGGGGAAGCGTGAGCAGGTAGTCGTCGAGCGCACCGTCGCCGGAACTGACGGTGACCTCGGTGCCGTAGCGAAGCCGGTTGACAGACGTGTCCTGCAGCCGGACATGCACCAACCTGGTGGCCAGGGACGAGGATCCGGTCTTCACGGTGAGGGAGTGGGGACGCAGCGTGCCGGTGCAGGCGTGGACCGTCCGTCCGGCATCGCCGATGTCGTTCAGAATGGTGTGGCCGCGACGCTCCGCGAGCCGCGCCAGCGACGGGGCGCTCATCTCATCACCCCAATGTGAGCAGGTGAGCAATTCGAGTTCGGGTGCTTCCTCTTCAGAAACGTCATCCTGTTCGATGTCGTGCGCTGCGTCAACGGCCGATGCGGACGGAAGCGTGACATCGGGCCGTGTGGTATTCACGACCCCGCAATCCTCGGACGGATCAGACGCACCGGTGTGGCGCGATTCCGTACCGTCAACCCGGCGGGCCGTGATCCGTCGGCATCCCCGCCAATCCCTCGACTGCGTCGGTGACGACGAGTGGCCGGTCGTACGCGCTCATCCCGAGTACGACCCGGAGGTTGGTGATCGGCCAGTGCACATCGGAGGCCACTTCAGGTACGTCAGGTCAGCCGACGAACCTCCGTTCGAAACTAGGAACTGCGGTCGCTGCTGCGCGAATACTACCCGGGGTTCCAGGGGACGTTCTCCGGAAAAGCAGCACGGAAACGCCGTATCACCAGTACAGCGACTTCGATCCGCGACGCGCTGCGCGGTGGCCGGGAGGTGAGCTGTGGGCAAGGAACATCGTTCCCCAAAGGGAACGAGGCAGCAATACGCCCGAGACTGAAGTAAGTCTCCGTGCCGGGGACTGCCGCCACCGACGCGCGCCTTCCCGGCCCGGCAAGTGATCACCATATGAAGGGGAGAGCCTCGACGCCGTTGTCGGATCGGCGCTCCTGTCGAGGGCGAAGGTGCGGCCGTGATGTTAGGAGATGTAGGCGGCGCCGAGCGCACCGAGCAGTGTGCACGCGCATTGGGTCTGGAAGGTCCGGTCCGGGCTGGTCATGACGTGCACCGGGACGATTCGGGAAGGTCGAATACCGTGTTGGCGGTCAAGGTGCCGGTGAAGGCGCCCTGGTTAACCCTGTTCCCATCCTCTGCTGTCCCCGTCGGGGGCACGACCCAGGTCAGAGGGTCGGGGAGGTGGCCCCTCAGGATCATCTCCCCGACTTGTCTGTCGTGCGGGGTATCCCAGGCGGATTCCGGAATGCCGCGCCTTTCGAGTGCACGTAGCGTGTTCGACGGGTATCGAAAGGCTTCGCGGCGGCGTCGGAGATCCGGGCTGAAGGGTACGCGCGTGTGAGAACGAGGAAGTGGATCCTCCGCGTCAGTGCTGCTGCCCTGATCACGTCAGTATTGATGATCACGGCACTAGTGCTTGCCGCTGTCGGACAACGGCAGTATGTAAGCGACTACTGCATTACCCGAGTACCCGAGCCCATCGGAATGACCGAGGCAACTGGTGGTGGACGACCCGCATACCTCGTCGATCCGATCACTATCCGCTGCGAATACGATCATTTTCCGAGTGTCATGCGCACTGATCTGTTTCCGCTATTCTGGATTGTCGGTACGGTCGGCGCGGCAGTTGTAGTAAGTGCGCTGCTGTGGCGGGCTATGGTGCTCCGTCCATCGCGTGCCATCAAAGATCTTGAGTCTCAATTTTGACCCACTCGCTCGGCGTCCTTGACGGTTTCGCGGGGCCGAGCTGATCAGCGGGTGACGAGACGAGACGTATCGAAGCGTTTCGTGGTCGTCGCTGTGGTGGCCGAGATCGCGGATCTCACGCCGGGAGAAGTGGGTGTTCAAACCGCGGGTGCAACTCGGCGGATGACGTGCTCCAACGTCTTTCGCGCTCTGTCGATCGGCGCACCGTAGAGGGCGACGTCGGAGCCGAGGCCGCGAGCGAGCGTGAAGAGCGCGTAGCCGTCGAGTTCGGGGTCGACGTCCGCGGCGACGCGTCCCGCTGCTTTCGCCTGCGCGATCACCGCCACTGCCAGCGCGAGGATTTCCGCGTCCCCGTCGGTGAGTACTGCCGCCATCCGTTCGTTGTCCGAGGCGCGGGCGGCGAAGAAGGCGTGGACTCGGATCGCGTCCCGGGTTTCGGGGTGCTCGCCGAGTAGTTCGTCGAGAATGGTGATCAGCATGCTGCGCTCGTCACCTCCGACCGCCTCGACGCGTTCTACGATTCGCGCCTCCATGCGTCGGTGGGCGTGGTCGAGGCTGTACAGCAGCAGGTCGTCCTTCGTGGCGAAGTAGTACTGCACGCGGCCCATCGACACGTCCGCCTCCGCGGCGACCGATCGCAGCGATACCGACTCCAGACCCCTGCGGGCGACGAGTGCCCAGACGGCGCGGGCAAGACCGGACTTCTGGGCGTCGTGATCGACCGAACGGGGCACTGGCCGAGCATATCAATGCGATCGCATTGACACCGGTCGGCCGTCAGTGTTTCAATGCGATCGCATTGGATCGGGCATGCAAGGGGGACAGATGACGGCGAAGACAGCGGACGCCTGGCAGGGGCTGGCCGGGCTGATCGGGATCACACTCGGAGTCATTCCGCTGGTCATGATGGTGTTCGGGTCGAGCAACGGGCTCTGGTCGCTTGTGCTGGACGATTCAGCAGGCGCGCTCCGCTGGGTCTGCCCGCTGCTGGTGCTCCTCGGCGGCGTGACCGCGATCGCGATCCTGGAGCGGCGGAAGCGCTGACCCGCGACCGCGGTGTGAGTGAGCACTTTTGGCCGGGTAGGAGACGGCCTACCCGTTGTCGCTCGTGCGCGGCCGTCGGCGCTCCAGGATCTGCCCGACCAGCATGCCGGTCGCGCTGAACACCATCAGCCCGCCGAACAGCCACATCTGCCAGCTTGACTCTCCGAGTACCGCCATCACGACCAGCATGGCGATTCCGAGGGGAAGCAGCATGGCCACCGCCCTGAACTGGCGTTTTCGCAGCTTGTCCTCGTCTTGTTCGGCCATCGGAGCCGATCCTGCCAGATCGCGGCGGATGGGGGTGGACCTTTGCCCGACGACGTGCGAGAAAGAATCCGAAAAAAACTTCTCCGGCCGTGTCGATCCGGCAAGCTGTCGATCGACGCGTCAGTAACGGCCAGGCGGAACTGGCCGGGACCGGCCGGACAGCGGACCGGTTACGCGGACGAGAAGGAGATTCGAGATGCGGTTCATGATGATCGTCAAGGCTTCCGCCGACTCCGAGTCGGGCGTCCTGCCCACGGAGGAGGAGCTGAATGACATGGGGAAGTTCAACGCCGAGTTGGTGAAGTCCGGCGTGATGCTCGCCGGGGACGGCCTGCAACCGAGTTCGAAGGGCGCGCGGGTCACGTTCTCCGGCAAGGAGGCGACCGTGACCGACGGTCCGTTCACCGAGGCCAAGGAACTGATCGCCGGCTTCTGGATCATCGACGTCAAGTCCAAGGACGAGGCGATCGAGTGGGCCAGGCGAGTTCCGTTCGTGGACGGCGAGGTCGAGGTGCGCCAGGTGTTCGAGACCGAGGACTTCGCCGAGGTCATGTCTCCCGAACTCCAGGAGGCCGAGAACAAGCTGCGTGCTCAGGTGGCCGCGCAGAACTCCTGACGCCTGCCGGATTCTCAGCCGAGCATCAGTTCGAGCGGTGGCTCGTCGATGCCGAATCGATCGCGCAGCGCATGGCCCGCGGCGTGCACACCAGCCATTCCGTGCACGCCCGGGCCAGGCGGCGTGGAGGCGGAGCAGAGGTAGACACCCGCGATTGGAGTCCTATAGGGATTCCAGCGGGGTACCGGCCGGAAAACGGTCTGCCGCAACGACATCGCGCCCGCCGAGATGTCACCGCCGACGTAGTTGGGGTTCCAGCCCTGTAGCTCGGTCGCCGTTCGCACCCACCGATGCAGTACGACGTCGCGGAAGCCTGGTGCGAACCGTTCGATCTGCGCGGTCACGAGGTCGCCGATGTCGGCCGGGTAGCCCTGGGGCACATGGGCGTAGACGGACAACGTCGCCTTGCCCCGGGGTGCCCTGCTGTCGTCGACCACCTCGGGCTGCACGGCGAGTACGTACGGCCGCTCCGGGCAGCGGCCGGCGGCGACCTCACGCTGCACCGCGAGGGCTTCCGCTCGCGACCCCGTGAGATGCAGCGTCCCAGCGAGTTCGCAGCCTCGGGCGCTCCACGGGACCCGTTCCGACAGGGCGAAATCCACCTTGCAGGCCGCGCCGCCGTACCGGTACGCCGTGGCGGCGGTGCCGTACCGGCCGGGTAGCCGCTCGGCAGCGAGCCGGAGAAGCTCCGCCGGACTCACGTCGAGCAGTACGGCGCTCGCGCGCGGCAGCTCGGCGAGCGTCCGCACCCGGCGCCCGAGGTGCAGCCGGCCACCGTGCGTGCGCAGGTCGGCCACCAGTGCGTCGGCGATCGCCTGGCTCCCGCCGCGGACCAGTGGCCAGCCGACGCTATGTGCGAGCGCCGCGAGCATCAACCCGACTCCGGCCGGAGGCAACGCCCTCGGCGGGCGAATGGCGTGCGCGCTGACACCGGTGAGCAGCGCAGGCGCCACCTCCTCGCGGAAGCGCAGATTCCACAACGGCGACCCCTGCTCCAGCATTCGCCTGCCGAGTCGTGCCGCGGCTACCGGATGGGCGGGCAGATGGCGCAGGTCGGACATCCCCGTCGCCACGACCCCTTGCCAGTTCCCTGCCAGCGGGCCGAGCAGTCTGCGCCAGGCTGGGCCGTCACGGCCGAGGCCCTCGACCGTGCGGTTCAGGTCGCGCCATGCCAGCCCGGCCCTGGCACCGTCGAGCGGGTGCGCGTAGGCGACCTCGGGCTGCAACATCTCCACGCCGTGTTCCGCCAGTCCGAACGCGCGGAAGAACGGCGACGCGAGACCCATGGGGTGAACGGCAGAACACTCGTCGAACCGGAACCCGGGCATCGGCTCGACCGTGCGGGTACCCCCGCCTGCCGCCTCGGCGGCCTCGTAGACGTCGACCGAGAGCCCGGCGCGGGCCATGATCACCGCGGCCGCCAGCCCGTTGGGCCCCGATCCGACGATCACCACATCGCGCTCGTCCGCAGCCGAGCCGAGCCCCGAGGGGGAACGTCCACCGCTGTGCAAGGGCCTCACTCCGGATCAACTTCCAGTGTCGTCCCCGCACTGTACGACCCGGGCGAGGACGTTGATATTCGTAATCTGACGCATTTACGCGGGACTCCACGCAGCTGCTACTGGCCGGTAAGGTTTCGGTATGACCTGGACGGCAGTGGACATCGCGCGCTCGGTACGCAACGGCGAACTCGATCCGGTGGAAGTGACCGAGCAGGCGCTGTCCAGGATTCGAGCGGCGGACGGTGTGGTGCAGGCGTTTCGCCGAGTACGGGACACGGCGGCGCTCGCCGAGGCCGCCGCCCTGCGCGAGCGCTCCGATCTCGCCGGGCTTCCGCTCGCGGGTGTGCCGATCGCCGTAAAGGACGTCGTCGAGGTCGAGGGCGAGCACGCCGAATGGGGATCGCTGGCGAGTTCGCGCGAGCCCGCAACTGCTGACGACCACATCGTGCGGCGACTGCGCGGCGCGGGAGCGGTGGTCGTCGGCATCACGCGGGTGCCGGAACTGTGTGTCTGGCCGATGAGTGACAGTCCCAGCGGCGTGGCCCGCAATCCGTGGGAACCCGCGTACGTCGCGGGTGGTTCCTCCGGCGGCAGTGGTGCCGCGGTCGCGGCCGGCCTCGTTCCGCTCGCGCACGGTACCGACGGGCTGGGTTCGGTCCGACTGCCCGCGGGGATGTGCGGCCTGGTGGGGATCAAGCCCGGAGCAGGCGTGGTGGCCGAACCGCACGACGGTGGCTGGTTCGGTATGTCCACCCACGGATCGCTGGCTACCACTGTCGCCGATGCCGCGCTCCTGCTCGGTGTGCTCGCCGAACGTCCGGACCTCGGCGAGATCGCCGATCCGTCAACGGTGCGGGTAGCCATCTCGACTCAGGTCCCGCTCACCCGGGCACCGGTTCCGCGACCGCTGCGGGACGCGGTCACCAGGACCGGCCTGTTGCTGGGCGAGGCGGGGCACCGGGTGGTCACCGCCCAGCCGCGTTACCCGGCGGCCGCCGTCGCCGGGCTCCTGACCCGCTGGCTCGCGGGGCCCGCGGAGCAGGCGGCCGATCTGGACCGTGCCCTGCTGCAGCGCCGCTCGCGGGCGCACGTCAGAGCCGGCGATGTCGTGCGCAGGACGGGACTGGTGCGGGCCGGCGCGGCACAGGACTGGCGGCTGCGTGCCGAGGAGTTCTTCGCCGACCATGACGTGCTGGTGACGCCGACCCTCGCCACGCTGCCGCCGAAGGCACGCCGCTGGCACGAGCGCTCGTGGCTGGGCAACGCCGTGCCTTCGATGCGGCTCGCGGGATTCACCGGACTGTGGAACCTGGCCGGCTATCCGGCGTTGTCCGTCCCCGCGGGCAGGCATCCGGCAGGTGTCCCACTGGGCGTGCAACTCGTCGGCGCGCCGGGCAGTGAGCCACTGCTGCTCGGCATCGCGGCGCAGCTCGAACGGCTCAACCCCTGGCCCCGCACCACCACGGAGTCCTGACTCCCCAATGCGGGAAGTGCCCCTCCGCACGGGGTTTGGGGCGTCTGCAAGTACCACCAAGCAAGATCGAAGTCGCCTTCAACCGCTACCAAGTCGGTCGGGCGTGCGTTCCTGTTGGTGGTAGAAAAAGGCGTAGTCGATCTTGCTTGGGCGTACTTGCAGACGCTCCAACCCGGGTGGGCTAGGAGGTGCGCTTGCCTGCGGACTCGAGGGGCTTCTTGGTCTCGTCGTCGGGGGCGGAAGCGCCTGGGTCCTGGGAGGAGACGTCGGCCAGCTCGGCTGCCTCCTCCTCCAGCGGGGTCAGCGTCGACTCGCTGCGTTCGAGGACCTCGTTCGCCTCACGCAGCCTCGTCAGCGCGTCCTCCCGTACCTTCGTCAGGCGGTTGACGATGTCGTTCGCTTCCGTCGTGCGCCGCTGTGCGTCCGCCGTGGCCTCGTCCACCAGTCGCTTGGCCTCGGCCGTGGCCTCCTCGACCTTCCGTCGCGCCATGGCTGTCGCCTCGGAGATGCGCCGCTCGGCCTGGTTCTTGCTCGCGGTCTGCTGGTCGGCGATGTGCTTTTCCAGGGCGGCACGTTCGGCACTCATCCTGGCGTCGAACTCGCGCTCCACGGTGCGCCGCCGGTTCTCCGACTGCGAATCCATCTGCTTACGCCTGCGCGCGGCCTCGCTGGTCAGCTCCCGGACCTCGACACGGGTGGATTCCAGTGCGACCTCGTGCTCGTGTTGCATCTGCTGGGTGTGCGAGTCGAGCGTTTCGAGCAACGAGCGGTAGCGCTCCCGCAACTGCTCCGACGCCTCGGTGGTCTTGGCCCAGTGCTCCTCGGCCGCGACCTGGGCGCGGGCGGTGATCTCCTCGGCCCTGGCGTTCGCCAGATCCACCGTGCGCTGCATGCGCTCGTCGAGATCCTCGGGCCGCTCCGGCGGCTTCTTGAGCTCCTCGACCCGCTCGCGCAGCTTCGCCATCTCGCGGCGTGCGTTCTCGAGTTCACGGGACATCGTGCTCGCCTGTGCCATCGCCGCATCACGGTCGGAGATCAACCGACCGACGTGCATTTCAAGATGATCCACGTACTGGCGCACCTGATTGCGGTCGAATCCGTGCCAAACCTGATCGAACTCGCGGCGCAGGGGGGTGAGTCCGTTGTCTCGCTCAGACACCATGCCCTGAACGGTACCCGCGCACCCCGTGTCATCGCCGTCAGGCGGGCCTTGTGAGTGACGTGTTCCCTCTCGCGGCGCCAAGATCCCGCCCGGTTGGCCCTGTGCCGGTTACCGAGCGTGCGGTGTCACCAGTGGAATCCGCGGGTGAGTTTGGCCAGAGCGGTGGCTGCTTTGGACAGATGCCGGTCGCCGCGGCCGATCTTCAACCCGCCGGATCCGCCCGCCGCCGCCGAGTCGGGGAAGATGCGGAAGCCTTGGTAGGCAACTGCGTCGGTCAGTCCGGGGGTGAGGGCGTATGCGAGCTGGATGGCCTGGCCGATGGGCGTGCCGATGTGTTTCGGCCGGTCCTTGAGCGCCTTGAGCACCATGTCCGCGGCCTGGTCCGGCGACTTCGTCGGGAACGCGTCGTAGATCTTGGTCGGCCGGATCATCGGTGTGCGGACCAGTGGCATGTGAATGGTGGTGAAGGTGATCCCGTCGCCGTGGGTCTCGGTCGCCGCGATCTTCGAGAAGTAGTCCAGCGCCGCCTTGGACGCGGCGTACGCGGAGAACCGCGGCGCGATGCCCTGCACCCCGATCGACGACACATTCACGACATGCCCGAACTTCCGCTCGGACATGTGCGGCAGCACGGCGAGGATCAACCGGACCGCCCCGAAGTAGTTGATCGCCATCGCGCGCTCGTAGTCGTGGAAGCGGTCGTAGGAAAGCCGGATGGAACGGCGGATCGACCGGCCCGCGTTGTTGACGAGCATGTCCACCCTGCCGTGGTCGGCGAGCATCGCGGCCACCGCCTTGTGGACCGACTCCTCGTCGGTCAGGTCGGCCGGGTACACCGACGCCTGCCCGCCGGCGGCGATGATCTCGTCCCGGACCTCTTCCAGCTCGGTCTGGCGCCGGGCGACCAGCAATGGAACCCCGCCCTCCTCGGCGACCTTGAGCGCGGTCGCCCTGCCGATACCTGAGGAAGCGCCGGTGATGACCACTCGCCTGCCGTCCAGTTCCCCACGCGGGCCGTGCTTACGTGCCCGGAACGGATCGAGATGCTCGCGCCAGTAGCGCCACAGGGCCGGTGCGTACTCCTCGAGGCTGGGAACCTCGATCCCGGACCCGGCGAGAGCCTTGCGGGTGGACGCGGACGCGAACACCGACGGGAAGGTCATCGTCTCCAGCAGCACCGGCGGGATTCCGATTCGTTCCAGCACCGCGTCCCTCGCGATGGTGACGCCGGGAACGTGCTCGCTGAGCCTGGCCAGTTGCACGATCCTGTTCGAAAGGCCCGTGCCCAGCTCCATCGAGATGGTGGGCGCTCCCGCGGCGGAGGCGAACGCGTTGTACACCGAGGTGACCGACTGCGGTTCGGGATTCACCAGGTGGAACGTCCTGCCGTCGAGACCTTCCTTCGTCACCAGCTCGCGCATGGCCGCTGCGACGTAGTCCACTGGGACGACATTGACGTCGCCGATGTCCGGGCCGACGACCGGCAGGTTCGGCACGGAAGTCAGCCTGTTGATGGCGTTGAACAGGTAGTACGGACCGTCGATCTTGTCCATCTCGCCGGTCTTCGAATGCCCGACCACGACCGCGGGGCGGTAAACCCGCCATGGCACCTCGTGCTGCTCGCGAACCAGGCGTTCGGCCTCGAACTTCGTCCGGTGGTACGGGGTGACCAGCCGCTGTCCCGCGTCGAACATCTCCTCGGTGAAGACGCCGTCGTAGTCCCCGGCCACCGCGACCGAAGACACATGGTGGAGGCAGCCGGCCCGCAGGTCGGCGGCGAGTTCGATGACGTTGCGCGTGCCCTCCACGTTCGCCTTGATACTGGCCTCGTCATCGGCGGTGAGGTCGTAGAGGGCGGCGAGATGCACGATGTGGTCGACCGAATCACGCAGCCGCTCGCGAAGTTCTTCTTCGACACCGAGCATGGAGCCGGCGAGGTCGCCGGTCACCAGACTGACCCGCTCGGGATGCGGCCAGGACGCGACGAGTGCGGCGAGCCGTTCCCGGGAGGATTCGCGCACCAGCAGTGCGACCTGCTCGGTGTCCTCCCGCTCCAGCAGCAGCCGGGTGAAGTGGCGGCCGATCAGGCCAGTGGCACCGGTCACGAGATAGGTCGCCATCGATCCCTCCTCGTCAGGCGTGAGTGCGAACCATGGGGATTCTGCCTTGAGCCGCGCCTGTTGGGAACGCCGCAGGCAGGGCTACGCCGGATCGGCGATCACGATTCGGTTCTCCGCGTAGCCCGTGGAGCCGCCCAGCCAGCGTCCGCCACAGGTGACCAGCACGATCCGGTGTGCTCCGCCCTGGCTGAACAGCTCGTCGGCCTTGGCGGGCAGCTCGTCCTTGTGCACGGTGACCAACTGGGAGACGCGGTACTTCCACTCCTTGCCTGCCTCGTCCTTGACGACGACCTCCTCGTTCACCTGCGCCTGCCAGAGTTCGGCGAACGGGCCGATCCGTCCCTGCCAGTTCACGTGACCGGCGAAGACGCTCGCGCCACCGTCGGCGCCGAGGCCTGCGCCCCACCACGTGGCCTCCCCGAGGTTTTCCGGGACGGGAAGCACGGCGTTCGGCCCGACGATCTCCTTGCGCACCAGCGTCGCCGTCCCGCCGTCGGGTAGCCGGATGGTGTTCGGCCGCTGTCCCTGGGGCGGGGCGGCCGGGGGAGGCGGTTGTGTCTTCGGCTTCTCGGCGGGTTCCTCGGCCGGCTTCTCCTCGGTCGCCGCGGCCGGAGCGGGTTTCGCCTCGACCGCCGGAGCGGGCTTTTCCTGCGCAGCCGGTTCCTGCGGTGCGACGGCCGCGGGCCTTGCGGTGCCCGCGACGGTCTCCTCGGCGGGCAGCAGCATCGCTCCCGCGACGACGAGTTCGACGACGAGCAGGCTGGCCACACCCGCGAGGAACGAGGTGGCCGGCCCGTGCCGCCGGAGAATCTGTGCGGGCATGACTTACTGCTTAGCGAACCGCCGGCGCGCCGTCCAGCCGACCAACGCCGTGCCGAGCAGGGCGAGGCCGCCGATACCCGCCAACGCTCCGGTGGACGGGCCGGACGTGCCCGCGGTGCTCGCGATCACCGTGGGCTGGGTGCCTGCGGGGATCGTTCGCGGCACCTCGTTGGGCGCGTTGGCGAGTTCGAGGGCAAGGGTTTCCCCCGGTGCCAGTTGGCCGCAGGCGGATGGCGGGTTGTCCGGGTCGAAGTCCTGATCGAATCCGGCCGGCGCGCTGACCTCGACGATGCAGACCTCCTGCGGGGTGCGCAGATTCTCGATGGTCGCCACACCACTGTCGTCGGTCTTGAGGACGACCGGCTTGCCTTCGGAATCTGCGAGGGGAGCGCCGTCCTGGCCGACGGCCGGAGCGGTCTTGTCCTTCCCGGTCAGCCGCAGGGAGACGCCGGCGATGCCGGCTCCGGTCTCGGAGTTCTTCTTGGTGACCTGCACGATGCCCGGCTGAGTACGGGCGATCGTGGTGGCCTCCGCGGTCAGTTCCTGCTCACCGCCGGTGGAGACCACTCGCTGGGTCTCGCCGTCGACGGGGAACTGCACATACGGCCGGTCCGCCGGCGCGGACAGCGCGGCGGTCAGCTTCGGCTTCTCACCGTTGGGAACCAGGCTGACGCTCGCGGTGCCGTCCTTGCCGGTGGTGACCGTGGTTTCGGTTGTCTTCGCCTTCTCCTCGGCCTCCGAGGCCTGGGCGTCTTCGGAGTTCTCGGTTGTTTCCGCGGCTTCCGTGGCTTCCTCGTCTTTCGAGGCTTTCGCGACTTCTTCCGGCTCCGGGGTGGCCTTCTCCTCCAGCGTGGCGCCGGAGGAGGTGAGGGTGACGGGCACGTCCGGCACACCGGCGCCCTTGGCGTTCTTGACCTCGACCGTCCACTCGGCCGGGCTGCCGATCAGTTGCTCACCCTCGGGCGGGGTGATCTCGGCCGTCCACGGGCCCCGGTTGGCCTCGGCGTCGGACCGCAGCCGCTCGACGGCCTCCTTCGCCTTCGCGGGCAGACCGTCGAAGTGCAGGTCGATGTCGTACCCGATCTCCTTGAACCCCTTCTTCGGGTCGAGATCGTTCTTGCCGTCGCGGGGTGCGGCCGTCCAGGAGTGCAGCAGGTGAGCGAGGGCGGCTGCCTCGTCGGCGCTCTTCGTGTCCCCGTAGCGCAGCAGCAGGTAGGAGATGTTCGCCGCGACGTCCGCGGAGAGCTTGTCGCCCCACTTGGTGAGCAGCTCGTCACCGGGCTCGTACTGCTCGTCGGTGTCGGGTGCCTTGTACTGGAACTGGACGCAGAACACCTGCTGACCGTTGACTACGTAGGATCCGAGCCAGTCGGTACCCCCGCCGCTGTCCCTGTAGGGCTGGCCGGTGACCTCGTGGCCGATGCCCTCTTTCGGATCCGCGGCTGCGGGCTGCGCGAGTGCGACCAGAGACAGCGCGCCGAGCAGGGTCGCTGTGAGTAGCCCCACCAAACGGCGCGGCGCGCGCACTGCGACATCCGGGTGTGTCGTGCACCGCATATCCTGTTGACTCCTTAGTACTGTGGCCACGCCGTCGCCCCCGATGGCGGTCGCGCCCTCGGCTGATGCCGATCACGGCCTGCTGTCTGTGTCCTTTGCCCAGGTCAAAGGGCACACGATCGATAAGACCCCCGACGCGCCCCAGGTAATGACGCGGACACTGCAGGTGAGCATCGCGCGAGTCACGGTGAACAGGCAATAGGCCAAGGGATTGACGTATGACGAACGGTCGGTGCGGTCCGGCCACCGCATTCACGTCCGCGATCGACAATATGGGTAAAGTCGGCTTTACCGACGGGAACCGGCCGGCACGGGCGGTCGTTTAACCCAATGCAAGTGCCAGGAGATCCAGGAGGATCAGGTGCGTACCTCAAGCAACCCCGCTTTCCGTAACCTCCCGACGGGTGGTGCGGCGCACAGCCAGTACGCGGGCTTCAACCAGCCGCAGGGCGGCGTGCCGGGCTACGGCGCACCGCAGGCGCCCGCGGATTCCGCCGACCGTCCGATGACGGTCGACGACGTCGTCATGAAGACCGGTGCCTCCATCGGGACAGCGTTGCTGACCGGGGTGCCGACAGCCATCTGGGCACAGGGCCAGCTCGAGGCCGGAGCCACGGGTGGCGTGTTCGGTGCGCTCATCATCGGCATGCTCGTCGGCCTTGGCCTCTCGTTGTTCATCATCTTCAAGCAGAAGGCCAGTGGGCCGCTGACGCTGGCCTACTCCGCCGCCGAGGGTGTCTTCCTCGGGGCCTTCACGGGTGTCTTCCAGACCTTGGTCGCACCTGGTGAACCCATCGCCATGCAGGCGATCCTCGGCACCGCGCTCGTCTTCGTCGCGATGCTGGTCGTCTACAAGACCGGTGCGGTGAAGGTGACCCCCCGGCTGACCAAGTGGGTCATCGGCGCGGCCGCGGGCGCGGCCATGCTGATGTTGGTGAACCTCGTTGTCGGCATGTTCAACGGTGAGGGCATCGGCATCCGTGGAACGGGTCCGCTGGCCATCGGCGTCAGCCTGCTGTTCATCGGGATCGCGGCGTTCATGCTGCTGCTCGATTTCGACATGGCCGACAAGATGATCCGCGAAGGCATGCCGTCCAAGTGGGCGTGGTTCGCCGCATTCGGCCTGATGACCACGCTGGTCTGGCTGTACCTGGAAATGGTCCGGCTGCTGGCGGCGCTGAACAGCGACTGACCTACAACAGCTCAGGCGAAAGGGGTTTCCGGCCAATGGCCGGAAGCCCCTTTCGGCGTTCGGTTGTCACTCTTTCGAGGCGACGGCGGCCTCACCTACAACGAGCCACCCACCAGCATCTGTGTGCGCTTCTTGGAGTAGCGGTTGTCAGCTCATCGGCGGGGCAGCATCAGCATGGCGACGAGAAACGCGCCGCAAGCCGCCGCCGCGTTGGTGAGGCCGGACTCGGCGCCTGCGATGGTGAACCCGTCCGCCCGCTCGAGTGCCCACAGTGCGGTCGGCAAGAAGCACAGCACGAGCGCGACCGCGAGAATCAGCCTGAGGCGGGTCAGCAGGCCGATGACGCCTGCGGCAATGGCCAGCGCCAGCAGGAACGCGATGGACGTGAAGAATCCGGAGCTGCCGGCATCGGCGTCACCGAAGAGGCCGGCGAGGCCGAACTCCGATGCCGTACGGCCGTCCTGCCACGGGCGGATCATGGCGAACACCGCGGCGGCGGCGCCGGCCAGCGTGAACACGGCTGCCAGCAGGAACCTCATGTGCTCACCCTATTGATGCAGGCCACCCTCGGGCAGCCTCCGTTGGTGGCATCCAGCTCGCGCCCGGTGCGGGCAGGGAACGTCCCCAATGCCACATTGGGGACGTTGAAGTTCCCGAATGCCACATTGGGGAACTCCTGGAACCCCGCTCGCACCGAGCGCTGGTGTCAGCTGAGGCGCTCGAGCACCATGGCCATGCCCTGGCCGCCGCCGACGCACATGGTCTCCAGGCCGAACTGCTTGTCGTGGTGCTGCATCGAGTTGATCAACGTCGACGTGATGCGCGCGCCCGTCATCCCGAACGGGTGGCCGACGGCGATCGCTCCACCGTTGACGTTCAGCCGGTCGAGGTCGATGCCGAGGTCCTTGTAGGACGGGATGACCTGTGCGGCGAAGGCCTCGTTGATCTCGACCAGGTCGATGTCGCCGATTCCCATTCCGGCGCGCTCCAGCGCCTGCGTGGACGCCTCGACCGGGCCGTAGCCCATGATTTCCGGCGAGAGACCGGAGACGCCGGTGGAGACCACGCGTGCCAGCGGGGTGATGCCCAGTTCCTTGGCCTTGGTGTCGGACATGATCACTAGTGCTGCCGCGCCGTCGTTCAGTGCGCAGCAGTTGCCCGCGGTGACCCGGCCGTCGGGGCGGAACACGGGCTTGAGCCCGGACACGCCTTCGAGGGTGACCCCGGCACGCGGGCCGTCGTCCTGCGCCACGACCGTGCCGTCGGGCAGGGTGACCGGGGTGATGTCCTTCGCCCAGAACCCGTCGGCGATGGCCTTCTCGGCGAGGTTCTGCGAGCGCACCCCGAATTCGTCCATCTCCTCGCGGGAGACGTTCTTCAGCCGCGCCAGGTTCTCCGCGGTCTGACCCATCGCGATGTAGACGTCGGGCAGCTGGTCGTTCTCCCGTGGGTCGGTCCAGGAATCCCCACCCTGTTCGGCAGTGGCGGCCGTACGGGCCTCGGCATCGGCGAACAACGGGTTGTGGGTGTCCGGCCAGGAGTCGGAGCTGCCCTTGGCGAAGCGCGAGACGGTCTCCACGCCCGCGGAAATGAACACGTCCCCCTCGCCCGCCTTGATGGCGTGCAGCGCCATGCGCGTGGTCTGCAGGCTCGACGAGCAGTACCGGGTGATCGTGCAGCCGGGCAGGTGGTCCATGCCGAGCTCGACGGCCACCGCGCGCCCCATGTTGAACCCGGACTCGCCGCCGGGCAGGCCACAGCCCAGCATCAGGTCTTCGATCTGCGTCGGGTCGAGCTGCGGCACCTTGTCCAGTGCCGCCCGCACCATCTGCGCGGTGAGATCGTCTGGGCGCATGTTCACCAGCGATCCCTTGCCTGCGCGGCCGATCGGCGAGCGGGCTGCGGAGACGATCACGGCTTCGGGCATTGCGGACACTCCTTCGGGTCGGCTCTGCTCATGCTGGCGCTCGTGGTCCGAGTGTTTCCGCTCGGTGGCACACGCACACGTAGCTAAGCGGTTGCTCAGCACATCCTGCCCGCTCCGGCGTTCCAGGCAAACCGGAACGCGATTCGAAACACGTCCCCCGGACGACGCCGTTACGCTAAGCACGTGGACTACGTCGAACATGTCGTCGACCTCGTGGGCAACACCCCGTTGGTCCGACTGAACACCGTTACAGCCGGAATCGGCGAAGGCCCGCTCGTGCTGGCCAAGGTCGAGTACGTCAATCCGGGCGGCAGCGTCAAGGATCGCATCGCCCTGCGCATGGTGGAGGCCGCCGAGCGCTCCGGCGAACTGCGGCCTGGCGGCACCATCGTCGAGCCCACCTCCGGCAACACCGGGGTCGGCCTGGCAATGGTCGCGCAGCGCAAGGGATACAAGTGCGTCTTCGTCTGCCCGGACAAGGTCAGCGAGGACAAGCGCAACGTGCTCAAGGCCTACGGAGCCGAGGTGGTGGTGTGCCCGACGGCGGTTCCGCCGGAGCACCCGGACTCCTACTACAACGTCTCCGACCGGCTGGTGCGCGAGATCGAGGGCGCGTGGAAGCCCAATCAGTACGCCAACCCGGAGAACCCCGCCAGCCATTACCACACCACCGGGCCGGAGATCTGGCAGCAGACGGACGGCAAGGTGACGCACTTCGTCACCGGCGTCGGCACCGGAGGCACGATCAGCGGTACGGGGCGGTACCTCAAGGACGCTTCGGACGGACGCGTTCAGGTGGTCGGAGCCGACCCGGAGGGGTCCGTGTACTCCGGCGGAACCGGACGTCCGTACCTCGTCGAAGGTGTTGGTGAGGACTTCTGGCCGGAGACCTATGACCGTGACATCGCCGACGAGATCATCGCGATCTCCGACTCGGACTCGTTCGACCTCACCCGCAGGCTCGCCCGTGAGGAGGGGCTGCTGGTCGGCGGCTCGTGCGGAATGGCGGTCGCGGCCGCACTTCGCCTCGCCGAGCGGCTCGCCGCGCAGGGACAGCGGGACGCGGTGATCGTCGTGCTGCTGCCCGACGGTGGTCGCGGATACCTGACCAAGGTCTTCAACGACGCATGGATGTCCTCCTACGGCTTCCTGCCGCCGGACTCCTCGCATGCGACGGTCGGTGACGTGCTCCGCGGCAAGAGCAGCGTCGCCGGGGCGATCCCGGACCTGGTGCACACCCACCCCACGGAGACGGTTGCCGAGGCCGTTTCGATCCTGCGGGAGTTCGGTGTCAGCCAGATGCCGGTAGTCAGCGCGGAACCGCCGGTGATGGCGGCGGAGGTGGTCGGCGCGGTGAACGAGCGGGATCTGCTCGAGGCGTTGTTCACCGGAAAGGCTGAGCTCGCCGATCGGCTGGACCGGCATATGTCTGCACCGCTGCCCACGATCGGGGCAGGCGAGCAGGTCAGTTCCGCGATGAAGGCGCTGACCACCGCGGACGGCGCTCTCGTGCTGGAGGACGGCAAGCCGGCGGGCGTGGTGACCCGTCAGGATCTGCTCGCCTTTCTGGCGGGCAAGTAGCCGCGGCAGGGCGGAACATACCCATCGTGTGGCCTGACCGGGGCGTTACGCACGCTGCGGCGGGCTATCCGATAGCGTGTGCGCAAGCCATCACACAAGGTCCTCGTCAAGGGGGTTCAAGTCCCACATGAGCGCTCCGCAGCCACCTAACCAGCCCTGGGGCGGTGGGCAGCAGCCGTCGCCGCAGGGCCCGCCCAGTGGCCCTCAACCGCAACAGGACAACCCGTTCGGTTCAGCCGAGCCGACCCAGGTCGTGCAGCCGGGGCAGCCCCAGCAGCAGGACCAGTCGCAGTCGCAGGGCGACCAGTTCGGCGACAGTCCTGAGCCCACACAGGTGGTGCACCCGGGGCAGGGTGACACCGGCGGGGGAGCCGAGTCCACCCAGCTTGTCCCGCCGGACCAGCAGCCGCAGTCGATCCCGTACGCGCCGCCGCCGAGCGCGGCCGACAACCCGGCCGCGATGAACCCGCAGCAGGGCGGCTTCGGGCAGCAGCCAGGTGGCTTCGGCCAGCAGCCAGGCCAGCAGCCCGGTCAGCCACAGGGGTTCGGCGCGCCGCAGCCGGGCCAACAGCCTGGTGGGTTCGGGCAGCCAGGTGGTTTCGATCCGCAGCAGGGGCAGGGCGGCTTCGGTGCGCCTTACCCCGGGCAGCAGCAGGGCGGGTTCGGTGCCCCGCCGCAGGCCCCGTTCGGCGGACCTTCCGGTGGTGGCGGCAACAAGCAGTTGTTCGGCTGGATAGCGGGCGGTGTCACCGCGCTGCTCGGTCTCGTCGCGCTGATCTTCTCGATCATGGATTTCGTCGACGTTGGCGAGTACGCGGACGGGTTCAACAGCCTGCCCGGTGACCAGCGTGCCCAGTTCGACGAGTTCGGTTTCCCCAGCCCCGGAACCCTGTACCTCTACATCGGTCTGGTGCTGGTCGGCTCGTTGGCCACGCTCGCGGCGGGGGTCTGCATCGCGCTGGCAGGCAAACTCGGCGCGGGATTGCGGAAGGTCGCGCCCATCGTGGCCGCGGTCGGTGGCCTCCTGATGCTCGTCGGATCGATCCTGATCTTCACCGCGTTCCCGAGTGAGGCCAACGTCGACACGGCCGGTACGCCGACGCTGTACATGGTTTTCGGCATCATCGCGATCGCGGTCGGCGTGCTCGGACTGATTCCCGCGACGGCGCAGTTCGTCGGCCTCGGTGGCGGCTCGAACCAGAGTGGCCCCGGTGGTTACGGCGGTCCCGGCGGCTTCGGTCCGCCGAACGCCGGTTTCGGCCCGCCTCCCGGCGGATACGGCCCACCCTCCGGCGGATTCCCGCCCCCGGGGCAACAGCAGCCCGGGCAGCCGGGTGGTTACGGTGGCCCGCCTCCCGGACAGCAGCAGCCCGGCGGTTACGGCCAGCCCGGCGGTTACGGTCAGCCTGGTGGTTACGGTCAGCCTGGTGGTTTCGGCCAGCCCGGTGGGCAGAACCCGCCGAGCGGTGGTTTCGGCCAGCCGGGCTACCCGCAGCAGCCCGGGCAGCCGGGTGGTTACGGTGGCCCGCCTCCCGGACAACAGCAGCCCGGCGGTTACGGCCAGCCTGGTCAACAGGGACAGCCGCCGCAGCAGTGGTGATGCGCTGAACTTCGAGGTGCCCCCGGTCGTCGGCCGGGGGCATCTTCTTTTTGCGGTGAGTTCAGCGAAGCGCACCCGGCTGTCGCCGATGGCCGTTAATCTGGGCGCCGTTCATCGCTGCCGCGAACCATCCTGGGGAGTCGTGACCAATCCTTACGGTTACCAGGCGCCACCCGGCGTGCATTTCGGTTACCCGCCCCAGCTTCCGCCCCGAAACCCCAACGGCGCCACGGCGATCATCGCGGCCCTGCTCGGTGTGGCGCTCTGCGGCATGGTCGGCTACCTACCGGTTTACACCTTTATCGACATTCCTTCGGGGGTCAGCATCGGTGACCTCCCTGGCGAGGCACTCACCGTCATCGGGATGTACTTCGGTGCTGCCATCGTGCTGCTGCTCGGGGCCATGGTCACCTTGTTCCGTAGCGTGGCCGGGGCGATCCTGTTGATCATCGGCGCGCTGCTGGCGCTGGCCTCGGCGTTACTCGAGCCCGCGCTGCTCTTCCGCTCCGAGTACGGCGTGTACTTCGAGCTGGTCTTCCAGTTCGAGTTCGATGCCGCTATCGCTCGGGCCGCCGCCATCGCGCTCTCGCCCGTCGTGCTGGTGCTCGCCGCCGTCCCGCCGACATTCAGGTATCTCAGGCATAAGCCGCCGCCCCCGGGTGTTTACGGGCCGCAACACGGCTACTCTGCTCCGCAACAGGGCTACCCGTCGCAGCAGGGAGGGCAGCCGCCGGCGTGGTGAGGCCATTCCGGCCGTGATCTGAGGGACATGCAGTGTCGTACCAGCACTATCCGGTGTCAGGTGGATTTGATCCGCGGCTCCAGCCAGGGGCGATGTCACCGCAGCCCAGGCCCGCCGCCGCCACGGCGATCACCAGCGCCGCACTCGCAGCGCTTGGCACCGTGTGGCATGGAACAGGAGCCATCACCGGTCTGATCGGAACCGCCCAGGGCGGATTGAGTTGGGTCGGCAATCTGGCGCTGTTGTTCGATCTCGTGCTTGTCGTTCTGTTGTCGTTGGGCGCCGCCCTGGTGTTCGGCAGAAAATCCGCAGGTAGGGCTCTGCTGATCACGGGCTCCGCGATCGCCGTCCTGTTGTACCTGCTCGCGTTTGTGCTGGGGCTCAACGGAATTCCACACCTGGTCGCACGGGGTGTCTTGCCCGGCGTGCTGGTGCTGCTACCCGCGATCCCCGCGATCGCCACCGTCGTTCTCGTCCTGTTGCCTGCCACTTCGCGGTGGCTGAACCAGCCGGTCCCGCGGTTCCCGCACCATCAACACGGGTACCAGCCCCAACCCGACCCTCGGCAGGGCGTTCGCCCGTTCGGTTGGTGATCCGCGATGGACGATCGCGGACAGGACACGTCGTATCCCGACTTCGAGTACGACCTGCCGGAGGAACGGAGCGCGACGGCGTTCTTCGCGGCCGCACTGGCCATTGTCGGCGGTGTTTGGCACCTCGGCGGCGTGGCGGGCAACGTGCTGAACCTTGTCGAGGGGCGGGTCTCGGTGTTCAGCCTGCTCGTCGGGTTCGCGCTGAATCTCGCGCTGGCCGCCGTACTCATCTGCGGTGCGGTCCTGCTGCTCCGGCAACGGCGCAAGGGACGTACCTTCGTTGTCGCGGGTGCTTCGGCAGCGCTCGTGTTGTACGCGCTCACCGCGACGTTGTCGCTGATGGACCTGGCATTCGTCGGTTTCGTGGGGGTGGGGCTGGTCGGTGGCCTGCTCGCGCTGCTGATCGTGGTCGTGCCCGCGGCGATCACCCTGGCCCTGGCATTGGCGCCGTCGACCGCCCGGTGGGTCGAGGAGCCGGACCCCTGCCTCGGGTATCCGGCCCACGGTTGGTGAGGCAACGGTCGTAGGGTGGGGTCATGGTTCACGATCCCGCCAGGTTTGGTTTCGAAACTCGCGCTATTCATGCTGGTCAGGAGCCTGACCCGCGTACCGGTGCGGTCATCGTGCCGATTTACCAGACTTCCACGTATGCGCAGGACAGTGTCGGAGCCACTCGAGAGGGTGACTACGAGTACTCCCGCACGGCCAATCCCACGCGCACCGCACTGGAGGAGGCGCTGGCCGCGCTGGAGGGTGGCAGGCACGCGCTGGCGTACGCCTCCGGTATGGCCGCCAGTGACGCGGTGCTGCGGGCGACGCTGCGTCCCGGCGACCATCTCGTGCTCGGCAACGACGTCTACGGCGGCACGTTCCGGTTGATCGACAAGGTGCTGACCTCGTGGGGTATCTCCTACGATGTGGCGCATCTGTCCGATGTGGACGAGGTGCGGGCAGCGATTCGTCCCGAGACGAAGCTGGTCTGGTGCGAGACGCCGACCAACCCCCTGCTCGGCATCGCCGACATCGCCAAGCTCGCCGAGGTCGCGCAGGCGGGTGGCGCCAAGCTGATCGTCGACAACACCTTCGCCACGCCATACCTGCAGAACCCGCTTGCACTCGGCGCGGACGTGGTGCTGCACTCCACCACCAAGTACCTGGGCGGGCACTCCGATGTCGTTGGTGGCGCCGTGGTCACCGACTCCGACGAGCTGCGCGAGCAGTTGTTCTTCCTGCGCAACGCCTCCGGTGCGGTGCCCGGTGCCTTCGACGCGTGGCTGACCCTGCGTGGGCTGAAGACGCTCGGGGTGCGGATGGAACGCCACTGCGACAACGCCGAGCGGATCGTGGAGATGCTGGTCGAGCACCCCAAGGTCGGCGAGGTCTACTACCCCGGCCGCGCCGGCCATCCGGGCCACGAGGTGGCCGCGAAACAGATGCGCCGATTCGGCGGCATGGTCTCGTTCACCCACGTCGACGGGGAGCAGGCGGCCCTTGATGCCGCGGCGGGAACGGAACTGTTCATCCTGGCCGAATCGCTTGGCGGCATCGAGTCACTCATCGAGCACCCCGGCCGGATGACGCATGCGAGCGTCGCCGGCTCGCTGCTGCAGGTCCCGGCGGAACTGCTGCGCCTGTCCGTGGGGATCGAGGACGTGCGGGACCTGATCGCCGATCTGTCGACGGCCCTTGGCTAGGGCCATCCGGCCAGGGCTGCGGTTGGGTCAGGGGCGGTAGTTGCTGGTGCCCGCGACGTCCGCGGGGCCGCGCTGATTCCGGGTCGGGTCGACGGCTGGCAGCTTCGCGCCGTCCACACAGCTGCCGACGAGTTCGATGTGGCTGTCATGGCGGATGTACTGCCCCGGTTCGCCGCACCCCGCGTACTCGACGGTGTAGAAAGCGGCGCCGGTCAGCGCCAGCGCGGAGGCGACCCCGGCGATCAGCGGAAGTGCGCCCGCCGCTCGGGTGGCGCGGAGTCCGCGCGCTGTGCCCGACGTGGTCGCGCCTGCCATGCTGTCTCCCCGGTCGATCGTCGAGTTCGGCACCAGAGTACCTGGTTCACGGTGGCATTACGTCCCCAGTCGCACTGGTGGCATCATCGGCGTTCATGCAACTCGTCAGTGTCGACCGCATCTGGGAAGCCAGGGGCCTGCTCGATGGCGTAATCCGCCACACGCCCATGGAACACGCCCGTGACCTGCAAAAACTGCATGGTGGATCGGTGTATCTCAAGTGCGAGAACCTCCAGCGGACAGGTTCTTTCAAAATCAGGGGTGCGTACACCCGAATTCACGGCCTGAGTGATGAGGAACGTGCTCGCGGTGTGGTGGCCGCCAGCGCGGGCAACCACGCGCAGGGAGTGGCGCTCGCCGCGCGACTGCTCGGCGCGAAGGCGACCGTGTTCATGCCACAGCGTGCGCCGCTGCCCAAACTCGCCGCGACCAGGGGATACGGGGCCGACGTACACCTGCATGGTGAGGTGATCGAGGAGACGCTGGACGAGGCGATCGCGTTCGCCGAACGTACCGGCGCGGTGTTCATCCACCCGTTCGACCACCCGGACATCATCGCCGGTCAGGGCACCGTCGGCCTGGAGATCCTCGAGCAGGTGCCCGACGTGGCGACCGTGCTCGTCGCCACCGGCGGCGGAGGGCTCGTCGGCGGTGTCGGGTGCGCGTTGAAGGCGCTGAAACCGGACGTGCAGGTGGTCGGTGTGCAGGCCGAGACCGCGGCGGCGTATCCCGCTTCGCTCAAGGCGGGCGAGCCGGTGCGGCTGCCGGAAATGCACACGATGGCCGACGGGATCGCGGTCGGCCAGCCGGGCCCGGTGAGTTTCGCCCATGTTTCCGCGCTTGTGGACGACGTCGTCACGGTGACCGAGGAGTCGCTTTCCCGCGCGGTGTTGCTGTGTCTGGAACGGCGCAAGCTAGTGGTGGAACCCGCTGGGGCCGCCGCTGTCGCGGCGCTGCTCGAGCACGGGGGCAGGTTCCGGGCCCCGGTCGTCGCCGTGCTTTCCGGCGGCAACGTGGATCCCTTGCTGCTGTTGCAGATCATCCAGCACGGGATGACGGCGGGCGGCCGCTATCTGAAGCTGCGGCTGCTGGTGCCGGATCGGCCCGGGTCGCTGGCGGGTGTCCTGTCGAGGGTGAGCGAGCTCGGGGCGAACGTGCTCGACGTCGAGCACTCGCGGATCTCCGGCCGGCTCGCGCTCGGTGAGGTCGAGGTCGCGCTCAACCTCGAGACCCGTGGCCCCGAGCATTGCGAGGAGGTCGCGGCCGAGCTGCAGCGAAGCGGGTTCACCGTGGTGTAGACAACGGGCGCTTCGGGGCGCGGAGGATGTCCCCAATGCCACATTGGGGACGTTCAACGTCCCCAATGTGGCATTGGGGTACTCCCACGAGCCGCCTCAGAGGTTGCCGCGGCGCTCCTGCTCGCGCTCGATCGCCTGGAACAGCGCCTTGAAGTTGCCGATGCCGAAGCCGAGCGAGCCGTGCCGCTCGATCAGCTCGTAGAACACCGTGGGACGGTCGCCGATCGGCTTGGTGAAGATCTGCAGCAGGTAGCCGTCCTCGTCGCGGTCCACCAGGATCCGGTGCTCCTTGAGCGTCTCGATCGGCACCCGGACCTCGCCGATCCGCTTGCGCAGCTCGGGATCGTCGTAGTAGGAGTCCGGGACCTGCAGGAACTCGATGCCCGCCGCGCGCATCGCGGTGACAGTGGCGAGGATGTCGCCGGTCGCCAGCGCGATGTGCTGGCAGCCTGGTCCGCCGTAGAACTCCAGGTACTCGTCGATCTGTGACTTCTTCTTCGCGATCGCCGGTTCGTTCAGGGGGAACTTCACCCGGTGGTTGCCGTTGGACACCACCTTGCTCATCAACGCCGAGTAGTCGGTGGCGATGTCGTCGCCGACGAACTCCGCCATGTTCACGAAGCCCATCACGCGGTGGTACCAGTCCACCCAGTAGTCCATCTTGCCGAGTTCGACGTTGCCGACGCAGTGGTCGACGGCCTGGAAGAGGCGCTTCGGTGCGCCCTCCGGGCGCCGGACCGTACTTTCCCGTGCCTGGTAACCCGGCAGGTACGGACCCGCGTACCTGGAGCGGTCGATCAGCGTGTGGCGGGTGTCGCCGTAGGTGGCGATGGCGGCCCTGCGCACCGTGCCGTGCTCGTCGGAGACGTCGTGCGGCTCCTCCAGGACCGTGGCGCCCTGGGCGCGCGCGTGGTCGATGCACTTGTCCACGTCGGTGACCTCCAGCGCGAGGTCGATCACGCCGTCGCCGTGCCTGCGGTGGTGGTCGAGCAGCGGGGAGTCCGGGCGAACGCCTCCGGTGATGACGAAGCGCGCGGAGCCGGACTTCAGCACGAACGATTTGTGGTCGGGGTTGCCGGTCTCGGGTCCCGAGTAGGCGACGAGCTGCATGCCGAAGGCGACCTGGTAGAACCAGGCCGTCTGGGTGGCGTTGCCCGCGATGAACACCACTGCGTCCAATGCCCTGACCGGGAACGGGTCGGCCGATGCGTCGTGGTCGACGAGTCCGACGAGCTGGCGCAGCTGGTCGTAGCTGACGTCGTCGAGTGGGCCCTTCGGGTCGATCGTGTGTGTCATATCGGCTTCCTCCGGTGGTGGAACTGCGGTAGCCGAAGGATGCGCCGGTAAGGCAAGATGAGCAATAGAGCCGGATTTCATTGGACAATCTGCCCAGTGAGGCTGCGTTGCGGCCGGTTCTTCTGGACAGTCTGTGTAGACGGAGGCGTAACCGTGGAAGAGGCACTGGACGCGCTCGACGCGCGCCTGCTCCTGCTGCTCACCGATGTTCCGCGGCTCGGCGTGCTCGAATGCGCTCGCAGACTCGGTGTCGCGCGGGGCACCGTGCAGGCACGGCTGGACCGGCTCACCGAGCGCGGGATCCTGGACGGGTTCCCGCCCGCCCTCGACCTCGCCGCCATGGGCTACGGGCTGACCGCGTTCGCGGTGCTCGAGATCGCCCAGGGCAGGCGCGCCGAGGTGGCCGAGGCACTCGCCGCCATCGACGAGGTGTGCGAGGTGCACGCCACCACCGGACAGGGAGATCTGTTCGTGCGCATGGTCGCGCGTTCCAACGACGACCTGCAGCGGGTCATCGACGAGGTCGTCGGCGTGCCGGACGTACGTCGTACCTCGACGTCGATCGCGCTCTCCACGCCGGTACCGCCGCGGGTGCGGCCACTGCTGGAGCGGACCGCGCAGGACTCGAACTGATCGAAGGGTTCAGTTGCCGCGACTGGCCTACTTGGCGGCGATGAGGGCCTGCGGGGCTGCTTGCTTGATCCGGGTCCGTAACCACTGCAGTTGCCGTGAGGTTTCCTCGTCGCACGAGTGCACGATGTGCAGGAGTTCCCTGTCGCGAAGACCCTGCGCCGCCTGTCCGACGACCGTCCAGGTCATTTCCACGAACGAGCTCAGCATGTACAGGTCCTGCAGGTCCCGCAACAGTCCGAGGCCGCCACTGCGGGTGTTTCGCAGTCCGGCCGCATACAGTTGTTCGGGCTCCTGCTCGCGTTTCTCACCGTAGCGCCGCACTATCGGGGCCAGCGTTTCCACCTGCCCGTCGATCCGTCCGGCGAGAACGTTGCAGAGGTGGTGGACGTCGGGCTCCTCGCCGTGTCCCTCGCTGACCTGACGAAAAGCGTCGGCAAGGGTGCGCAGCGAGGAGTCGAGCAAGCCGACATAGGTAGGCAGGTGCATGGTTCAGCCCTTCCTCGCGGCTCGCGGCAACACCGGGGCCGGTATGCCGGGACTGTGCTCCGGACTGGGTACCGGGGCAGGCGGGGCGGCCGCCTCGGGCTCCTCCCGCGTTTCAGCGTCCTGATCTCCACGGGTGGGCGGTGCACCGGCCGGGTCGTGCGGGGCGGACGCGGTCGTGGTGGGCGCCGGAGCGGGACCGTGGCCTGGGGCGAGCTTCGTGACCCGGACGGCGGACACCTTGAACAACGGTTGTTTGGATACCGGATCCCATTCGGTCTGCGTCAGTTCGTTCGCCGCGCGCGGCTGCCCGCCATCCGGGCCGCCGGTACCGGTCGAGTCCCAGTATCCATAGTGGAACGGGAGGAAAACCGTGCCGTCGATGCCACGACCGACCCTCGCGGGTGCCTCCATGGCCCCACGACGGGATTCGACGCGAACCAGATCACCCTCGGCGACGCCCAGAGCCGCGGCGTCGCCAGGTGAGAGTTCCACCCACGGCCCCGGAGCGGCGTTGCGAAGCTGCCGGGAGCGGCCGGTCTTCGTGCGGGTGTGGAAGTGGTAGACCGTGCGCCCGGTGGTGCAGACGTACGGGTAATCCTCGCTCGGGCCTTCCGGCAACGCCGTGTACTCGGCGGCCCTGAGGAAAGCCCGTCCATCCGGTTGTGACGCGCGGTACTTCATCGGTGGGATCACACCGCCGGTCAGCAGATCGTGCCCGAAGCTCTCACACACCTCGGGAGCAGTGGGGAACACGCCGTCGGCGTACAGCCGGTCGCTGCCTTCGGGATGGTCCTCATTACAGGGCCAGGGAATTCCGCTGCCACCGCGGAGCTTTTCGTAGGAAAGGCCGGTGTAGTCGCACAACCGGCCTCGAGTACATGCCTTCCACGCCTCGAACGCGTCTTCGGGACCACTCCACTTGATGATCGGTTCCCCGTCGCGATCGCGCAGGTCCATGCGCCGGGCGTAGTCGAGGAAGATGTCGAGATCGCTGCGAGCCTCGCCGGGTGGATCGACCGCCTTGTCCGACAGGTGCACGGTGCGGTTGACATTGGTGAAGGTGCCCTGCTTCTCTCCCCAGAGCGCCGCGGGCAGCACCACGTCGGCGAATTCGGCGGTCTCGTTGCGGAAGCCGTCCTGCACGACCACGAACAGGTCCTCACGCCGGAGTATTTCCCGGATACGCGGGAGTTCGGGCATCGACACCGCGGGGTTGGTCGCCGAGATCCACAGGAAGTTGATCGATCCCTGCTCGGCGTAGCGCCAGATCTGCATCGCGTGGGTCGGCGGCGCCCAGTGCGGAATGACGAGCGGGTCCACGTTCCACAGTTCGGCCAGCTGGTCGATATGGTCCTGATTGTCCCAGTTGCGGAACCCGGGCAGATCGCCGTCGGCGCCGCACTCTCGGGTGTTCTGGGCGGTCGGCTGCCCGTTCATCTGCAGCACGCCGCAGCCGGGACGCCCGATCAGTCCGCGCAGCAGGTGCAGGTTGTTCACCTGGCAGGAGGCCGCAGTGGCCTGATGGGACTGATAGAAGCCCTGCAGAACGGTCGACAGCACGCGCCCGGACGTACCGAAGATCTCGGCTGCCCGGCGAATGTCCGCTGCTGGGACCTGGCAGATCTCGCCGACCGCTTCCGGAGTACAGGACTCGACCGTGCGCGCGAGCTCGTCGAAGCCCAGCGTGTGGGCCGAGACGTACTCCTCGTCGACCCATCCTTGCTCGATGAGCTGCTGCACCAAGCCGTTCATCAACGCCAGGTTCGTACCGGGCAGCGGCGCGAGGTGAACGCCCCCCGAGTCGATCGCGGCCTCCGCCACCTTGGTCAGTCTCGGGTCGACCACGACGATCTTTGGCCGGTCCGGCCCGTGCAGCCGGTCCAGGATCCGCATCCACAACACGGTCTGCGTTTCGGCCATGTTGTGTCCGAACAGGAAGATCGCGTCACAGGAATCGATGTCGGTGTAGCTACCGGGCTGGCCGTCGGAGCCGAAGCTTTCCTTCATCGCCGCGGCGGCCGTGGCCGTACACAATCGGGTGTTGCCGTCCATATGCGGCGTGCCGAGGCCGGCTTTTCCGATGACGGCGAGCGTGTAGTACTCCTCGAGAAACAACTGGCCGCTGGTGTAGAAGCCGTGCGATGAGGGGCCGACGTCGTCGAGCAGTTGCCGCGAGCGACGCACGATCCGATCCATGGCGGTGTCCCAGTCGGACTCGACCAGCTCCCCGCCCTCGCGGACCAGTGGCCGGGTGAGCCGGTCCCGTCCGTTCCACTGCCAGGAGCTGTACAAGCCCTTCGGGCCGAGTCTGCCGTGATTGACGACGTCGTCCACCCGGCCACGGATCCCGACCATCCGGCCGTCCTTGACGGCGATATCGCAGGCACACCCGTTGCTGCACAGCACGCACGCCGACTGCACCCACCGCTGCACGTCGGCTTCCGCCACGCCCTGCTCGAGATGCTGATCGAGCCGGACCGGCCATGGCGTGTCCCGCGCATGTGGATTTCGCTGGCCCCAGATGTTGGCGATGCGATCAGACATGTCCCACTCCGGTCTCCGTCGGCGATGGACCAAGCGATACCCGGCGTTCCTGCTCGGTCAAACCTCGATCACGAACGGGAACACCCCGGAGACAGGTGCGCACCCTCATGCGCGGCGTTCGGGGCCGTCTAGGACGACGAGACGTGGTCCAGGTAGCGCCGGGCGGACCGCTGGACGATCTCGTGCCCGTCCTCGGGGACGACGGCGTCCCACCAGGCGCCGTAGATGGCGTCGAACCGGTACGGCTCCAGCATGCGTGCGGCGTCGCGAACCACGCTCGGCCGTTCCGGAATCAGATTGGGGTAGCTGTACATGAATCCCACATGCGTCCGATCCGGGATTACCTGGACGATATCGCCGGACAGCAGCGCACCCCTGCCCTGTTCGCCGTCACGCCAGTGCAGCACGGTCCCGCCCGCGAAGTGGACACCGAGGTTGATCAGCGTCAGATCCGCCGCGAGCTGTTTCGTGCTGCCGCTCCAGAACTCGATGGCCGGATCGGGACGGCCGACCCACTGCCGGTCGTTCTCGTGCAGGTGGACCGGCACGTCGAAGGCGCGACTCCAGTCGATCATCGTCGTGTAGTAGTGCGGGTGACTGATGGCGATGCCGGTGATGCCGCCGAGGTCGTTGACGGCCGACACGACGTCGTCGTCGAGGTAGTCGACACAGTCCCACAGGAGGTTGCCCGACTCCGCCTGGACGAGCAGCGCCCGCTGTCCGATGGCGAACGAGGGCTGGGAACCGATGCCGATGATGCCCGCGCCCTGCTTCTCGGTCCGCACGGCGTAGTCCCCGGCGCGCAGCGTCTCCAGATCGGTCCACTGCTGTCCGTTCCGGGGGACGTACTGGCGCTCGTCCGTGCAGATCGGGCAGTCGGTCCGCGCCTTGGCGTACTGCGTGCCACACGCCACACAGATGGGCAGGTGTTCAGCCATCGTCGAAACCCCAGTTCAGCGCGCTCGTCAACAACCCGTATCCGTCAACTTACCGCTTCACGAAGCTGGATACACACAGTTCGGGGCCCCTCGGTGCATCGAATGCACCAGGGAGCCCCGAACTGTTGTCCGCGTTGTCGCGTCAGCCGCGCTGGCGCTGGATCGCTGCCTCAGCGCTGGATACAGCGGCTTCGGCGGGCGCTAAAGACGGTGGCCGCTCGGCCGCAGGCTCAGCTGCTGTACGGCACGGCCTTCACGAGCGTGACCTTCTGCTTGTTGCCGTTGGGCAGCTCGTACTCACGCGCCTCGCCCTCCTTGGCGCCGAGCAGGGCCTTGCCGAGCGGGGAGTCGGGCGAGTAGACCTCCATCGCCCCTTCCGCACCTTCTTCACGGGTCGCCAGCAAGAACTGCTCGTCCTCGTCATCGCCTTCGTAGCGCACGGTCAGAACCATGCCGGGTTCGGCGACACCGTCATTCGCCGGCGCTTCGCCCACCTTCGCGGTGCGCAGCAGCTCCTGCAGGTGCCGGATACGGGCTTCCTGCTGGCCCTGTTCCTCGCGGGCCGCGTGGTAGCCACCGTTCTCCTTGAGGTCTCCCTCTTCCCGGCTGTCGTTGATCTTCGCAGCGATGACCGGACGATTCTCGATCAGCTCGTCGAGCTCGTGCTTGAGCCTGTCGTAGGCATCCTGGGTCAACCAGGTCACCTTGGTGTCGCTCACGGTCACCATCTCCTCCTAGGGCCTGCCGGTCTTGGGTATACAAGCCGGCTGCCGCGCGGGCGTGGCGTGCCAACGCGGCAGAGATATGGAAAAACACGGCCCGCCAGGGGCCGTGCCGGTAGATCAGGATATCACGATATGCGGTGTCAAGCCCGGACGCGCAATCCATTTCCCGGCGCTGACCGCACCATTCACCCCGTTGGCCGCTATTGGCTTGACAGGTAGGCAGGCACATCGTACGAGCAACCGAACACGTCGGCGGTGACCGGGCGTCCGATGCTCTGGATGGTAGCGGAGATCACGGTGTCGCCGGGCGGAACGAGGACTTCTCGCCTGCCGCTCTCCGTCCCGTTGAGCGCACGCACCCGCACGATGCAGACCGCGGGGCGTTGCGGGTCATCCCTGCGCACGTCGAGGGTGATCTCCATGGCATTGTTCGGCAGCTCGTCGAAGCTGAGCCGCTGTGCTTCGATCGGGGCCGCCGCGAGGTTGCTGTAACCCACATAGGCGGCAACCGACCCGGCGACAATGGCGATCAGCGCGATTACCCACACCCGCCAGCGCGGGGTCGGGCGTCGTGGCCGCCCGTACCGGCCCGCCGGAACCGACCGGACGGTATTGCCGCCTGGGGCGGCGGTGTGGCCGTTGCTCAAACCCGGGCCTCCGATCGGTCAGGACGTGGTGGTGGGGACAATGGAATAAACACCTCGCTCTACGAGTATCCGCTTACGCGAGGAACTGGGGCCGCGAGGGTCCGAACCGTTCGGACGAGAAGGGACCATGCCGGTGATGGCGGGAGTTGGCGGAGAGACGGGTACGAGTTCGGGATTCCGGCTGATGGCGGTGCACGCGCACCCGGACGACGAGTCGAGCAAGGGCGCGGCCACCATGGCGCGGTACGTCGCCGACGGGCACGAGGTCATGGTCGTGACCTGCACCGGAGGCGAGGCGGGCAGTGTGCTGAACCCGGCGATGGATCGTCCGGACGTGCACGAGAACATGACCGAGATCCGCCGCGAGGAGATGGCACGGGCCGCGAAGCTGCTCGGTGTTCAGCACCGCTGGCTCGGATTCGTCGACTCCGGGCTGCCCGAGGGTGATCCGCTGCCCCCGCTGCCCGAGGGCTGTTTCGCCGTCGTTCCGCTCGAGGAGGCCACCGGGCCGCTGGTGCAGGCGATTCGTGAGTTCCGCCCACACGTCGTGCTCACCTACGACGAGAACGGCGGCTACCCGCACCCCGACCACATCCGCTGCCACGAGGTCTCCATGGCCGCGTTCGACGCGGCCGCGGACCCGGATCGCTACCCCGAGGCGGGCGATCCGTGGCAGCCGTTGAAGCTGTACTACATGCACGGCTTCTCCAGGGCCAGGATGCAGGCGTTCCACGAGGCGTTGATCGAGGCTGGCATGGAGTCGCCCTACGGCGAGTGGCTGGAGAAGTGGGATCCCGACAAGCCCGACGTCATGGAGCGGGTGACCACGAGGGTCGAGTGCGGGGAGTACTTCGACGTGCGGGACGAGGCCCTCAGGGCACACGCCACGCAGATCGACCCGAACAGCAGGTGGTTCGCGGTGCCGCTGGAGGTGCAGCGCACACTGTGGCCGACCGAGGAGTACGAGCTGGTCCGTTCGCTGGTGGACAGCACGCTTCCGGAGGATGATCTGTTCGCGGGAATTACGGAGAAGGTGCACACATGACCCTCGCGCTACCGGCCTTCGCGGCCGCGCCGGTCACCACCGGTGCCCTGCTGCTCGCTCAGCAGGACGACGGTGAGGGCGGCGGGCAGGGGCAGGACTTCGGTAAGTCCTCGCCGGTCGGCCTGCTGTTGCTGATCCTGTTCCTGATCGCGGTGGCGTTCCTCGTGCGTTCGATGACCAAGCACCTCAAGCGCGTACCCGCGAGTTTCGACAACGACGAGCCGCGGACCGAGACGAACCGCGAGTCGGACGAGGCCGCCCAGTCGGCCACCAGTGGCGACGCCACCCCCGAAGACCCCACC
>NZ_PQHZ01000038.1 GCF_003385185.1 Amycolatopsis palatopharyngis | reverse complement strand
GTGCTGGGCTGGGCCGGGGTGGCGGGTCTGGTGTTGTGTGGGTTGGTGTTGCAGGTGGGCAGCATGTTCCCGGGGTATGCGGCGTTGTGGCCGACGGTGTCGGCGGTGTTGGTGCTGATGGCGGGGGCGACCGGTAGTGGGGTGGGCGCGGATCGGTGGTTGTCGTCGCGGCCGTTGGAGTATCTGGGCAATCTCAGTTATGCCCTGTATTTGTGGCACTGGCCGGTTCTGCTGTTCTACCTCGTCACCCGCGACCAGGCGGAGCCAGGACTGCTCGGTGGCATCGGCGTCATCGCCCTTTCACTCGCGTTGTCCGTGCTGACCTATCATTTCGTCGAAACCCCCGTCCGCGAAGGCCGGTTCCGGTTGGTGCTGCGGGGCAGCGGTTACCGCTTCGCGGTGGTTTCACTGGTTCCGGTGCTGGTGACCGCGGGGGCCTGGCAGGTCGCGGCGGCCCAGCGTGCGTCCTACACGATCCCGCCACAGGACCCGGACCATCCGGGAGCGCGGTCGTTGCTGCCGGACTTCGAGTACCAGGGTGCGGACACACCCGTTCTCGCACCACGGTTCATCTCGTTGCCCGATCAGTTCGCCGGGATCGACGAGGAGCGCTGCCATCCAGCCGAGCGCAACAGGGAACTCGTGGTCTGTACGAGCGAGACCGAAGGTCCGCCGGCGAAACGTCTCGTCGTGGTCGGTGACTCCCACGCGCAGCAGTTCCTCGGTGCCCTGCTGCCCGCCGCCGAACGGAACAACTGGGAGATCGTGTCGATGCTGCTCGGTGGCTGTCCGTTCTCGACGGCCTCGGAAACGGCCCCTGACAGCCAGTCCTGTCTCGACTGGAACGTCGACGTCGTCGACGAGATCGCGGAGGTCGCTCCGGACGCGGTCTTCACGATCGCCACGCGAGAAATGCGCCCGGGTCTCACCGAACTGACGCCGCCCGGATACGTCGAGCAGTGGCGCAAGCTGGACGCCCTCGGCATTCCGGTGATCGCGGCAAGGGACAATCCGCGCTACGACTTCTGGCCCTCGGACTGTGTCGAGGTCAAGGGCCGGTACGCGCAGGAGTGCACTACCCCCCGCGCGGAGGTGGTTTCGCCAGAACCGCCGTACGCCGCGATGCCCGACCTACCGCCGAATGTGTCGTTCCTCGACTTCACCGACTACTTCTGCACGGAGCAGGAGTGTCCGCCCGTACTGGGCAACGTGCTCGTCTATATGGACGACAACCACGTGACGAAGACGTACATGCGGACCCTTTCGCCCATGGTGGAACGAGAACTGGTGTCCGCGCTGAGGTGGTGACACGCGGCTCAGCCGCCTGGCGAACCACGTGTCACCCCTTAACGTGAACCAATATGAACTCACCGACGGACAGCACTCCCGCACTGCGACAGGGGCTATCGGGGTATCTCCGTGCCGTGGCGGAGGAGGTCGGGGTACCTCGGGAGGGCACCTCGTTCGAAGTCAGTGACACGGCGACCGCCTACCTGGCACTGGCTGGGCGCTGGCACGAACGGGCGGACCAGGACCTGATGCTCGTCTGGAGCGAGCGACATGGCTGGGTGCTCGCCGTCGAGACCGACCCCGCCGAGCCAGCACTGGTCGTGGATTACCTCGGTGGGAACGACCTCGTGCCGACGCCCGCGGAGGTCGGCCGGTTCGTCACCGAGGTCGTGGCGGGCCTGCGACGGCACCAGGGCGATCGCCCGGTGTTTCCCATCGTGGACACGCGCCACGATCTCGCCGAGCGCCTCGCGGCCTACGTCATCTGGGACGAGTAGGCCGCGCCGCGCTCGGGCTCAGCGTGATCGCCTGCGCCCTCCGGCGTTGCTGCCCGCCGAGAACGCCGCCGCGCCGGATCGGCCTGCTCCTGGCGCCGCCGCCCTGGACCTGCCGGAACCCTCCCGACGTGGGGCGCCGGCCTTTCCGCCGGACTTGGCCGCCGGCTTACCGCCGCCGCCTCGCTGGGCGGTCTTGGGTGGGGCCGCGGGCGGGCGTACGAACGAACGCTCGCCGGGTGCGAGCTCGCTGAGCAGCGGGTGGTCCGGGCCCAGTTTCGTGGACTTCGGTGCGATGCCTGCCTTACGTGCCAGCGCACGGACATCGGCGACCTGATCGTCGGTCATCAGGGTGATGACCGTGCCCTCCGCCCCCGCACGGGCGGTCCGGCCCGAACGGTGCAGGTAGGCCTTGTGCTCGACCGGCGGATCGGCGTGCACCACTCGTGCGACGTCGTCGACGTGGATGCCCCTGGCCGCGATGTCGGTGGCCACCATGGTTCTCGCGGTGCCGTCGGCGAATGCCTTGAGGTTGCGCTCCCTGGCGTTCTGGCCGAGGTTGCCGTGCAGTTCCACCGCGGGAACACCCGAGGCGATGAGCTGGCGGGTCAGTGACTTGGCGCGGTGCTTGGTGCGGGTGAAGACCAGCGTCCGCCCGGGCGCCGCGACCAGCTGAAGCAGGACCGGGATCCGCGTCTCGGTCCGCACGTGCAGCACGTGGTGGGACATCGATGAGACCGGCGACTGCGCCGAGTCGACGCTGTGCGTCACCGGATCAGTCAGGTAGCGCTTCACCAGTACGTCGATCCCGCTGTCCAGGGTCGCGGAGAACAGCAACCGCTGTCCGGATCGTGGTGTCTGGTCCAGCAGCTTGCGAACGACGGGCAGGAACCCGAGGTCGGCCATGTGGTCGGCCTCGTCCAGCACAGTGATCTCGACGGCGTCCAGGTGCGCGTGACCGCTCGCCAGGTGATCACCGAGGCGACCGGGGCAGGCGACCAGGATGTCCACGCCCGCACGCAGAGCGGCGATCTGCGGGTTCGGTCGTACACCGCCGAACACGGTGAGCGTGCGCAGCGAGAGCGACTTGGCCAGCGGTGCGATGGACGCTTCGATCTGTGTGGCGAGCTCCCTGGTGGGGGCCAGGATCAAGGCGCGAGGCCGGCCGGGCTTGGTGCGGACCGGGTTCGCGGCCAGCCGCGTGAGCAGCGGCAGGACGAACGCGTACGTCTTGCCGGAACCGGTGCGGCCACGACCGAGAACGTCGCGGCCCGCCAGTGAATGCGGCAACGTCGCGGCCTGGATGGGGAAAGGTTCGTGCACCCCCTGGGCGGCGAGTGCCGCGACCAGTTTCGCGGGGACGCCGAGTTCGGCGAACCCGGCGGTGGTGGCCGCGGGCGCGGAGCCGGGGGAGGCCGTCGCGTCTTCGGCGGGGGAGGGCATGGTGCTGGGGCGGCGAGCCGCCATAGGAATCTCCGAACGTGGAAGGGTCGTCCTGCCCGGCGCAGACCCAGGTGGTCGCGGCGCGTGGTGGTCGACGTGAAGAAGTGGCCCGAGGCAGAACTGAGCGGGCCACCTCCCACAGTCTAACGGGCCGGGGGCGCTCACCATCGGAGGACCGAGGGTGATCCCTGTCGCTCCCGATCAGCGCCCTGCTGCCTGGACAGCGGGACCACCGCGGCGCAACCCGCGGTTTTCGCCACGTTCTGTCAGTCCACAAGTACAGGCAGCGAGTCGACGCCGTAGACGATCGACAGCTTGCGGAAGGTCAGGTCCTCGGGAGCGACCGCGAGGCGCAGGTTCGGGAAGCGTCGAACCAGTGCGGGGTAGGCGGCCCGTAGTTCCATCTTCGCCAGTTCTGCTCCGATGCAGCGGTGAATGCCGTAGCCGAAGGCCAGGTGTGACGACGCCTTCCTGGTCGGATCGAACGTCTCCATGTCCTGGCCGAGCACGTCGTCGCGGTTCGCCCCGCTGAGGGAGACGATCACGATGTCCCCGCTGGAGATCTGCACACCGCCGATCTCCATGTCCTCCTTGGCGAAGCGAGGGAACGCGACCTGGACGACGGTCAGGTAGCGCAGAAGTTCCTCCACGAAACGATCGATCGCCTCGTCGTCGTCGCGGATGCGAGCGAAGGTGTCCGGGTCCCTCAGCAGGACCAGTGCGCCGAGCGCCAGCATGCTGGCCGTCGTCTCCAGTCCGCCGGTCAGGACGCCGTCGGCGAGTCCGGCCAGCTCCCTGTCGTCGATCTCGTCGCCGTGTTCCTTGATCAGCATGCCGAGCAGGCCGTCACCCGGATCCTCGCGCTGTTTCCGGACGATCTCGTGCAGGTACTCCAGTGACTCCGAGATCGCGCCCAGTGACGCTCCCGCACCGCCGAACAGGTCGAAACGCGCTGTGCTCAGTCGCTGGAAATCGTCGCGGTCCTCGTACGGGACGCCGAGCAGTTCGCAAATAGTGAGTGACGGAATGGGCAGCGCGAACGCTTCGGCAAGATCGACGGGGCCGGTCGATTTCGCTATTCCGTCGAGTTGTTGCTCGATGATCTCGTCAATTCGCGGAGTAAGCCGATTGAGGCGCCGCATTGTGAATTCGGGCGTAAGCAGTTTTCGCAACCTGGTGTGCACCGGCGGGTCGGCGAAGCCCAGGCCGCCCGGGTTCTGCTCGGCGGTGACGCCCGCGCTGCCCACGAGGTTGGTGAAGTCGCTGCTGAAGCTGTTGCCCTTGCCGAGTACGACCTTGGCCTCGTCGTAGCCGGTGACGAGCCAGGCGTTCATTCCGAAAGGGAGCGAGAGCTTCGTGATCGGTTCGGTCTCCCTGGTCTTCGCCAGTTCGCCGACGGGGTCGAGGCCATCACGCTTGAGTGGCATGAGCGCGGCGTCGGGCAGGAACGACATCGTGGAGAGGTCGAACCCCTTTTTCTGCTTCCTCGCAAAATACTTGCGCCCCAGCCAAGCAATGATCCGCGAGCGGAGAGTCTGCATGAATAAACGCTACCGCACAGGCTTCGGCCGTCGATGAGGCCCGCAGGTGTTTCCGGGGTGGGGTACACCCGACCGAGACTCCGTCGCGGCGGTACCCCGCCGGGTCGCCATTAGTGGCGTGACCCGGATCACTCTCCGTCGCGTTCGCTGCGCATGCTGTGCGCCATCAGTTACTCGCGCCACGTGGCCGTGGAAGCGGTAGGGCGTCCTACCGGATGTGCCCCCGTGGTCGAGATGATTTCTCGCTGATACAGTTCTGCGACACACGTCACGAATCCCGTCCGGCTGTTTCCAGAATTCGGTTACGCCGGTTGGATAATCACGGTCCGGCTACTGGGCCATACGGAGCAACATGTTTGACTGTTCGTCGGATCATGTTTACCGTCGCCGCGGGCGACGCGGAGCACGGTGAGCTGATCCGGCTAGCAGATCTCGGGTGCTGGGGCCCAGGTAACCGAAATACAAAGAACTGCCGGAAGGACAACGGGCCGCAGTGAAGCAGATCTCTTTCTTTCGTTCGCGGACGTCCTCGATTCGTTCGCGGGTGCTCGCGATCGCGCTGATCCCGAGTGCCGCGCTACTCGTGGTCGGGGTCGCGCTCGCGGGATATCTGGTCTATGACGCGAACCAGACCAGGGACTTCGCCGCGAAGATCCAGGACGCGTCCGGGCCCGCGCTGAACTACTTCACAGCCGTGCAGGAGGAACGCAGGCTCACCCTGCAGCAGGTGGCCGGGGGTCCCAGTGACCGGGCCGCGGTGGTGGAACAGCGAGCCAAGATGGACGCCGCCGCCGAGCAGGTCCTCGAGAGCGTGGGCAAGCTCGCCGGTGACGCACCCGAGAACGTCCGGCAGAGCATCGGCACGCAGGCCCGGTTGATCAGCGGGCTGCCGGAGTTCCGTGAGCAGGTGGACGGGGGGCAGGTCCCGCTTATCGAGGCCTATGCCTACTACAACCGGATGCTCGACGAGTTCGCCTCCGGTCTCAACGGCATCGCGCAGACCGCGCCGGACGCGGAGATCGCCTACCTCAAGGTCACCGCGCTGCCACTGTTCACCGCCGCCGACGGTATGCAGCGCGGGGACGCGCTCGCCGCTGCCGCGGTCGCCGGCGATGGGCTCAGTGAGCAGGAGTTCCGTACCTACATCGGCCAGATCGGTGCGTACCACACCCTGCTGGAGGGTTCCGCCGCGCGAATGCTGCCCGAGGTGCGGGCCCGGTACGACGAGCTCATCACCGGTTCGGCCTGGAATCGGCTGATCACTGTCGAGAACGCCTTCCTGCGGGGAAACCAGACCGAGCTCCCGCTTCCCGAGGACCAGTGGCGTGCCGCGGCCCGAGAGGTCGGCGACACGCTCATGAGCTTCTACTTCCAGCAGAGTGGGGCCGGTACGGACCTCGCGATCGAGCGTGGCGAGGACACCCTGCTCACCTCTCTGATCGCCGGTGCGGCCGCACTACTGCTCGCGATCGGGGTGTTCCTGACGGCGTTGCGCCTGTCGAACCGTTTGGTGCGCAGGCTCGCCCGGCTGCGGGAGGAAACCCTCGAGGTCGCCGATGCGCAACTGCCCGAACTCGTCCGGCGAGTCCGTGACGGAGAGGCGGTGGATCTCGACAGCGAGGTCTTCTTCCTCGATCACGGTGAGGACGAGATCGGCCAGGTCGCCGACGCGTTCAACAAGGCGCAGCAGACGGCGCTGGCCGCCGCCGTGGACGAGGCCAAGACCAGGGAGGGGACCAGGGCGGTCTTCCTCAACATCGCGCACCGGAACCAGGTCATCGTGCATCGCCAGCTCAAGGTGCTCGACCAGGCCGAGCGCAAGCAGGAGGACCCGGAACAGCTCGACACCCTGTTCAAGCTGGACCATCTCTCCACCCGTGCCCGCCGCAACGCGGAGAACCTCATCATTCTCGGTGGCCAGCAGCCGGGAAGGCAGTGGCGCAACCCGGTCGTACTCGCGGAACTGGTGCGTGGAGCGTCCGCGGAAACCGAGGACTACACGCGGGTCAGCGTGGCCAAGCTGCCCGCGATCGCCGTCAACGGCCCCGTGGTCGGTGACCTGGTGCACCTGCTGGCCGAGTTGATCGACAATGCGACCTCCTTCTCCCCGCCTGAGTCGCGCGTGGAGATCCGGGGCAACATCGTCGGCCGTGGCGTGGTGATCGAGGTCGAGGACCAGGGCCTCGGTATCGAACCCGAGCAGTGCGAGCAGTTCAACGAGATGCTGGCCGACCCGCCGGACTTCGGCATCATGGCGCTGTCCGAGGAACCCCGGCTCGGCCTGTTCGTCGTCGCCCGCCTCGCCGGCCGGCACGGTATTTCGGTGACCCTGCGGGAGTCGGCCTACGGCGGCACGCGCGCCATCGTGCTGGTTCGCTCCGAGTTGCTCAGTCAGGTATCGGAACCGGAGGAGGTCGAGCCGGACGCCGACGCCGTGCCCGCGCAACAGACCACCCGGCGCAGGCGCAGGCCGGAACCGGTACCGGAAGAAGCAGCACAGCCCGCCCCGGTCAAATCCCAGCCAGAGAGTCAGCCACCGAGCGAGCCAGGGAAGCCGCCGCCGCTGCCCGTGCGGCCGACACGACACCGTGGGCCCGCGCCGGTACAGCAGCCCGCGCAGGCACCGGCGCACCCGGTACCGGTGTCGGCTCCGGTTTCGGTATCGGCACCGGCAGGGGCAGAGGCAGAGGCGGGCCAGAACGGGAGGGGCGCCGACGCTCCGACGCGCACCGACCTGTTCCGATCGCAGCCGCCGCCAGAGCCCAGGTCCCGCACCGAGGGTTGGTCGAGGCACGAGGCGAGGCCCCAGCAGGCCGCGCAGGCGCCGCGGCCGGTCTCGCCGGGCCGGCCACCACTACCGCAGCGGCGCAGGCAGCAGAACCTGGTTCCACAGCTGATGGACGGTGCGGCGGCGACCGAGGCGGAGCAGACCAGGGACGACTCGCCGGAGCAGGCCAGGAACCGGCTGGCGGCTTTCCAGCAGGGCACGCGGCGTGCACGTGAGCAGGAGCCGGGTAGCAACGACACATCTGGAGATCGAACGTAATGGTCAACGCAGGAGTCAGTGAGCTCGACTGGTTGCTGGACGACCTGGTCAAACGGGTGGCCGGCGCGGACAGGGCCGTGGTGCTCTCCGCCGACGGGTTGTTGATCGGTCGATCCGGCAACCTCTCGGAGGAGGACGCGGAACATCTGTCGGCGGTCGCGTCGGCGTTCCAGAGCCTGGCACGCGGAACCGGCAGGCACTTCGGTGGCGGTCAGGTACGCCAGACGATGGTGGAGATGGACCATGCCTTCCTGTTCGTGACCGCGGCCGGCCAGGGAGCCTGCCTCGCGCTGCTGGCCACGGAGAACGCGGATATGGGCATGGTCGCGTACGAGATGAACCTGATGGTCAAGCGTGTCGGGGCCGTACTGACGGCGGCACCCCGGGGCGCCGCGGTCGAGCACACCTCGCCATGAACGCGCGGGACGACGAGGCCTGGTTCGACGAGGCGGCGGGCCCACTGGTCCGCCCGTACGCGGTCACGGGCGGGCGGACCCGCTCGGACACCCTCGGCCTCGAGCTGATCACGCTGGTGGTGGCGCTGCCGTCGGCGGCGGAAGCCGCCGCGATGGAGCCGGAGTACGCGCGCATCGTGCGGTTGTGCCAGCGCCCCATGTCGGTCGCCGAGGTGGCCGCGCGCGTCGATCTGCCGCTGCCGGTGGTGAAGGTGTTGCTGAGTGATCTGATCGAGCGCAATCACATCCTGTTCCGCACGGCGGCTCCGAGCGCGGACATCCCGAACAAGCATGTACTCCACGCGGTTCTTGAAGGCATACGGAAACTGTGATCACTAGGGAGACCCGTGCCAAGCGGTGAGGCGAGTGAGGAACGCGGCGGTACGCCCCGGCGGCGGTCGCTGACGGCATCCGCGGTGAAGATCCTCGTCGCGGGGGGCTTCGGTGTCGGCAAGACGACGATGGTCGGCTCCGTGAGCGAGGTAGCGCCACTGCGCACCGAGGAGCTGATCACCGAGGCATCCGCCGGGGTGGACGACCTCTCCGGTGTCGAAAGCAAGCGGACCACCACGGTGGCGCTCGACTTCGGCCGGATCACGATCAACCCGGAACTGATCCTGTACCTGTTCGGTACCCCTGGGCAGGACCGGTTCTGGTTCATGTGGGACGAGCTCGCCCGAGGCGCACTAGGCGCCGTCGTGCTAGCCGACACGCGCCGGCTGGACAGCTGCTTCGCAGCCGTCGACTTCTTCGAGCGCCGCGGCCTGCCATTCGTGGTCGGCGTCAACTGCTTCGACGGCGCGCACCGCTACGGCACCGAGGAGGTGCGGGCCGCGCTGGATGTGGGCCCCGGGGTGCCGCTGTTGTTGTGTGACGCCCGCGATCGGGAGTCGACCAAGCAGGTGCTGATCACCCTCATGCATCACGTCATGGCGGCCAGCGAGCTGATCTCCAGCGGCCTGTCCCCCCGCTGAGGTGACCGCTGGGAGTTCCCCAATGTGCATTGGGACATCTCGCGAGGCGAGTCCTCAGGGGTCCGCGGAGCCGGACATGTGGTCTTCGACGACCTGACCTAGCGCACTTTGGCAGGAAAGTGTGGCGTGAGAATGATGCTGACCGGTCAGAACGGCGGTTCAGTGGTAGCCGTATCGCGTTCGCGACATCGTTGTCGGGGTATGTCCGGTGTGGACGGTGCTGGTTCGGTGATCGGCTGGAGTGTTTTGGTGTAGGTGCGTCCTGTGGGTGTGGTGATGCTTGAGGTCCCGCTGGCGGGCTCGTGGGTGAGTGTCCAGCCGGGTTGGTCTTTGCGGTAGTGGTCGCGTTCGCATTTGGCGCCGCCGTTGTGGTCGGCGGTGACCCCGAGTTCTCCCCATTCGTGGAGGTGGTCGTAGTCGCAGCGATGTGCGGGGCGGTGACAACCGGGTGCGGCGCATTCGCGGTCCCGGGCGGTGACGAAGTCCCGCAGGAATGCCGAGGGTCTTCGGCGGGTGCGTCCGAGGTCGCGGACCGCGCCGGAGGCTGGGTCGGTGAGGACTTTCCGGATCATGCTGTGCGGGTTGGTCATGATCTCTCGGGCGATGGCCGCTGGGAGGGGGCCGTAGCCGGCGAGTTCGCAGCCGCTGTCGGAGATGGTCAGGGCGGTGGTGATGGGCATGTGCAGAAACACCACCGCGGCTGCCCGGGGTGCGCCGGCTCCGGGGTCCTGGCCCAGCAACAATGCGGCGTACACGTCGGCGCGGAGTTGTTCCAGTGTCCGGTGGTCTCCGTTGTTGCGTAGGCGTCGTGCCATGGCGTCGACCCGGGCGTAGGCCGAGGCCGCCACTTCGGCGGGCAGGTCGGCGGACAAGGTCGCCATGCCGTTGTCCTGCGGTGACAGCACTACCTTGCGGCCCGCACGGGCTTTGCGGGCCCGGGTGGTTTGTCCGTCGGGGTCGACATTCTCCACCAAACGCCGAGTCGCGCGCACGAGCGAGTACGGGTCGGTGAACTGTAGCCGCCCCGACGCGAGTTTCGCCGCGAGCAGGTCGTCGACCTGGCGGGCCTGTGAGTTGTCGAGCATCGCGGTGGCCTCGAGGATCTGCCCTGCGGGGTAGCCCTCGATGTCCCCGGCGTCCATCGCCGCCAACAACAGCGGCATCCGGTGCACCAGATCGGTGCCCCGGGCGATTCGGGTGGCGGCGGCGGTTTCGGAGATCCGTGCCTCCAGCGCCACTTCCTTCGCCACCGACGCATCCTTGCCGCGCACGACGGCCAGACGGGCCACCGCCCGGGCCTCCGCCGCGTCCGCGCGGGCTCGTAACCGCCGGGCGGCGGCCACCGCCTCCACCGCACCGTCAGCATCCAGCCCGGCGAACTCCTCGGCAGTCCGGGTCAGTAGCCGGTGATCGGCCCACTGCGATTCCGTGACTGTGGCCGGGCGCGCGAGACCGGCGGGCAGGAACAGAGCCCCCGCTACGCTGCTGATCTCGATGAATGCCGTCACGTCACCGATTATATCGAACACACGTTCGACAATGGCGATGCGGCCATCGAATCACCCGAAGGGGAACAAAGCCAGGAAACATGACGACTGACAGTGGTTATCCGTCGACAGGAAGCTCGCCGGAGCGTGTGGAAGGTGCCCCGCTCACCCGCCGTCCGCACCGCCGCCCGACACAGCCCAGCCCACGCGAAGCCGGATCCGCTCACGGTTCGACGTGGCGCAGGATCCGCAGCATGCTCTGTGGGTCGACCGAGTCGGGGTCGTCCTCGGCGCAGGAGTGCAGCGCCGTCAGTAGTGCCTCCCGGTCGAGAGCCGTGCCGATCAGCACGAGTTGGGTCTCCCTCGGCTCGCCCTCCGTCCAGCGGGAGCGGCGCACCTCTAGGAAACCGCCCACGGTGTGCACGGTGAACTTCTGGGTGTGGCCGGGGATGCCGAAGTAGACCACGCCCTTCAGCCGGAAGAGCCCAGGCGGCCGGTTGTCCAGGAAGTGCATCAGCCTGCGCGGATGCAGGGCCTGCGAGATGCGGAACTCCACGCTGTCGTAGGTGGCGTGCAGGTGTTCGTCGTGTCCGCCGTGTTCATGGCGCAGGTCGTCGAACGAGAGCTGGCGGGCCACGTTCTCTTCCGGGGCGCGGCGCGGGTCGAACAGCAGACTCGGATCGATGCGGCCGCGTTCGGTCGCGAGGACCGGCTTGCCGCCGGACAGCCTGCCCACCGTTTCGGCCAGTTCGGCGCTGACCTGCCCCTCGAGCCGATCAATCTTGTTCAGCACCACCAGATCGGCGTAGGCGAGGTGCCGGTCGATCTCCGGGTGGGCGAGCCTGGTGTTCTCGAACTCGGCGGCGTCGACGACGTCGACCAGCCCGCCGTAGGAAACGTGCTCGTTGCTCGCGGCCAGGATCAGCCGGATCATCTCCTTCGGCTCGGCCAGCCCGCTCGCCTCGACGACGATGGCGTCCAGGTCGGTTCCCGGCCGGGTGAGCCGATCCAGCAGCGCGTCCATCCCACTGGCATCGACCGTGCAGCACAGGCAGCCGTTCTGCAGGGAGATGCTCGAATCGACCTGTCCGGCCACCGCCATCGCGTCGATGTTGATGCTGCCGAAGTCGTTGACCACCACGCCTATCCGGGTGCCGGAGCTGTTGGTCAGCAGATGATTGAGCAGGGTGGTCTTTCCCGAGCCGAGGAAACCCGCGACGAGCACGACCGGAATCCGGTGTCTGGCCACTCGTCCGCTCCGTCCCGCTGTCGGTTCACCGCATACGGGCGCCGATGGTAGCGAGGCCCGGCAAAGCACCCGTACCCGATCCCGCACCGGGTATCTCCGGGTCCGGATCCGGGTCTTCACCGATGCGAAGTGGCGCCCGAGGCCGCATCGTGGAGGTATGACGACATCGACGAAATCGTTGACGAGGCCGCGGGGCAGGCGTGTGTTCGGCGGGGTCTGTGCCGGGCTGGCCGACCGGCTGGGCTGGAAGCCGAGGAACGTGCGCCTGCTGTTCGTACTGTCCTGCCTGCTGCCTGGACCGCAGGTGCTGCTGTACATCGTCTTGTGGATCATCATGCCCGACCGGGGTCACTGACCTCGGTGAGCGGTTCTCGGTGGAGTGGACCCCGGCAGGCCGCGGCGGCGGGGGACGCCACAGCCTGCCGGGTGCTCGGGGCTGCTCAGCTCAGTAGGAGCAGCCGGAGGTGGGCAGCGAACCGATCGAGGGAACCTGTTTTCCGTCGTAGATGGCCAGCAGCAGCCGCTGGGGGCAGACCAGCTTGCCGTTTCGGGTGATCTGCAGGTGCAGGTGCGGTCCGCTGCTACGGCCGGTATTGCCCGAGTAGCCGACCAGTTGGCCCGCCTTGACCTCGCCGCTGGCCACGGCTGCCTGCTTGAAGTGGCAGTAGGTGTAGACGCCGCCGTCCCTCGCGGTGATTCGCACGCCGTAGCCGCAGCCGCCCGTGTTCGCGATCTTGGCCGCGGTGCCACCGTTGATCGCGTACACGGAGGTTCCCGTCGCGACCGGCAGATCGATGGCCGGGTAGGTGTGGTGCGGGTCGTCGTACTCGCTGCGGGGCAGCACGCTCTTGCCGATGGGCAAGGAGTATCCACCAACCGCGCCGACCCCGGCGACCAGTTCCCGCCAGGTCTCGACGGTGACCTTGCCGTTGGCGGTCAGACCCTGCTCCCGCTGGAATTCGGTCACCGCTTCGGCAGTCGCGGCGTCGAACGTGCCGTTGGCCGTGAGCTTGGCCCCGTGCTTGTTCAACCCGAGTTGGCAGTTCCGGGGCGCGAGTTGGCAGTTCGAGGGCGTGAGTTGGCAGGTTTGGCGGGCCGAGTTGACACTTCGGCCGCCGCGCACACGACCGAGTTCGGGCTCGCCTCCGCCGAAACCAGCCAGTCCACAGTGGAGACCCACCCGAGCGCGGCCACCGACGGCCCGTTCGAGTCGCCGGGAGTGTCCGTCAGGGCTTCGCGGCCATACCGCACATGTAGCGCGCACGGGCTGGCGCGTCGCCCCACCAGTTCTGCTCGGTGCCGTCCGGCCGCCATTCGGGTGCCCATGCCAGCCCCGGCTCCACCAGTTCCCAATTCCCGAAGAACTCGGCGATCTCGTCCGGGGTTCGCAGGCAAGCCGGGCTGGTGGTCTTCGAGTAGTTGCGAACGACCTCGCGGGTGTTCTTGTCATCGAGGCCGTCGGAGATGTGGCTGAGTACCAGCAGGCTTCCCGGTGCCAGCTGGTGGCGGTAGTAGGCCAGTGCCTTCTCCGGCTCCTGCTCGGGGAACATGAAATGCAGGATGGCGGTGATCAGCAGGCAGGTGGGCTCGTCGGGATTGATCACCCCGCTGTCGAGTACCTGCTCCCACAGTTCCTCGCTGTCGAAGAAGTCCGCGAACACCGCCTTGTGCCGGTCCGGGTCGGCCTCGCCGTCGAGCAGGATCTCGGAGTGCGCGTGCGCGATCTCCTCGTTGTCGATGTACACGACCCTGGCCCGTACGTCCGGGGCGACCTCGTCGGCGATCTCGTGCGCCTGTCCCTGACTGGGCAGGCCCGCACCGATGTCCACGAACTGAGTTATCCCGCGTTCCAGTGCGAACCGAACAGCGCGGCCGATGAAGGCCCGGTTCGAGCGCATCCCGGCGGGCATGTCCGGCGCCAGTTCTACCTGCTTGTCGGCGAATGCCCGGTCGATGGCGTAGTTGTGCTCGCCGCCGAGCAGGTAGTCATAGATCCGGGCCGAGCTCGGCTTGTCCACCGCGGGCAGGCCGTCGTTCGCCGATTTCCGCACGAGACTCTCTCCCTTTGTCACCTGATAGGTCAGGACGGTGAGACTAGTCTGCCTTGCCGGTGGGCGGCTGTGAACCGCCGCGAACAACGATTCCCCGGGTTCGTGCCGCGGCACGAACCCGGGGAAAGGCGTTCCTCCTGTTACTTTCCGACGTCGGAGCGGGCCGCGGCGTTCATGATGCGCCCCTTCTCCTGCTCGGAGATGATGCCGTCCGCCACGAGGGCGTCGGTGACCTGCCGTACGTGCTTGACGAACTTGCCGTGGTTGGCGTACTCGCCGTTCTCGTCGATCAGGTCGTTGATGGTGCAGCCATCACCGGTGTCGACATTGGCCACTGTGCTGTCGTTGTTACCGATGATCACCGTTTCCCGGACATCCGATCCGGGGCAGGCGTCCGAGTCCGATGCCACGACCGTGAAGGTCAGTGAACCGGTCTCGGAGACGTTGCCCGCGTTGTCCGTGGCCCGGTACAGCACCGTGTGCTCGCCGGGCTCGGTGAGCACGAGCGGGTCGCTGTACGGCGTGAACGAGCCACCGTCGAGGGAGTACCGCAGCGCGAACACGCCGGAACCGCTGTCGGATGCGGACAGAGTGACCGTTGCGGAGCCGACGTAGTTGCCTTCGGCGTCCTGGTCACCGGCGACCTCGCCGCTGAGCTGCGGCGGTGTCGTGTCGTCCGGGTCCTCGGCAACGACGGCGAACGACACCGAGCTGATCTCGGATGTGTTCCCCGCGTTGTCGGTGGCCCGGAAACTCACCGTGTGCTCGCCCGGCTCGCTGACGACGATCGGTTCCGTGTAGGGGCTGTAGGAACCGCCGTCGACGGCGAAGTGGACGGTGTCGACGCCGGAGTCGGCGTCGCTGGCGGTAATGGTGACGGTCGCGGAGCCGACGTAGTTGCCTTCGGCGTCCTGGTCGCCGCTGACCTCACCGCTGACCTCCGGGGCGGTGGTGTCGTCCGGGGCGGGCTCGGTGATGGTGAAGATGACCGAACCGGCCTCAGAGGTGTTGCCGGAGTTGTCGGTGGCACGGTACTGCAGGGTGTGCTCACCGGCGGTGTCCACTGTGACTGGTGCGGTGTACGCCTGGTAGGCGCCGCCGTCGAGTTGGTACTCGACGGTGTCGACGCCGGAGTCGGCGTCGGTGGCGGTGACGGTGACGGTCGCGGAGCCGACGTAGTTGCCTTCGGCGTCCTGGTCACCGGCGATCTCGGCGCTGACCTGCGGCGGGGTGGTGTCGTCCGGCGCGGGCTCGACGACCGTGAATGACACCGAACCAGCAGCGGAGACATTGCCCGCGTTGTCGGTCGCCCGGAAGCTCACGGTGTGCTCGCCGGCGGTGTCCACTGTGACCGGTGCGGTGTACGCCTGGTAGGCGCCGCCGTCGAGTTGGTACTCGACGGTGTCGACGCCGGAGTCGGCGTCGGTGGCGGTGACGGTGACGGTTGCGGAGCCGACGTAGTTGCCTTCGGCGTCCTGGTCACCGGCGATCTCGGCGCTGACCTGCGGCGGGGTCGTGTCGTCCGGCGCGGGCTCGACCACGGTGAACGACTCGGTGCCTACCGTGGAGACGTTGCCCGCGTTGTCGGTGGCGCGGAAGTTCACGGTGTGCTCACCGGCGGTGTTCACCTCGACCGGTGCGGTGTAGGGCGTGTAGGCGCCACCGTCGAGCTGGTACTCGGTGGAGGCGACGCCGGAGTCGGCGTCGGTGGCGGTGAGGGCGACGGTTGCGGAGCCGACGTAGTTGCCTTCGGCGTCCTGGTCACCGGTGACCTCGGCGCTTACCTGCGGCGGGGTGGTGTCGTCCGGGGCGGGCTCGACGATGGAGAACGGCACGGAGCCGGTCTCCGAGGCGTTGCCCGCGTTGTCCGTGGCCCGGAACTGGACCGCGTGGTCACCTGGCTCGTCCACTGTCACCGGCTCGGTGTAGGGCAGGAAGCCGGTGTCGTCGATCTCGTACTCGACCGAGGCGACTCCGGAGTCGGCGTCGGTGGCCGAGACAGCGATGGTCGCGGAGCCGATGTAGTTGCCTTCGGCGTCCTGGTCACCGGTGATCTCCGCGGAAACCTGCGGCGGGGTGATGTCCTCGCCGCCTCCGCCTTCGGTCACCACGAACTCGCCGACCATCTCGCCGTGCCCGGGAATCGCGCAGAAGTAGCGGTACTTGCCGGGCGTCAGGTTCACCTGGGCCTGGTGCTTGCCCCCGTTGGAGTCGTAGGGGCTGGCGACGATGTTGAGGTCGACGTCGTGGTTGTAACCCGGGGTCGAGGTGTCGAACGTCAGCGTGTGTGACATCCCGAAGGTGTTACCGGTGGCCGTGCTGTTCTCGAAGACGATCGTGGCGGCACCGGCCGTCGCCTCGGTCGGTGCGGTGTTGTAATCGGTCATGCTGTCGCCCGCGGTCCAGGTGAGCACCTGGTCGGCGGCCGCGGTCTGGGACACATCCTGAGCCTGCTCGGCCGCGGATGTCGGGACGAGCCACAGCGCCATCAGTGTCGATGCCAGCATGGCCAGCGACACCCGGCGGACGGGCACTCGGCGGTGCCCTGGCGTCGCGCCTCTCGGTAGAGCGGAAAGTAATCGACGGAACATGGGATTGCTGCACCTCTCGTGATTCCGGGCGCTCACTGAGCATCCCGATGTGCTGAGGCCGGGTCGGTGCGGCCGCCTACGCAGACCGCACCGACCCGGTTGTCCTGGTTACAGCTCCTGCACCCGAATGTTGCGGAACTCGATCTGGTCGTTGTCGCCGTGGTTCTGCAACCCGACGAAACCGCTGCTGAACTGACGCAGGTCGGTCGGTGGGTCACTGGGGCGCGACGACTGCTTGCCAGGTGTGTTGTCGAATTCGTTGATCACCACGCCGTTGCGGATGATCGTGTAGTGCTGTCCGACAACACGGATCTCGTAGTTGTTCCACTGGCCCTTCGGCGTCACGCCGGCCTTGTCCAGACCCACCGGGTCGAAGTTGTAGATCGAACCGGTCTTCTGGGGCTCTCCTGATTCCCCGTCGTAGATCTGAACCTCCTGGCCGCAGTAGATCGCGACCCAGGCCGCCGAGTTGGCAGCAGCTCCCTGCTTCCCGCATTCGGGACGCTCGTCCAGCGGAGTGTTCGGGTTCGGGAACCTGGTGAACACACCACTGTTCGCCCGGTGGCCTTCGGCCGCGATGTCCTTGAACTGGAGCTTCAGCGAGAAGTCACCGAACTCCTTTGCCGAGTACCACAGCATTCCGAGACCACCACGCGCACGCAGGGATCCGTCCGGCCGCAGCTCGAAGTGACCGCCAGGAGCCTGAGTCCACCCCTCGAGGGACTCGCGGGTCCCGTTGAAGATGGGCTCGTATCCGGTGCTGCCCTTCTTGCCGACGTCGGACTTGGCCGCCGCGCTGGACAGCTTGCCCTTCTCCTTGCCGGAGATGACCCCGTCCTTCTTCAACTGGTTGACCACCGCGTTGGCGTGGTCGACGAACGCTCCGTGCGACTCCCAGACGCCCTCGTCGTCGATCAGATCGTTGATCGTGCAGCTGTCGCCGACCTTGTGGTTGGTCACACCGGTGTCGGTGTCACCGATCCACACTGTGCCCCGGTTGTCCGGAACGGCACATTCGATGGCGACCTCGACCTCGGTCGTCGCCGTCTCGCCGTCGGCGTAGGTCACCGTCAGCGTCGCGGTGTAGTTGTCGACCTTGGCGTAGGTGTGCCTCGGGTTGGCCTCGGTGGACGTGTTGCCGTCACCGAAGTCCCACTTGTACGAGACGCCACCGGACTTTTCCCCGGTGAAGGCGACTGTCAGCGGCCGGTTGTGCAGGGAGGTCGCCGTCGCGGTCGGTGCCGGGGTGGCCGCACCACCCTTGTAGCTGATCTTGATCAGCTTCTGGTTGGGGTGCAGGCTGAAGAAACCGCCCGCGTAGTCGACCATGTAGAGCGCACCGTCCGGACCGAACTTGGCGTCCATCCAGGCCTGGAGCTCGTTGTCACCACCGCCACCGCGGATGATGTGGCGCAGCGACTCGGCGGCGACCGGGGGAGCGGCTTCGTCCACTGTGTCCGGGTCGACCGTCAGTGCGACCCGGTTGTTCGGGTTGCAGTTGTCGCCCATGAACCACTTGTTGTCCCAATGTGCCGGCCACGCGACCCCGCTCTTGGTGTCCACTTCGGAGCGGTGGTACGTGGGACCGTCCATGATCGCCTGGCAGCCACCCTTGAGGTACGGCTGGGTGTAGGTGGCGTCCTCGTCGTTGTAGGTGGGGATGCCGCTGCCGTCGTCGCGGGTCGGGAAGACCGGCCCGCCACCACTCGGCGAGTACCAGATCATGTTGTCCCGGACGGGCGGGATGTCCACCAGGCCGGTGTTGGCCGGCGAGGTGTTCTTCGGGTTGTCGCAGTCGTACCAGCCGGTCAGGACGCTGGCGTCGGTGTCGCTGCGATCGCGGTAGGGCTGCTTGTTGCCCATGCAGAAGGGCCAGCCCTGGTTACCCGCGGAGGTGATGATGGTCGCGGTCTCGTACTTCGCCGGTCCGAGTTCCGGACTCGGCTTGCCCGCGTCCGGGCCGACCCAGGCGGCGGTCAGCCAGTCGTTCTTCTTGTCGTAGGCCAGCCGCGAGATGTTGCGCACGCCCATCACGTAGATCTCGGGGCGAGTCTTGTCACCCGGGTCATCGGCCTCGGGGAACAGGTTGCCCTCGGGGATGGTGTAGGTGCCGTCGTCCTCGGGGTGGATCCGCAGGATCTTCCCGTTGAGGTGGTTGGTGTTGCCGGAGGTACGACGCGCATCCCGGAACGAGATGCCGTTGAACTTGTCGGTCCAGTTGTTACCGGAGTAGCCGTTCGAGCCCTGTGACGAGTTGTTGTCACCGGAACCGATGTAGAGGTTGCCGTCGTTGTCGAAGGCCATTCCGCCACCCGCGTGACAGCAGCTGTGGATCTGGGTGTCCCAGTGCAGCAGGTCCTTGCGAGTGTTCTGGTCGATCGTCTCCGTCTCGTGGTCATAGGTGAACCGCGAAACCGTCCGCTGACCGATCCGGTTCTCCCGGTCGATCGAGTCGTGCGGCATCCAGAAAACGTAGAACCAGCCGTTGTCCTGGAAGTCGGGGTCCAGGGTCATGCCGACGAGGCCTTCCTCGTTCTTGACGAGTTCGCTGCCGCTGCCCCTGTTACCCATGACCTCGAGCGTCGTGAGGAGCTTGACGTCCTCTGTGGCCGGGTTCCACTGGTGGATGGTGCCGCAGCCGAGGCCGACGTCCGGGTTCTCCCACTCCTTGATCGGGCCGGACGGGCAGGCCGCCTTGCCGATGTAGAAGACCGTGCCGTCCGGGGCGATCGTCAGTCCGTGCGGCTCACCGATCTGGTCGAGCTGACCGGGCTGGTTCTCCGCGGTCAGCCGCTCGATCTCGTAGTTCGAGCCGATGGTCGCCTGGCAGTCGCCACGGACCATGCCGGTGGTCCACTTGAGTGCGCCGAGCAGGTGGCCGCGGAACGCGTCCTCGGCGTAGCTGCCCTCGGTGCCGCCCATTCCGGTGTAGAACGAACGCCCGCCGTCGTAGTCACGACACCAGGAGATCGGATGGAACGGGCCGTTCGCGCCCTCACCCGGCTCGTACGTCTTCTCCTGGACCTGGGCGACAGTGTGCACCTCGCCGATGGGGTTCGGCGACCAGTTGGTCCACTTGTCCGACCGCGTCCAGTCGAGGGGCAGGCCCTCGTTGGCCGGGTGCTGCCGGTCGACGACGTTGACCGTCGCTTCCTGCACTGTCGGTTCCGGCGGCGGTTCCGTCGCCTCGCCGGTGAACAGCTGCAGCTCGGACAGCTGGGTCAGGCCAGCGCCGGCGTTCGCGGTGATGTCCAGCCGGTAGTACTGGTAGGACTCAGTGTTGTCGAACCGGTACTCCTTGGTCTGGAACCGGTTGGGGAAGTCCTCCCCGGCCCTGGTGTCCAGGTCCGTCCAGTTCTGCCCGTCCTGGGAGCCCTGCAGGGTCCAGTCCTTCGGGTCCCTGGCGTCGGCGTCGTTCGCCGAGGCCAGTGCATAGTGGACGATGACCGCGGGCTCGGCGAGCTTGAAGGTGATCGTGGCGGTCGGGTCGAACGCCAGCCACTTGGTGGCGGTGTCATCGTCGATGAGGTTCGCCGCGATCTCGTTCGGCGGGTTCTCTCCGGTCGCCGTGACCTCCGCGACGTCCTCCGGGTCGGGAAGGGCACCAACCGGGCGGGTGCCGATCAGGCCGGTGAACCACTCGGAGCGTTCCTGTGCGCGCGCGGCGTCACGAACACCGAGGAATCCGCCGCCGTCCTCGATGTATCCCTCGAGTGCGTCCTCCTGGCCCGTGGTGAGTTCGGTGCCCTTGGCGGAAAGGAAGACCACTCCGCGGTACTTGTCCAGGTTCTTGTCGGAGAAGACGGCGGGATCCGTGGACTCCTCGACGGTGAATCCGTTCGCCGCCCCCAGTTCTTCGATGGCGTCCGTCGCCTTGACGACCGGATCGTTCTGCTCGGCCGCCGGGCCGTGGAACACCAGCACGTTCACGTCGCCCGCCGCGTTCTTGCCCGCTTCGGGCGCGTTCGCGGTTGCCTGGCTTCCGGAATTCCCGGGCTGTTCGGGCTTTGCCGGCGCCCCCAGCGCGGGCATGGAAGAGAGTCCGAGCGCCAGGGTGGCGCTCGTGACCAGAATCGTCGCGCGACGCAGTGATCTCGGTCGTGCGCGACCGTTGTGAGGTAATGTCAATCGGCTTCTTCGGCCCATCCCTACTCCTTCACTCGTGTTTCAACCCGGTTGGCTGGGGCAGCCCCGCGCACCCGGGTGCTAGTGGCCCTGCGGGTGGTCTCCGTTGTGCTCGTGGCCGTAATAGCGATCGAGGGCGGCCTGTGCGCCGTCGGGAAGGCTGCCGTCCGCGTTGCGGACGAGGAAGATTCCGGCCATGCCACCGTCGGAGTGGAACTGGACGTGGCAGTGATACATCCACACGCCGGGTCCGACTCCCTCGCCCGCGATCACCTGGAAGCCGAAGGAGTCGCCGGGGTTGAGATCCCTGTTGTCGACGACCTGACTCGGATCGTTCGGGCCTTCCAGCATGCCGGTGCGGTTGTTCGCCCAGCGGTGTGCGTGCAGGTGGAACGTGTGGAAGGTGTTGCCGTGGCCGATGGCGATGAACTCGACCCGCTCGCCGAGCCGGGCTTCCAGCATCGGTACGTGCGGAGCGACCTTGTTGTTGATCGTCATGTCGTTGAAGACGACCGTGTGCTGACGCTCGGGCAGAATGTCGCCCCTGCGTCGCACGATCAGCGCGCCGTACAGTCCCTTGCGCAGACCGTCGGTGCCGTGGCCGCCACCCATCGCGTGGTCGTGGTAATGCCAATAGCCGGCACTACCCGGCATCCACATGTTTCCCTTGGCCTTGAACGGTGCCCTGGTGCGCCAGACGTAAGTGCGTGTCTCGCCCGGTTCGTTGAAGGAGTCGTTGAGCGGGCTGCCGTCGGAATCGACGCTGTAGTCCACACCGTGCGGGTGGATCGACAGTCTCTGGTCGGTGTTGTTGACCAGATCGATCTCCAGCGTGTCGCCCTCCCAGATCTCCAGAACCGGTCCGGGCACGGTGGCTTTGCCGGGGGAAAGCCCGTAACCGACCAGGCCGTCCGGCAGTGCCTCGGCATACATGGTGATGCGCCGCGTTTCGCCGTTCTGGACGTTGCCCTTGCCGTTTCCCTGGGCGAACGCGGCAGAGCCGCCGAGCGTGGCGACAGCGACAGGCGCTGCGACACCGGCCGCGGCACCGGCCAGCATTGACCGGCGGGACAACCTTCGTCCGGTGATTCCGATCTGGGCGCGTGGGTCAGTCATGGGTCTCCATTCGGTGTCCCCGGGCACCGGTGCCGGGGAAACGAGGCCGTTTCCGGGCCGAGCGAGCCGTCCTTCCGGTCAGCGCGTCGAGGAAAGGTGTGGACCAGTCCGGAGCGGGCGGGCCCGGCCGGGCCACTCAGCCTGGTTCGGGTGAAAAAACCACCTGCGCGTCGCCGTCAGGACCAGTTGGTCGCTGTCCGGCAGTGGTGACGTTCGCCTCATGTCTCGCCTCCCGCGCCGCGGTTTTCGCCGGGGACGTTAATCACTTTTGGCTCACACGTAAATAACTTCGGTCAAGATAATCCGACTTCTGACGTGTCAAGACAGAAGCGGATACGCCAAAAGGAGTAAGGCGATAGGCCATTCGGCAGAATTCGTGCCCGAGTTCGTGTGGGGATGACAATCCGCGTTCCCGGCACGCGGCCAGTGTCCGTCATCGAACCCGCGGAACGGCCTTCGGTGAGGAGTGTGGCCGGGCTCAACGTCCGCAGGTGGAACACGCGAATGGCGGTTGACAGCGCATCCGCTCTGTGCCTCGTGGATTGGTGGTAATTCTTCTTACCGCTAGCGAGTAATCATTTCGCGCACCGCGGTTTTCCTGAAAACAGACAGGGGCCAAACCGGGTTTGTCGGACAAAAAAATGGGCTTCCCGGCGGTCGGCCGGGAAGCCCATTCATGGAGAACTGTGTTCAGCGCAGTCGCTCGGGAATCGTGTCGAGTGCGTGCAGCATGTGCACGGCGAGTTCGCTCGCCGCCTTGTCGTCGAGCGTCGAATTGTTGCGTACGACGTCCTGGATGAGCTTCACCCGCTGCTCGTAGCGGGGGGTGAACGTGGCGGTTGAGCTGGTGGCGGTGGTGTCCGCTGTCATGTCAGGTCCATTTCCGGTGACTGTCGTTGCTCGAGGGGTGGATGTGGGTGCTCCGCCGACCGGTTCTGGAAGGTCAGGATGGCGGGGTTCTGGACGGCGCCGTCGCGGATCTCGATGGCTCGCCGAATGGTTGCGACCGAGTCCCAGGTCGTGGGCCCGGCGAGGACCGCACCCAGATACGGAAGCAGGGCTTCGCTGATCTCCCAGGTGGCTGAGTTCCACAGGTAGGACGGGCTGTGGTCCACGGCGTAGTAGGTGACGTCGTTGCCCACCAGGAATGCGGGTTCGGTGAACGTGGTCGGCCTGGCCCAGCTGAACCCCATGCCCTCGTCGCAGGAAACGTCGACGATCAGGCTGCCGGGAGTGAAGTGCGCGAGGTCCTCCTCGACGAGGAACGTCAGCGGGGCGTCGGTGTCCTGTAGTACGCAGTTGACCACGATGTCGTGCTCGGCGAGGAAGCCTGCCAGTGGCACTTTGCCGGTATCGCAGAGCGCGTAGCTGCGACGTGGGTCACCAGGATGGTCCGCATCGTGATCGACATGCACGATCCGGGCGGAGTGGATCGGTGAGCTGACCGCGGTGACCCCTCGGTGGGTGAGGACGTCGACGTCGTGGATGCCGTGTGCGGCGAGTGCGGTGACCGCGCCTCGAGCGGTGGCGCCGAAGCCGATGACCGCGGCGCGCAGCCTGCGGCCGTAGGTGCCGGTGGAACCGATCGTCTGCAGGGCGTGCAGTACCGAACTGTAGCCGGCGAGCTCATTGTTCTTGTGAAAGACGTGCAGGTTGAAGGAGCCGTCGGCGTGCCAGTGGTTCATCGCCTCGAAGGCGATGAGGGTGAGGTTCCGGTCGATGGCCAGCTGGGTGAGCTTCTCGTCCTGTACGCAGTGCGGCCAGCCCCAGAGGACCTGTCCCGTCCGCAACTCGGCGAGGTCGTCCGCCTCGGGTTTTGCCAGCAACACGACGTCGCAGTCGGCGATGAGTCGCTCCCGGGAGCGCATCCCACCCACCACGGAGGCGAGCTGTTCGTCGGAGACTCCGAAACGTTCCCCGTAGCCGTACTCGAGGAAGATGCGCTCTCGGAGGCTCGCATCGATCCGCTCGAAATGGCGTGGATGGATCGGTGCCCTGCGCTCGTTCTCTTTCCGCGAGTGGGCGATGACTCCGAGACTGAGCTGGTGCACATGCACTCTTTCTGTTGCTGCCAGCACGTCGCCCGCGGCTATCGGGAGGACACGGTGGTCGGCGCGCTGGGCTTGAAGTCGTGACCGGGCCGCGAGCCTGAACGCTCGCGTGAGAAATGCCCTCGACATCACCCACCTTACGCCCTGACGAGGGCGAATGTTCACCGGCCGGTCGCCGGGACACGCGTAGGATGGGAGTTGCCAGGACCAACCGGGCACCGCACAGCCGGTGGCGGCCCTCGGAGGCATCAGCGCGGGGAACTCCGCGCACGCCCGATCAGAGAGGCGCACTGCCATCATCGACGACATCACCGTGTCTGAAACCAGGACTCGGTCCGGAAGTGAATTCGCGGAACTTTCCCGGGTGATCCGTAGCGCCGGACTGCTCGACAGGCGATACCGCTACTACGCCTGGAAGATCACCGGAAACCTCGTCGCGTTGGCTGGAGCGTGGGTCGCGTTCGCCTACATCGGCGACTCGTGGTGGCAACTGTTCGTGGCCGCGTTCCTGGCGATCGTCTTCGCCCAGCTGGCCTTCATCGGGCACGACGCCGGGCATAAGCAGATCTTTCGCACGCGCAAGCCGAACAATGTGATCGGAACCAGCCACGGCGGTCTGGTGGGAATGAGTTACGACTGGTGGATCAGCGGTCACAACAGACACCACGCTAACCCCAACCACGAGGAACACGATCCCGATCTCGACATTTCCGCGCTGGCTTTCACCCGTTCCCAGGCCGGGCTGAAGACCGGATTCCTGCGCTGGATGGCCAAGCACCAGGCGCTGTTGTTCTTCCCGCTGCTCACGCTCGAGGGGTGGAACCTCCACGTGTCGGGTGTGCGCGCCTTGCTACGCAGGGAGGTCAAGTCCGCCAAGCTGGAAACAGCCTTGCTGGTGGGACATTTCGTGGTGTATCTCGCAGCGGTGTTCCTGGTGCTCTCACCCGGTATCGCGGTCGTGTTCATTCTGGTGCACCAAGGTCTCTGGGGCGTTTACATGGGTTCCTCCTTCGCTCCGAACCACAAGGGAATGCCCACGATGACCGGGAAAGACTCCGTCGGCTTCCTGCGAAAGCAGGTTCTGACCTCCCGTAACGTCCGGGGCGGACGCGTGGTCGACTTCGTACTCGGTGGGCTCAACTACCAGATCGAACATCACCTCTTCCCCAATATGCCGCGTCCGAATCTGCGCCATGCGCAGCCCATCGTGCGTCAGTTCTGCGCCGAGCGCGGAATTCCGTACCAGCAATCCGGATTGTTCCGCTCGTATGCCGATGTGCTGCGTCACCTGCATGAACTCGGCGCGCCCCTTCGCGCCGCCGGCAGGACGGCTGCGTAGGCGACGTCCGTCCCGGCCCGCGAGTCAGGCGTTCGCGATGTCTTCGAGCGCCCGGCGCACCGTTGGCCGGACTCGGAACTGATTTCCCAGCCCGGCGAGCCGCAACGGGCGAAGCACCGCGCGGTTGTCGCACGCCAGGAGCAGCGGGATGCCGGACTCCCGGGTACGCGTGGCGACATCGAGCAGAACGGACAGGCCGGAGCACGCGCAGAAGGTGACGGCGGTGAGATCGAGAACCAGCGCCTCTGGCGCGGAATCGAGTACCTGATCGACGGCGGCACGCAGGAGATCGTGGGTGATCAGGTCCACCTCGCCGTGTACCTGGACCATGATCACATCGCCTTCGCGGCGAACCTGGACGGGCAACAGTCGACGATTGTCCGGGTGCCAATGGAACGTCTGCCTGGCAGGCGTCTCGGTGTTGGGTACCATCCGTCCTCCGTCGCACGCTGATGCCGTGGGGTAGCCGCGATGCCCGGACTTCGTCGACAGCCCGAAGCGGAACCGGTATCCCCTGGCGGCGGGGCCTCACCGAACGCTTTTTGGACGGTAGTCCCAGTTGGGATGACGGAACAATCCCTCAACTGGGTAACTCAGTAATCCTAAGTAGACTGTACGTGCGGTCACTCATGTCGGTCCGGTATGGAATCGGGTACGGGGCGTCGCGCGGATCGGAATACCGCAGCGGATCCGAGTGGCGGTATTGATCGCCTCCGCGGAGCCCTCATGACCTCGGATCACCCTCGGAGAGTAGCGCCCGGTGCAGCACCTGGAGTTCGTCGCAAGGCTCCACCCCGAGGTCCTCGTTGAGTCGCTCTCGCAGCTGCCGGTAGGACGCCATGGCGTCCGAACGTCGCCCGCTGTGCGCGAGTACCCGCAGAAGCTGGCCGTGCATCCGTTCGTCCAACGGGTTCGCCGCGACCAGCGAACGTAGCTCTCCGACGAGTTCGCGATGCAGGCCGCCGTTGATGTCGGCCTCGATCCGCAGGTAGTGCGCATTGCGGCGTTGCTCGAGCAGTTCGACACCGTAGGCCGAGAGCACCGGCCCGCACTGCACGTTCGCCACGGGTGGGCCCGACCACAGGTCAAGCGCGGACCTGAAGCAGTTCGCCGCCCGAGCGTGCTCGCCTCGATCGAGTAGCTCTCGCCCCTGCCGGTGCAGGCGCTGGAAGGTGAACACGTCGACCTGTGCCGGGTCGATCCGGAGAACGTATCCGGGCGCTCGTGTCACGAGCATGGATTCCGCGTCGGCGGCGAGCCCGTTCTGTTCGATGAAGCGACGTAGGTGGTACACGTAGGTGTGCACGGTGGTCCGGACGCTGCGCGGTGGCCCGTCCTCCCAGAGTTCATTGATGATGGAGTCGATGTGCACGATTTTTCCGGGACGTGCGATCAACATGGCGAGCAGTTGCAGGATCTTTGGTGTTGTCGGCGCGTAGTCGATGCCGTTCTTCAGAACTTCGACAGGTCCGAGAATGCTGAAGCTGACCACATGTTCGGGTGGTTTCGGCGCTGCGCGGGAACTGGTGTCGTCGAGACCGCCGGGAAGACCCCAAGAGTTGGTCGAAGCGTCTCCCGATGTGATTCGCATGATGCTCCCCAGTGCTGTCGAGCGGACAAGGTGCCTGGTCGCGGTCGTCTGCTTTCGACAGTGTCAGAGTGGTCGCGGTGCGGCTAGTGAGCTCTCCATCAGAGGCCGGGTGCGTTTCGCCTGGCGGCACGTGAAATATGCACGCGGGTTTCGTGAGCTGATCACTGGCCGTCAAGCGGAGTGAGCAGCAGAATTCGGAAGAGTTGGTGTGGCAGCTCGCACGGACAGGAGCCTGTATGAACGAGCGCTGGGCAGGTTTCCACAGTGCGCCGAGATCGAGAAGTTCCAGCAGGTGCCTGGAATTCAAACGGCACCTGCGGGCGGAGATCGACGAGCAGGAGGGCGCCTACCTCTTCTCCGAAGATGGCGTGATAGCGATAAGAGGAAAGCAGGTCGCCGCGCTTGCCGCGCTACTCGACGGCACCCGCGACTTCACCGATCTGCTCCGCGACCGACCCGCTGGAATGGACGAGGAGCAGGTCACCGGCCTACTGGCCCAACTGGTCGAAGCCGGTCTCGTCACGTTTCGTGAGAACGGGGACGAAACGGGCAGCGATCACCGTGCGCTCGCCTACTGGGATGTGTGTGGCCTGGACGCGGAAGCGGCCACCAGGGGGAACCACGACCAGGTCGAACTGCTGCGAGTAGGGGACCACGTCGACGGCGCACAGGTGGCGGAGGCGATGCGGGCGGCCGGGCTCGAGGTCGTTCCCGGTGCTACCCGCTCAGGAACCGGTGGCGCGGACGTGAGCGTTGTGCTCTGCGACGACTACCTGGACCCGCGGCTCGGCGAGATCGATGCGGCGCACCGGGCCTGCGGCAGGCCATGGCTGCTCGCGAAACCCACAGGGGCGAAGATCTGGATCGGGCCCTTCCTGCGTCCGGGGGAGTCAGCGTGCTGGAACTGCCTGAGTTATCGCCTCTGGGGCAACCGGCAAGCGGAGGCCTGTGTTCAGGCAGCCCTCGGACACACCGGACCAGCCAGGTGGCCGGTACCCGCCGTGCCGCCGCTGACGTCCGCGGCCGCGCACCTGATAGCTCTCGAGACGAGCAAGTGGCTCGCGGGTCACCGGCACGCGCGACAGCACGGTGTATGGATCTTCGACTCGCTTGACCTGCAGGGGACGGTGCACGAACTGCGCAGGCGCCCACAGTGCCCGGCGTGTGGCGACCCCTCGACGGTGGCCGCTCGGACGCGGGAACCGGTGACACTGTCCATTGCCACGAAGGCCGGCCACGGCGGGGGAGGGTACCGGACACACACGCCGGACCAGGTGCTCGAGCGGTTCCGTCATCTGGTCAGCCCGGTCACCGGCGTCGTGCGGTCGATCGCCCCGGACCCGCGAAGCCCCAGCTTTGTCAACTCCTACCGCTCGGGGCCGAACATCGTCCGCGACCTCGGTGGGATGGCAGAACTACGGGCAAGCCTGCGCGGGGAGAACGGCGGAAAGGGCGTGACCCGGATTGACGCCGAGGTCGGCGCGCTGTGCGAGGCCGTCGAGCGTTACTCGGGCGGCTACCACGGCGATGAGCTGACAGTGTCCGGTTCCCTGAGGACGCTGGGTGCCGACGCCGTACACCCGAATGCCAGCATGCTGTACGCCGAGGAGCAGTATCGGACGCGCCGGACCTGGAACCAGGCACACGCGACCTACCAGTACGTCTGCGAGCCGTTCGACGAGAGCGCGGTGCTCGACTGGACGCCGCTGTGGTCACTGACCGAGCAACGGCAGCGGCTGTTGCCGACGGGGCTTCTCTACTTCGGTGCTCCCGATGCGGACGGGCGCGGCTGTGTACGCGCGGACTCCAACGGCAACGCGGCGGGCAGCAGTATCGAGGACGCGATCCTGCAAGGCCTGCTCGAGCTGATCGAACGCGATGCGGTCGCGTTGTGGTGGTACAACCGCACTCCGGTACCTGGGATCGACCTGGCCGCGTTCGGCGACCCCTGGCTCGAGGAGATGGTGAGCGAGTACGCGGGTGTGGGCCGCGAACTGTGGGCCCTCGACGTCACGACGGACCTCGATGTTCCCGTCATGGTCGCGATGTCCCGCTCTGTCACGGGAACGCGGGAGCGCATCATGTTCGGCTTCGGCGCGCATCTGGATCCGCTTTCCGCGCTGCGGCGCGCGGTGTGTGAGCTGAACCAGATGTTGCCCGCGGTACTCGACGACGACTGCGCCTTCGAGGATCCGGACGCGCGCGCCTGGCTTCGCGGCGCCACGGTCGCCAACCAGCCCTATTTACTCCCCGCGGATGGTGCGTCGCCGCGCACTCCGGCAAGTTTCCGATTCACTCACCGTGACGACGTGCGGGACGACGTGCGGGCACTCGTGCGCACGGTCGCGAACCACGGTATGGAAACGCTGGTGCTCGATCAGACACGCCCGGACATCGAGCTTCCCGTGGTCAAGGTCGTCGTTCCCGGACTCCGTTCGTTCTGGGCGCGGTTCGCTCCGGGCAGGCTCTTCGACGTGCCGGTGCGGCTCGGACGGCTCCGCGAGCCGACGCCCTATCAACGGCTCAATCCGATTCCCATGTTTCTGTGACAGCTGCCGGGTGGTGGCGAGGAGTGCGAGTTTGACCTGGATCTCGATGTCGCGGGCCCGCGAGCCACGCGACAGAATCAACGGCCTGCCGGTGTCCTTCTGCTCAGGAGGCATCGGATGATGGCCAAGGAACTCCCCGAGCAGGTGGCTGCGACGATACAGCTGTGCTCGCTCACCGAGGACACGCTGGTCGAGGTCGACGAGGACGGCTCGCTGGTGGTGATGACCAGGTTGGGCGAGTTCGAGTTCGAAGCCGACGAGATCAGTTCGGTCGTTCTCGAGTCGCTGCGGCGGATGGCACTGGGGCCGGTGAGCCTGAGTAACGTGATCCCGCTGCACGATCAGGCCGGCAACGGTGCGGTAGCGACCGACCTCGCGGCGTTGCAGCCTGTGCTGGACCGGCTCAGCGGCTCCGTGGTGCACTCCCTCGGGCTCAACGACGGACAGGCTCCACTGCTGTCGGTGATCCCGGTCGGGGTCGCCCCACCCTTCACCACACATCCCGTTCCGGCCGGACGTCAGGTCAGGCTTTCCCGGTTCACCGCCATGTGGCCCACGAACGGCGGGCTGATGATGGAGTCCTCGCTGACGAGCTTCGGGGTGCTGTTGAGCGGAACGACGGCGATCAGGGTCGCCTCCGCGCTGGCGGTGTCCACCTCGGTCAGTGCTGTCGCGGCGGACTCCGGGCTGGCCGCGCAACTGGTCACCGACATCGTGGCCTACCTGACGGCCGCGGGTGTGGTGCTGGTGAGCGACGCCAAGGCGCGGTACGCCGAAGACCACGACCCTGATCTGACGCACTGGACCCCGCACGAACTGCTCTTTCACCGGCGTAGCGGCACCCGGCTTGTCGGAACATCCGAATCGGCCGCCAGTCAGGGGGAGGACGGCGCACGATCAGTGACAAAGCCGGTGCCGTCCGGCAGCACCCACTGGCTGTACAAGCCGGATCTTGCCCGGGTCCGCGTGAGTGAACCATCCCTGACGAGTCTTCTCGAGACGGATCATCGGTGCCCCGCCTTCTCCGGTCAGGACATTCCGGCCGAACGCATCGGCGAACTCCTGTATCGCGGAGCGCGAGTCCGGTCCATCGGGCCAGCGCCGCTGTCGATCGTGGCCAACCGGGAGGCTTCGCAACGGCCCTACCTGAGCATCGCCGGACTGTATGAGCTGGAACTCTATCTGAGCGCGTACCGCTGCCCGGGAGTGCCGAAGGGGATCTATCACTACGACCCGCAGGGGCACGCGCTCACGTTGGTCAACGACGAGCCGGAGGATCTCCGGACCATGCTGGAGATGGCGATGATCGCTGGGGCAGGCCGGCGTGTGCCGTCGGCGGTGCTAAGCGTGACGGTCCGGATGGAACGTATCTCGTGGGCGTTGGGCGAAGCCGCCTATGCGACCGCGCTGCTGCACCTCGGTGCCCTGCAGCAGACGCTCTATCTCGCCGCGAAGTCGATGGGGCTCTCCGCGCATCCTGTTCCGGTCGATCCTCGCGACCGGGTCGACCAGATACTGCGGCTTCGGTCGCCGGCAGAGGTGAGCGTCGGGGAGTGCGTGATCGACCTGGCATGAGCTGCTGACGCGAGCTCACAGCCATTCAGAGTCGGTGGCGATGCGGATCGCGTCGACCCGGTTGCGCGCGTTGAGCTTCGTGACCACGGTCGCGAGGTAGTTGCGCACGGTCCCGGGCGACAGGAACAACTCGCTGGCGATGTCCGCCACGTCGCGTCCGCGGGACGCCAGCCGGAGGATCTCGATCTCCCGTGGTGTCAGCGGGCAGTCGTCGGTTTCCCAGGCCGACAGCGCCAACTCGCTGTCGATCACCCGGTGCCCCATCGACACCGAGCGCACCGCGTTCGCCAGCTTGTTCGACGGAGCGTCTTTGAGGAGGAACCCGTTGACCTTGGCGTCGAGCGCCCGTCGAACCGTTCCGGGCCTGCCCAGCGAGGTGAGGATCAGCGTGTGGCATTGAGGCATGAACTGGTACAGCTCGACTGCCGCGCTGAGACCGTCCTTGCCCGGTAGGTCGATGTCGATGATCGCCACATCCGGCTGAATCTTCCTGGCCGTGGACAGTATCTTGTCGCCGGCATCGACCTCCGCGACGACTTTGATATCCGTTTCGAGGTTGAGCAACGCGACCAGGGCGCCCCGGACCATGTGCATGTCCTCGGCCAGCAAGACACGGATCACAAAACCCCTCCCATCTCTTTAACTGTCAGTCTACGTTGAGTGCGCGGGTGGGTGAATGTCTCCGTGTCAAGATTCTTTCGATGGTTCGCTGTGGAAGCAGTCGAGTATGGCGTGAGCTGCGATTACTTCCGAGAATGTCACCGAAAGTTGTAGCGAACGTTGATAACCCGCTGTGCTGGCAGCTGCTTCTCGATACGACATTTGGCGTAGCGTCTTGCTGCGTCCTTCGTCAGGCCTTTGGCCCGCCGCAACCCCGGCCACCTTCCGCGACCTTCTCGTTGAATGCTGAATCGCTGGCTTTGGCGAAACATATCGATGTTCTCGACTATTCGTCGAGTGCCTCGATATGCCGACGACGTTCTCTCGAGCTGAAAATGGCCGCGCGAAATCCGAGTTCGACGAGGGCCGCTGAGTCATCGTCGGCCCTGTTCGCCTCCGCCGCGCTCGTGGCCCGCATCGACCGAAGGATGGATCTATGTCGACATTGCTCAGTGCCCTGCGCCGACGAGTGCTCGCACCGCCTATGTCCTCGGTGGGCTTCGCCGCGCGTGGCTTCCCGGTCAGCTCCTCGGATGTCACGGACCACCTTGAATCGGTGCCGCAGGCGGTCGTCTGCGGGTTCGAGTGGGGGATCGAGTCGCCCTCGCTATGGGAGGTCGAGCGCAGACTCGGCATGGTCGAGCCCGAGCACCGCGGATTCGCCTATGAAGGTGCGACCATGGCATTCACCATTCTCGACGTCCTGCCTGGCGGCCGGCGTGACCGCACCGCGGAGTTGTTGCTGGGGCCGGGAAACCCGCACATCTTTCTCGCCTACATCGGTATCGGTTTCGCGATGGCCCGCCTGCCGAGGCCGCTGTGGAAGAAGGTGCTGCCGGATCTGCCTGGGGAGACCTATCACCCCACGATGAGCTGGCTCGCCGTGGACGGGTACGGATTCGACAGGGCGTACTTCGACACCCGGAAGTGGGTAGCCGAGCAGTATGTGCCGAAACCCTACGCCTGGCAGGATGCTCCCGAGTACTTCCCGCGCGCCGTGGATCAGGGCATAGGCCGCGCATTGTGGTTCATCCACGGTGCGAGCGCCGCGGCTGTGGCCGCTGCGGTCAGCAGGTTTCCCGAGCATCGCAGGCCTGACCTGTGGAGCGGTGTCGGCCTCGCGGCGACGTTCGCGGGCGGCAGTGGCCGGGCGGGGATGTCCCGGCTGCGGGACGCGGCGGATTCGCACCGGGACGAGCTCGCGCTGGGAGCGGTGTTCGCGGTCAAGGCGCGCACCCACGCGTCCTTTGTGCCCGCGCACACGCGCGGTGCGGTGGAGGTGCTTGCCGGTCTGACCGTAGCCGAGGCGCGGCGGCTCGCCGACGACACCACCGTGCTGCCGGACGTGTCAGGGCCCGATCCCGCATACGAAATCTGGCGCCAACGGATCCGTGATCACCTGGGTTCGACCGGTGTGGCGTCGGCGGCCTGAAGAAATGCGCAATCAGCGAGAAAAGGCCGAGAACCGCGGGCGCAACCGGGAAGTAGACCGGCAGACTTCCGGCATGTGAGCCTTTCTCTGTCGAACTGAGTAGTCGGCACAGTTCTACCCGATAGGGGGAGAGTGAGTTGGGCAATGGCTGGCGCGCGCTACGGCGGCGCATTCTGACACCGGATGTATCGGAGACCACGCTCGCCAAGCGCGGTTTTCACAAGAAAAGCCCAGCCGCTCAGGAAATGCTGGAGAAAGTCGGCCGCACATTCCTCGACGGATATGGCGCCGCGGTTGAGGCGCGCTCGGAAGCGGCCGCGATGGATCTTCTGGACGCCATTCCGGAGCGATTTCGCGGTTTCGCGTTCGAGGGTGCCGGAATGGGCTGGGCGATACTCGACGGATTGCCCTTCGGTGGCAAGGGCAGGATCGAGAAGGGGCTCACCGGCCGCGGCGAGCGGCATCACTACATGATCTATGTGGGGATCGGCTGGGCGATGGCCCGCCTGCCGAGGTTCCGGTGGCCGGACGCCGAGGCGTACGACCCGTTGCTGCGCTGGCTCGTTCTCGACGGATACGGCTTTCACCAGGCCTACTTTCGCACCCGTCGCTATGTTGACGAGCAGTACCAGGACAGCCGGTTCCCGTGGCCGGGGGGCGGTGACACCGCCTACGCGAACCGTGCCATCGACCAAGGGATCGGCAGGGCGTCATGGTTCATCGGCGGGACCGACCCGCGGTTGGTCACCTCGATGATCGCCGCGTTCCCGGAATCCCGACGGCCGGACCTGTACGCGGGTGTCGGCCTGGCGGCCACCTACGCCGGTGGCGCTGATCCCGCGGAACTGCGGTTGCTGCTTGACCGGGCCGGGGAACACCGGCCGATGCTCGCACAGGGCGCCGCGTTCGCAGCGGAGGCGAGAATCCGGGCAGGCCTGCTCGGCGAGCACACTCGCGTCGCCGCCGAGATCCTCTGCGGTGTCGACGCGGAACACGCGGCACGAATCACTCAAGAAACCCGCGACGTGCATCCCGTAGACGGTGCTGTACCGGCGTTCGAGGCGTGGCGCAGGCGCATCGCAGCCGAGTTCGTGTCCATAGGAGGTGTTCAGCTATGACCGCGACCGTGCGCTGGCTGCGCAAACAGCTGGCCGGAATCGTGGCACTCGCGCTCGTCGCGGGCATGTTCATGGTCAGCAGGCTGCCCGAGACCTCGGCAGCGGAACAAGCCGAGCTGGCGAGTTCCTACCGATTCGAGCCGATGTCCATCGCGATGCCGAGTGGCTTCCCGCAGCAGGAGATCAGGGAGGTCAACCAGGACTACAAGCACATCGACGCCTGGATCTCCTCGGTCGGGGCCGGAATCGCGATGAATGACCTCGACGGTGACGGGCTCTCGAACGACCTGTGCATCACCGACCCGCGCATCGACCAGGTCGTGGTGACGCCCACTCCCGGAGCCGCCGGACAGCGGTACGCGCCGTTCGCGCTGAACACCGGCTCCCTGCCGGTGAACGACGTGATGGCCCCGATGGGGTGTGCGCCGGGAGACTTCAACGAGGACGGTCGCATCGACCTGCTGGTCTACTACTGGGGCCGCACACCGGTCCTGCATCTGGCCAAGCCGGCCGCGCCCAGGCTGGCCGCGGACTCCTACGTCGCGACGGAGCTGGTTCCAGGGAACACGGGACGAGTCTATGACGGTCCACAGTGGAACAGCAATGCGGTGGCGATCGACGACTTCGACGGCGACGGTCATGTCGATATCTACCTCGGAAACTACTTCCCGCATGGCCCCGTACTGGACCCTTCGGTCTCCGGTGGGGTCGCGATGAACGATTCACTCTCCAATGCCACCAACGGCGGCGAGGACTACTTCTTCCGCTGGACGGGAGCGACGACAGGGGACCGGCCCTCGGCCAGTTTCCAGCGCCTGGACGACGTGTTGCCCGCCGATCTGTCCAAGGGTTGGGTCCTCGGTGCGAGCGGCAACGACGTCGACGGTGACCAGTTGCCGGAGCTCTATCTGGCGCAGGACCATGGCAAGGACGCGTTGCTGCACAACCGTTCCACACCTGGTCGAATCAGCTTCGAGCCGGTGAACGGGACCGGAGCGCCGATGGTGCCCAAGTCCAAGCGGATCGGCGCTGACTCGTTCAAGGGTATGGCGGTGGACTGGGGTGACCTTGACCGCGATGGGATGTACGACCTTTTCGTCAGCAACATCACCACGCCGTTCGGTATCCAGGAGAGCAACTTCCAGTTCATGTCCACCGCGGAGAACACCTCGGACCTGCGGGCGAAGCTGCGCGAGGGCGAGGCGCCGTGGGTGGACCGCAGTACCGACGACGGCACGGCCTGGTCCGGCTGGGCCTGGGACGTCAAGATGGAGGATTTCGACAACAGCGGTCAGCTGGCCATCGCGCAGGCGAACGGTTTCGTCAAGGGCGAGGTCAACCGATGGCCGCAGTTGCAGGAACTGGCGACGTCCAATGACCTGGTCGTGGCCGACCCCGCCTGGTGGCCGCACGTCCGCCAGGGCGACGACATCGCGGGCAGCCAGCGTATGGCGTTCTTCGTCAAGCGGGACGACGGCGGGTATGTCGACCTTTCCGCGGAACTCGGGCTGGACGTTCCGGTCCCGACCAGGGGAATAGCCACCGGTGACGCCGACGGTGACGGCAGGATCGACCTCGCCGTCGCGCGGCAGTGGGACCAGCCCGTCTTCTACCGCAACGATGCGCCGTCGCCTGGCTCGTACCTCGGACTGAAACTGATCCACGACACTCCCGTGGCATCGGGCCCGTTGCCCGCATCCGGGTCACCGGTCGTGGGTGCGCAGGTATCGGTGCGGACCCCCGATGGCCGGACTCTCGTCGGCCATGTCGACGGTGGTGGCGGTCATTCCGGCAAGCGCAGCACCGAGGTGCATCTCGGTCTCGGCGAGAACGTCACCGGACCGCTCGAGGTAACCGTCAGCTGGCGGGACCGCACCGGCCATGTTCGTGAACAGCAACTGCGGCTTACCCCGGGCCGGCACACGCTCGCGCTCGGCACGCATGCGAAAGAGAGATGAGTCATGGCCGAGCGGAACATTGCCGGACCCCCGCGGCACGACCCGAAGGTGATCACCGCGCTGCGGCGGTTCGCCATCTCGATCACAGTGTTCAACATATTCGGCTACACCCTGCTCGGCTTCGAGCAGGCTTGGTTGTGGCCGTTCATCGCCCTCGCCACCGGATACACGGTGGAGATCGGGCTCGAGCTGATCGCGGCCCGCAACGAAGGTCGCGTCCCACGGTTCCTCGGTACCGGGTTCCGCGGATTCGCCGAGTTCCTCCTACCCGCGCACATCACCAGCCTCGCCGTCAACATGCTGACCTACCCGAACGATCAGGTACTGGTCATGATGTTCGGGATCGTCGTCGCAGTCGGTGCCAAATGGGTGTTGCGTGCGCCGGTCCGAGGGCGGCTACGGCACTACATGAATCCCTCGAACTTCGGCATCGCGATCATCCTGCTGGTGTTTCCGTGGGCGAGTATCGCACCGCCCTACCACTTCACCGAGAATGTGAGCGGCGTCGTCGACTGGATCATCCCGGCGGCCATCGTCATCGCGGGTACGCTGCTGAACGCGAAGCTGACCGGCCGGATGTGGCTGATCTTCGGATGGCTGAGTTTCTTCGCGCTGCAGTCGGTGATCCGAGGCTGGCTGCTGGACACGGCGATTCTCGGCGCGCTGGGTACCATGACCGGTGTCGCGTTCGTGTTGTTCACCAACTACATGATCACCGACCCCGGCACGTCGCCTTCGAAGCCCGGATCGCAGTTCGCGTTCGGGGCGGGCGTCGCCACCGTCTACGGCCTGTTCACCGGCGCGGGCATCGCCTACGGCCTGTTCTTCGCCACCGCGACCGTCTGCCTCGTCCGGGGCGGATTCCTGTGGGCTGCCCATTTCGTCGAAAAGTCGCGGAAGCGGTACGAGGCGGAGCAGCAGGCGCTCGCCACGACAACCACCCTGCGCGAGCCGGAGAGTACGTCGAAGCCTGAAGCGGGCACGGGAGCCGTGGCCGCATGACGGACGCGAGTTCGGCCCTCGCTACCCGGACCGTGCCCCCAGGGCCACCACGCCGGATGACGTTCGGCCTGCTGAAGAAGCTCTTCACCGATCGTCTCGCGCTCATGTCGACCGCTGCCGAGTACGGCGACGTCGTCCGGATCGCGATCGGTCCCAAAACGCTGTATCTGGTGAATCACCCGGACTACGCCAAACACGTCCTCGCCGACAACAGCGCCAACTACCACAAGGGAATCGGCCTGAAGGAAGCGCGGCGTGCGCTCGGCGACGGGCTGCTCACCAGCGACGGAGAACTCTGGCGTCAGCAGCGAAAGACCGTGCAACCGGTGTTCCAGAACAGCCGGCTGTCCCGGCAGGCCGGGATCGTCGCGTCCGAAGTGGACAGCTTGGTGAAGCGGCTGCGCACCCACGCCGGGCAGGGGCCGGTGGAGATCCTGCACGAGATGACGTCGCTGACCCTTGGGGTGCACGGCAAGACCCTGCTCGACGCGGAACTGGGTGACCACGAGTCACTCGGACATTCGTTCGAGGCCGTGCAGGACCAGGCGATGTTCGAGGCGGTCACACTCGGCATGGTGCCGAAGTGGCTACCACTGCCGAAACAACTCAGGTTCCGGGAGTCACGCGACGACCTGCGCAGGATCGCGAACGAACTGCTGGCCCTGCGAAAGGCGAATCCGGTCGAAGGTGGTGACGACCTCCTGTCCGCGCTGCTCTCCTCGGCGGGCGGGCAGGCAGATCCCGCGCTCGGAAGACAGCGGATACGCGACGAACTGATCACCCTGCTGCTGGCCGGGCACGAGACCACCGCGAGCACCCTTGGCTGGGCCTTTCAGCTGATCGACGAGCATCCGGAGGTCGCGGACCTGCTGCGCGCCGAAGCGATCGAGGTGCTTGGTGACCGGCTGCCGGTCGCCGAGGACCTGCACCGGCTCGAGTACACGGCGATGGTGGTGGCGGAGGTCATGCGGCTCTACCCACCGGTGTGGCTGCTTCCCAGGGTGGCGCAGAACGACGACGACGTCGGCGGCTTTCACATACCCGCGGGCGCGGATGTGGTCGTCGTTCCGTACACGCTGCACCGGCATCGGAGTTTCTGGGCCGAACCGGCGCGGTTCGACCCGGAAAGGTTCAGCCCGGAGCGCGCGAAGAGCAGGCCGCGGTACGCCTACATACCGTTCGGGGCTGGTCCGAGGTTCTGCATAGGCAGCGGTCTCGGCACGATGGAAGCCGTCTTCGCGGTGGCCCTGGTCGCCCGTGACCTGAGGCTGACCAAGTCGCCGGGGCACCGTGTGCTTCCCGAGGCGATGCTCTCCCTGCGTGTCCGGGGAGGACTGCCGATGACCGTGCACCCGCTGGACAGCCGGTGTGCAACCGAGAAGACGCATCCCAGAGCGGCCGCCTGATGCCATGGGACGTGGCAGCCGTTCGGCAGCTCCACTGCACTGACAGGAGGCAGGCCGGTGCGACCTGACACCACTGACGAGGTACAAGACCGGATCAGCACCTTGGAGGCGTTCGCCGACACGATCGTTCCGGGGGAGAAGCGTACGCCCGAGGACCGCGCGGTCGCGGGTGCTTCGCCAGGACCCGGTGCGGTCGCCGCCGGTGCGCTCGCGCTGCTCGATACCCCGGCGACCGGCGTCACCGCTGGACTGCCTTTCCTCGCCCAGGCGCTCAACGAGCACGCGAGGGTCTACGCGGCCGAGTTCGGGTTCAGCCTTGACGAGACAGTGCCGCCGTTCGTCGCGCTGAGCTTCGAACACCGGACCGCGCTGGTGCTGCGTCTCACCGCGCCCGGGCATCCGGAGAAGGAAGGCTGGGTGGGGCTCGCACTGTTCTGCAACATGTCCTTCGACAGCGCGGCGCATCTGCACACCGCGGAGGCCATCGCCTCGGGGCATCCCGGACTGCTGGCGATGGGTTGGTCGGCACCCGACAGCGACGGGCTGTGGCGGTTCCCGCAGTACTCGTACCGCCGGGTACTGGCGAAGGTCCACCCGGACACAACCCCCTCAGGGAGTCCAGCATGACGAAGGTAGAGAGTACCGACGTCCTCATCGTCGGCAGCGGTTTCGGCGGCGCGATAACCGCCTACCACCTCGCGGCCGGTGGCGCGAAGGTCACCGTGCTCGAGCGGGGGCCATGGTTGGACAACGACGATTTCGAGCATGACTTCCTGCTCGGCTCGTCATACACCCGCGCGTTCGACTTCGTCATCGGCGACGGGATGAGCGTGCTCGGCGGCAACTGTGTCGGCGGTGGCAGTGTGGTCTATTTCGCGGCCATGCCCCGTGCGCCCAGGTTCGTCTTCGAAAGGCACGGCAGCTTCGGTAGGCGAATGTGGCCCGCGGAGATCAGCCGTGATTCGCTGGAGCCTTGGTACGATCGGGTTTCCGAGGCGCTGCCGGTATCCACTCAGGACTGGAATGAAGTCTCGTACGCGGGCGGGCTGTGGGCGGCGGCCTGTCACCATTCGGGTCGTACGGCCAATCCGGCTCCGGTCGCGGTGGACAACGACCGCTGCACCAACTGCAACTGGATGATGGCGGGCTGCCGGTTCGACGCGAAACGGTCCCTGCTCACGAACTACCTGCCCGCCGCGCTGGCACACGGTGCCGAGATCCGGCCATTGCACGAGGTGCAGCAGCTTGCCCGTACCGCCGATGGCGGATACCGCGTGCACTACAACGTCGTCGATGACGAGGACTACCGGGTACTCGGCGAAAGCGGAGTCATCGAGGCCAAGATCGTGGTACTCGCCGCCGGTGCGGGCGCCACACCGGTCATCCTTCAGCGTTCGGAGCCGACACTCGGCGCGATGCCGCATGCGGTCGGGCGGTACTTCTCCGGAAACGGCGAGCGATTGAACACGGTCGTGATCAACGAGGATCGGGTGCGTGACGTGCTCGGCCTGCTCCGCTCGGACGACGTGGTTTACGAGGCCAACCAGATCGGCAAGGGACCGACGGTGGCTTGCTGGGATCGGCTGGACGGCGCATTGCCGGAATACGAACGGTACTCACTGGAACAGCTCTACTTTCCGCCGGGACTCGGCACGATCCTCGCGCAGGTCCCAGGGGCGAGCGACCCCACGTGGTTCGGAGTGGACAAGAAGGAGATGCTCAAGCGCTGGAAGTCCTGGCTGACGATCTTCCTGATGACCGAGGACGACAACGAGGGCGTTTTCGGCAGCCCGCCACCGACGGGCAACGCACAGCGGATCTCCCAGCAGATGCTCGGTCGCGGTTCGCTGAGCTACGACCCGACTCCGAACACGCGTCACGGCTGGGCGCTCGCCGATGCCGAGTGCAAGGAGATTCTGGAACGCGACGGGCTGGCCACCGTCGCGCCGTGGACCAACGACGTGGTGGGGGCGTACACGGTGCATCCGCTGGCCTCCTGCCGGATCGGCGATGACGAGACCACCTCGGCACTGCATCCCACGCACGAACTTCGGGGGCATCCAGGGATCTTCGTCACCGATGGGTCCGCCGTGCCCGGCGCGTTGACGGTGAATCCCGCGATGACCATCGCCGCGCTCGCGGAACGCGCGGTCCCGGGAATCGTGCGGGCCGCGAGGCAGCGAGGTGTCGACGTGACGTACGGCGCACCCTCGCCGGACGGTTCCACCGCGGGCAGGCGCGGGGTCGCGGCCCTGCCGGTCCTTCGAGCAGGAGGCCAGTGATGACCGGCATCCCGGTCCGGCTCGCACTGCGCAGGGCGCTGAACGAGGTCCGCTACGTCAGCCCGGTGCGGCCCGCGGGTGCCACGGGCCTGGTCGCCGCCGTCTATGCGCAGGTCGAGCGTGACTTCGGCATGCTCGCGCCACCGATCGGTCTGCACTCGCCCGCTCCCGACGTGCTGGCGGCCGGCTGGATCATGCTGCGCGAATCCCTCGTCGCCTCCGGGGTGGTGAGCCGGAGGGCGAAGGAAACCGTGGCCACGGTCGTCGCCAAGGCCAACGAGTGTCCCTACTGTGTCGAGGTGCACGGCATGGCGCTCGGTGCGTTCGGTCTGCGCGACGAAGCGGCGGCGATCGGTCTGGGGCGCGTCGACCTGGTCACCGATCCGGGGACCCGTGCGGTGGCGGCATGGGCAGAGGGGGCGGAGCTGCCGGCTGAAATGTCCATTGAGGCTGTGCCCGAGCTCGTCGGGGTCGCGGTGACCTTCCACTACCTCAGTCGTATGTCGAACGTCTTTCTCGGCCGCTCGCCGATACCCGCCGGGGTGCCCGCCTCGGTCCGTGGCACGGCGCGTGCCTTGCTCGGCCGACTGCTGCGACCGAACGACGCCCCACCTGGAGCTTCACTGAGCCTGCTGCCTGAAACGGCTTCGTACCCGAGTCCGTCGTGGACGGTGGGCAACCAGGTGATGGCAGCCGCGTTCGCGCGCGCGGACGCGGCTGTCGACGCTGCAGGCGGACGCGTGGTTCCACCCCGTGTCCGCACGGTGGTACAGCGCGAACTGGAGGCGTGGGACGGGCAACCACGCGGTATGAGCCGGTCGTGGGTCGAGGCGATTCTGGCCGAGCTGCCGGAGCAGGAACGCCCGGTGGGCCGGCTCTGCCTGCTGACCGCGATGGCCTCGTCCCAGGTCGATGCCCTGGTCGTCGAGGAGTTCGCCGGGGGCCACCCGGGGGACCGGGAGTTGGTGGAGGCCGCCAGTTGGGCGAGCCTCGCCGCGGCCAAGGTCCTCGGAACTCGGCTATGTGTAAGCCATCCCGTCAGCTCGTCGGTCAGCGACCGTGAACGAGGAGTGGGAGACCCGCGATGACAGAAGTCTTGGAACCGAACCTCCGACTCGGGGGCGATCGCGCCGCGAAACCGTGGCGGTTGATCCTGATCAGTGGCTTCGCCGGGATCGTCATGGCGGTGCTGTGGTCACCCCGTTTCGTCGACAAGGTGATCGCCGGTGGCATCGCGGATCCGGTGTTCGGTGGAGACATCAGTGATGTGGCGATCACCGGCTCGGGAATGGCCGTGGCATTCGCGTTCGTGACGGGCGTAGCCGGCATGTTCACCGCCTGTAATGTCGCCGTGTTCTGCGCGCTGGCCCCGATGACCGCTCAGCCCCGGTCGGTACGAACTCAGTTGAGTATCCTGTTGCGGCCGATCGCGCTGCTGCTGGCCGGCGCGGTCGTCGTGGCGGGACTTTATGGCGCGACCGCGGTACTGCTCGGTCCGGGAGTACCGCAGCTGTCCGATGCGCGAATCGGGGACCCGGAAACAGGGGTGCGGGTCAGGTTGGTTCAGGCCGGAATCGTGTTCGGCGTGATAGGTGCCGTGATGCTGTGGCGTGGTCTTTCGTATGTGCGGGTCGTCCGGAATCCCCTCGGCGGTGTGTTCCACCGGTATCCCTGGACGGAAATGCTCTTTCTCGGAGGTCTGATCGGCGCATTCCTCGTCGGTCGGCCGTTCGGGCCCTTTCGTACGATGTTCGAGTACGCGGTCTCCACGGAGAACCCGTTACTCGGATTTGTGACATTCGCCCTGCAGTCTGCGGGAAACATCGTCGGCGTAGCGATCATTTTCGTCGTGCTCACCGTGGTGACCCGGGGCGGATTCCAACGCTGGCTGACGAGCAGGCCGGGACGGTCCGACCGATTTGCCGCAGGGGCGTTCATCCTCGTGGGGACCTTCTTCCTCGTCTACTGGACCTTGAAGATGGGCAGCAGGCTGGCTGAGCTGTGGTGGCCGACCATGCCCTACAACTCCTAGCGGAACGAGATCCGCACGACTGTCGTCTTCGTAGAACCGAGTGCGATCAGAGAAGACGTGGCAGGAAAACGAGATTATCGTCGGGGTCACCCGAACCTGGAAAACAGAAGCAGGAATGGCTGGTTGCCCGGCTATGACTCCCGCTGCGCGTACGGATGGCGCAGATGAAAAGGTCACGGCACTGCGAAGAGCTATTGGATGGCGGCGGCATGAGTGTTGATCGGATTTCCATTGTCGGTATCGGCCTGACGTACCCGGACGCCGGTTCCCCGGTTGAGTTGTGGGAAAATGTCCTGGCTGGTCGGCGCGCCTTCCGCAGGCTGCCGGACGAACGGATGAACCGTGACGACTACTGGTCAGCGGATCCCGGAGCCCCGGATCGGTTCTATGCGGAGAAGGCAGCGGTGCTCCGCGATTTCGAGTTCGATCGCATCAAGTACAAGGTCGCGGGCAGCACTTTTCGCTCCACGGATCTGACTCACTGGCTGGCACTCGACGTCGCCGCGCAGGCACTGGCCGATGCCGGCTTCCCCGAAGGAGCAGGATTACCCCACTCCACCACCGGTGTCGTCGTGGGCAACAGCCTCACCGGTGAGTTCTCCAGGGCGAACCTCATGCGCCTGCGCTGGCCGTATGTCCGGCGAACCGTCGCCGCAGCACTCGCGGAACGGGACTGGGGAGCCGAGGAGACCGGGAAGTTCCTCCGCGATCTCGAGGTGCAGTACAAGGCCCCGTTTCCCGAGATCGATGAGGACACCCTGGCAGGCGGGCTCGCCAACACGATCGCGGGCCGGATCTGCAACCATTTTGATCTGGCTGGCGGCGGATTCATCGTCGATGGCGCCTGCTCGTCCTCCTTGCTGTCGGTCGTCACCGCGGCCAACTCCCTTGTGCAGGGTGACCTCGACGTGGCCATCGCCGGTGGTGTCGACCTCTCGATCGACCCCTTCGAAGTGATCGGATTCGCCAAGACCGGTGCGCTGGCCACCGACGAGATGAAGGTCTACGACGCGGACTCGAACGGATTCTGGCCAGGTGAGGGCTCGGGCATGCTCGTGTTGATGCGCGAGCGGGACGCGCTGGCTCGCGGCGCACGCGTATACGCCTCGATCAGTGGCTGGGGCGTTTCCTCCGATGGTAAGGGAGGCATCACCCGCCCAGAGGCAGGCGGGCATCGGCTCGCTTTGCGCCGGGCGTACGGGCGCGCGGGTTACGGCGTCGAGACGGTGTCCTACTTCGAGGGACATGGCACGGGTACCGCGCTGGGCGACGCCACGGAGATCGAGGCACTGTCCACCGCTCGCCGTGCGGCGGATCCACTTGCCGCTCCAGCGGCGCTGGGCACGATCAAGGGAAACATCGGGCACACCAAGGCGGCGGCCGGAGTCGCCGGTCTGATCAAAGCGGCTCTCGCCGTGTATCACCAGGTGATCCCACCCGGGACGGGCCAGCGAGAAGCGCACCCTTCGCTGACCGGGGATGAGGCGAGACTTTACGTGCCGCGCGATGCGCAGCAGTGGCCCGAAGACAGGCCGATCCGAGCCGGCGTATCGGCGATGGGCTTCGGCGGAATCAACTCGCATATCGCGCTGTCCGCCGCGCCCGGTGCGCCGCGCAGGCAGGAACTCGACGACCGGACCCGTTCGCTGGTGGCAGGCCGTCAGGACGCCGAGCTTCTGCTGTTCGACGCGGACGACGTGACTCAGCTGCGGGAGCGGATCGCCGAGCTGCTCACGCTGGTCCCCAAGCTGTCGTACGCGGAGCTGGCAGATCTGGCGGGAACGCTGTCCCGTGAGCTGGCCGGCAGAGCGGTCAGGGCCGCGGTCGTCGCCGTGCACCCTGCGGACGCGGAGCGCAAACTCGCTCGGCTGCTCGAGTCGCTCGACGACGAACGGCTCGAGGTGTTCGCCCCGGCGGACGGCGTGTTCGCGAGTGCCCGTTCCGTGCCAGCCAAGATCGGCTTTCTGTTCCCGGGGCAGGGATCGGGTACCGGTGCGGTGGGCGCGCTCCGGCGCCGCTTCTCGGTTGCCGAGGAGATCTTCCGGACCGCGAACCTCCCTGTCGGCGGTGACCAAGTGGCGACCGAGGTGGCGCAGCCGCGAATCGTCACAGGGTCACTCGCGGCGCTGCGTGTGTTGCGCCACCTGGGAATCGAGGCGGACTCCGCGGCCGGACACAGCCTTGGCGAGCTGACCGCACTGCACTGGGCCGGTGGCATGGACGAGCAGCAGGTGCTGCGCCTGGCGGCGGTCCGCGGCGCGGTGATGGCGACCGCCAGTGACGGTGACGGCGCGATGGCCGGGATCTCGGCGGAGCCGAGCCGCACAGTAGACCTGGCCGACGGCGAGGACGTGGTCATCGCCGGCTACAACGGCCCAGGGCAGACGGTGATCTCCGGTCCCGCCTCGGCTGTGGAGCGAGTGTGCGCCCGTGCGCGCGCCGATGGTGTAGGGGCCACGAGAATCAACGTCTCGCACGCGTTTCACTCTCCCGCGGTCGAGGCGGCAGCTGAGGCGATGACCGAGCGCCTCTCCGAGTTCGACTTCGCCAGGCTGGATCGGCCGGTCGTGTCCACAGTGACCGGTGATGTGCTGCATGCCGGAGAGAACCTGCCCCAACTACTTCGCGACCAGGTCGTGCTTCCAGTGCGCTTCAGGGAAGCGGCCGTCGCGGTCGCGGAACGCAGCGACCTCGTGATCGAGGCCGGCCCAGGACGGGTCCTGGCGGGGCTGTTCCAGGCGAGCGCACCGGGAAGGCCGGTGCTGTCCGTCGACACCGACAGCCCCTCGCTGGTCCCGCTGCTGCGGGTAGTGGGTGCGGCGTTCGCGCTGGGCTCGCCCGTCGACATCTCCGCACTGTTCGCGGAACGTGTCGTCAGGGCACTGCCGCTCGATGGGAAGATGACCTTCCTCGCCAGTCCGTGTGAGTCGGCACCTGCGATCGGCGCTGGACTGTCCTACGGTGAAGGTGGTGCACAAGAAGGCCCGTCAGTCTCCGAAATGGACCGGGCGACGTCCGGCACCGAAAGTGTCCCGAGCGACACGCTGCAACTGCTTCGCACACTGGCCGCCGAACGAGTGGAGCTCCCGTTGGAGACCGTCTCGGCGGATACTCACCCGCTCGATGATCTGCATCTGAGTTCGATCACCGTCGGGCAGATCATCAACGACGTCACGAGAGCACTCGGGCGTCCGGCACTGGAGGCCATGCCCAACTTCGCCACGGTGCGCCTCGGTGAGCTGGCCGAACTGATCGACGAGCTGGCGGAGACAGCCGCGCCGGGGGACTCGGCGTCGTCAGGTGAGATCCCGGGAGTCGCTCCGTGGGTTCGGCCGTTCGCTGTGGAGTACGTCGAGGCGCCTCCCGCGGAGTCCGTATCCGCTGCCCCGACGACGGGAGGCGGGACGAGCGAATGGTCGGTTTTCGCGCCGCAGGGGCATCCGTTGGCCGAACCGCTGCGGGCCGGGCTCGCCGCGGCCGGGATCGGTGACGGTGTACTGCTCTGTCTTCCGCCGGACTGCGACGAAAGCCACATCGGACTGTTCCTCGAGGCGGGACGCGCCGCTGTGAGCGCCCCCGACGGTACGCGGTTCGCCGTGGTGCAGCACGGGTTCGGCGCCAGCGGGCTCGCCAAGACCCTGCGGCTGGAGAACCCCTCCGTCCGGACCACCATCGTCGACCTCGCCGACGTGACCCCCGCCGAGCCGGGCGTCGCCGACGCGGTCGCCACAGTCGTAGCCGAGGTCGCGGCTACGGAGGACTTCGCCGAGGTGCGTTACGACGCCGAAGGAACCCGCAAGGTTCCGGTGCTCACAGCGCTACCTCCCGCCGCAGCCACGCCGGAGCCGGTTCCGCTGGATGCGGCCGACGTGCTCCTGGTGACCGGCGGCGGAAAGGGAATCACGGCGGAGAGCGCCCTCGCGCTGGCGAAGGACTCCGGTGCGAAGCTGGCGTTGCTGGGCAGGAGCGATCCGGGCGAGGACGCCGAGCTGGCGGCGAATCTGTCCAGAATGGAGTCGCAGGGCGTTCGATATCGGTACGAACGTGCCGATGTCACCTCAGCTGCCCAGGTGCGTACCGCGATCGAACACGTGCAGGCCGAACTCGGAACGGTCACCGCCGTGCTGCACGGTGCGGGGCGCAACGAGCCCGCCGCCCTGGCCAACCTGACCGAGGAGGCGTTCCGGAAGACGGTCGAGCCGAAAGTCGGCGGTCTCCGGGCGGTGCTCGACGCCGTCGATCAGGATCGCCTCAAACTCCTGGTGACGTTCGGCAGCATCATCGGCCGCGCGGGACTGCGCGGTGAGGCCCATTACGCCACCGCCAACGACTGGATGACCGAGCTGACGGTGAGGTTCGGGCAACAGCATCCGGAAACGCGGGTGGTCGCACTGGAATGGTCGGTGTGGTCGGGCACCGGTATGGGCGAGAAGCTTGGCGTGGTCAGTGCCCTGATGCGGGACGGGATCACCCCGATTCCGATGGAGAGTGGAATTTCGACGCTGCGTCACGTACTCGGCGACCCCGACGCGCCCACGACCCTGGTCGTCTGCGGGCGGACGGCGGGCCTGCCGACTCTGGCGCTCGCGCCCCGGGAGCTCCCGCTGACCCGGTTCGTGGACAGGGCGGTCGTGCACTACCCGGGGATCGAACTCGTCACGGAGGCGGACCTGTCCGCTGGCAGTGACCCGTACCTGTCCGACCACCTGCTCGACGGGGATCTGCTGTTCCCCGCTGTGCTGGGGATGGAGGCGATGACTCAGGTCTCGTCGGCCGTTTCCGGTCATCAGGAAACCCCGGTGCTCGAGAATGTCGAGTTCCTGCGACCGGTCATCGTGTCACCGGGAGGTTCGACCACGATCCGGCTGGCAGCGCTCGTCCACGATGCGCGGACGGTGGATGTCGTTCTCCGTAGCGCGGAGACTGGATTCAGTGCCGACCATTTCCGGGCGCGGCTGCGGTTCCCGCGCCCAGACCTCTCCGGTGACAGTCCCGGTGGTGCACCCGAGCTTCCGCTGGTGCCGGTGGACCCAGTCACCGAGCTGTACGGTGGCGTTCTGTTCCAGGGCAAGCGTTTTCAGCGGGTGATCGGCTATCGGCGGGCCACTGCCCGGCACGCAACGGCGGAGATCGCCACCGAGGGATCGGCACCTTGGTTCGCGCCGTTCTTGCCACAGGACCGATCGCTCGCCGATCCAGGTACTCGCGACGCGATGATGCACGCGATCCAATGTTGCGTACCCGACGCGACGTTGCTGCCGCAGTCGGTGGACCGGCTCTATCTCGCGAGACCGGACGAGGTCGATCCGGGCTCCGTCGACTACGTGGTGCTCGACGCCCGCGAGCGGTCTCAGGACGGCGACTCCTATGTCTACGACCTGGATGTGCGTGACCCCGCGGGCGCACTGGTCGAGCGTTGGGAGGGACTACGCCTGCGTGCGGTCCGTAAACGTGGCGGTGCGGGTCCCTGGGTCCCGGCGATGCTCGGGTCGTATCTGGAGCGTTCGTGTGAACAGGTCCTCGGCGGGACCCGGGCTGTCGTGGTCGAACCGGACCCGGTGAACGTGCGGGTTTCCACCGTCGCGCAGCGCAGGGCGCAGACCCGGCTCGCCATCGGTCGTGTGGTGGAGCCGGAACGACCGTTGTGGCACCGCCCTGACGGCAAGCCGGAGATCGACGGCGCGGCGGTATCCGCGGCACACGGCGCACAGCTGACGTTCGCGGTGGTTGGCGCGGGAACACTGACCTGTGACGTGGAGACGGCAGCGCACCGCACCCAGGAGGACTGGTCCGGGTTGCTCGGCAAGGACCTTCTCGCGGTGGGTGACCTGCTCACCGTTGAGGCCGGTGAATCCCCGACGGTGGCCTACACGCGGGTCTGGACCGCGCTCGAGTGTGTGCGCAAGGCCGGTGGACTCACGCAGGTACTGACCGTCGAACGAGTGGATGCCGATGGCTGGACGGTGTTGTCGAGCGGCCGAGCGCGAATCGCCACCTGGGTGACGACGATCACCGGTCGCCCCGAGCCCGTGGTCTTCGCCGTACTCCACGAGCAGGACACCGAACAGCGACCGCGGTATTCGAGCCGGCTCGCGAGTCCGAAGGAGGGTTGACATGTCGGACTACTTCGAGATCCGCCACACGGTCGGGTTCGAGGAGACCAACTTGGTCGGCAATGTCTACTACGTGAACTACCTGCGCTGGCAGGGGCGCTGCCGGGAGATGTTTCTCAAGGAGGAGGCGCCAGCCGTACTGACGCAGTTACGTGCGGACCTGAAACTCTTCACACTGAAGGTGGAGTGCGAGTTCTTCGCCGAGATCACCGCCTTCGACGAGGTGTCCATCAGGATGCGACTCGAGGAGCTCACCCAGACCCAGGTCCAGTTCACGTTCGACTACGTGCACCTCACCGAGGCTGGCGAACGGCTGGTCGCCAGGGGCAGGCAACGAATCGCCTGTATGCGTGGGCCGAACACGGAAACGGTGCCCGCGCGGGTACCTGAGCAACTGCGGGCGGCACTGGCTCCCTATACCGAACGTACACAGCCAGCTCGTGCGAACGGCGGCTCGGTGCCGGCTCCGGCCAGGGGGGAATGACGTGGCCGGCATCGGTGATTCCCCCGATAGCCCCGTCCGCGGACTTCCACAGTTGACGCGGCGAAACGCGGGCATGTCCCAGCAGGCGGGCCTGCGCGAGGTGATGGCGCGATTCGCCACCGGCATCACCGTGCTCACCGCTGGTGGGGAACACGGACACGGCATGACCGCGAACGCGTTCAGTTCGGTGTCCCTGGATCCGCCGATGGTGCTGTGCTGCGTCTCGCGGACGGCGCGGATGCACGCGGCGATCGTCACGGCCCAGTCGTTCGCGGTCTCGATTCTCGCGGCCGATCAACGGGAACTGGCCGGGTACTTCGCCGACTGGCGACGGCCCAGCGGGATGGCGCAGTTCGAGTCGGTGGCCTGGACACCTGCTCCACGCACCGGCGCTCCGCTGCTGGAGGGTTCACTCGCCTGGCTCGAGTGCGAGCTGTCCGAGGCCTATGAGGCCGGCGATCACTCGATTTTCCTCGGTGTGGTGCTCGCATCGAGCCGGGCGTCCACACAGGAAGCACTGGTGTTCTTCGATGGTGGCTACTACGAGTTCGACAAGTTCACCCGTGCGACGGCGTGAGCGAGGCCGAGGAAGCGCACCAGTACGAGCGGAAAGGGCCTGAACATGACAATTCAGCACGAGCCTGCTCCTGATGAGGTGAGGCCGGCGAGCCCATGTGACGCGACGAGAACGGGTGGAAACCCGACGCCCGCGGCGAACTGGCAGGCCGATCTCGACCCGCCTGTCTCGACGCTGCCCAGGTTGGGTGCCGGCATCCGCTGGAGTGACGTTCTCGCCGAGATCAGGGCCGATGACGAGACGAGGCCGGCCACCGAAAACGGCAGGGCGGCATGACGGCTCCCGGAGAGCCCGGGGTACGGGACACGGACGAGCCGGACCTGCCGGCCACACCTCATGGGGATCGCCGTCGCGCCACGCGGCCAAGGGCGAGAGGTTCCGGAGACGGTCAGGTGATCGCGCTCGCGCGCGGTGGCGAACCGGTGCCGCCCGCGCCCATCCCTGCCACCCCGACGATGCGACAGTCGCGGGAGGACCGGGAGCGGCTGCACGACAAGATAGTCGGCGGTCAGGACGAGGGGGTGCGGCGGCAGCACAAGCTGCGCAAGCGCACCGCGCGGGAACGCCTGGAGCTACTGCTCGACGAGGGCTCTTTCACTGAGGTCGAGCTGTACCGCAGGCACAGGTCGAGTGGACCCGGGCTCGCCGACAACCGGCCGCACACCGACGGCGTCATTACCGGGTCAGGCACGATCGACGGCCGCAGGGTGTTCGTGTACGCCCAGGACTTCACCATCTTCGGTGGTTCCCTTGGCGAGGCGCACGCTGCGAAGATCCACAAGGTGATGGACCTGGCGGTCACGACCGGGTCGCCGTTGATCGGGCTCAACGACAGCGGGGGCGCACGAATCCAGGAAGGCGTGCTGGCACTGCACGGCTACGGCGGCATCTTTCGTAGACAGGTCGCGGCCTCCGGCGTGATTCCGCAGATCAGTGTGGTGCTGGGCCCATGTGCCGGGGGAGCCGCGTACTCCCCGGCGCTGGCCGACTTCACGTTCATGGTCCGCGACACCGCCAAGATGTACCTGACCGGCCCGGACGTGGTGGAGGCGGTGAGCGGGCATCGGGTCAGTCACGACGAGCTCGGTGGAGCCGAAGTGCACGGCTCGCATTCGGGACTGGCCACTTCGGTGCAAGATGACGAGGAGAGTTGCCTGGCCGAGGTGCGCTACCTCGTGTCCCTGCTACCGGCCAACTACCTCGATCTCCCGCCACGCACCGCGGGAGTGGACGCGCGTGATGACCGCAGGCACCGGCTCGCCGACATCGTGCCCGCGGAGGCGAACAAGCCGTACGACATGCGGGAGGTCCTCGCGGAGATCGTTGACGATGGCGATTTCTTCGAGTTGCACGAAGGATGGGCGGGCAACGTGATCTGCGCGCTCGCCCGTATCGACGGGAACGTGGTAGGGGTTGTCGGAAATCAGCCACTGGTACTGGCCGGCGTACTGGACGGCCCCGCCTCGCAGAAGGCAGCCCGATTCGTGCGATTCTGCGATGCCTTCGGTATTCCGCTGGTGACACTGGTTGATGTGCCGGGATTCCTGCCCGGTGTCGAGCAGGAACGAACCGGGATCATCCGGCAGGGCGCACAGCTCCTGCATGCCTACTGCGAAGCGACCGTGCCGCGTATTCAGGTCATCGTGCGCAAGGCCTACGGCGGCGCTTATATCGTCATGGACTCCCGGTCCATCGGATCCGACCTCTCGCTGGCCTGGCCCACCAACGAGATCGCGGTGATGGGTGCGGAGGGAGCTGTGAACGTCCTGTACCGCAAGGACCTCGCCGCGACAGCTGATCCCGTGCGTCTGCGAGGCAGTCTGGTCGCGCAGTACACCGAAGAGTTCATGCACGCGCAGTACGCCGCCGAGCGTGGTCTCGTCGACGATGTCATCGATCCTGTGGACACCCGATCCGCACTCGCCCGAGGCCTGGCCATGTTGCGGGGCAAAAGGACGGAGCCGCCACGGCGTAAGCATGGGAACCAGCCCATCTGAACCTCGCGGTGAGGGGGCATACCGTGGAACAAGAGACGTACGAACCCGTGTTCCGGGTCGAGCGAGGTCGCCCGGACGATGTCGAGCTGGCCGCGCTCGTGGCGGTGCTCGCGACGCTGACCGCCGCGGACACGCCCGCACGTGCGGCAGGCCGGCAGGGTGCCGAGGTGACTTCGCTGTGGTGCGACCCGGCGGGTGTGCCGGAGACTCGCAGATCGCCGAGCGCGGGCCCGGCTGCCTGGCGGGCCTCCGGCCTGCCGCGGTAGATCGCGCCGGCTGGCGTCAGACAGCCACGGCTGCCATCGCGGGTGCGCGGTTGCGCACAGCGATCAGAACCGGGGGGTCGAAGGGTCGCAGGACGCGCAGCCGCAGGTCGACCAGCCTGGTGGTGGTTCCGGCCGGAAAACTCAATGGCCCCTCGTGACCGATGAAGCCCGGATCGTCCCAGTCCGTCCCGGTACCGGTGGGAGTGGAGCACAGCGCGATCAGGTGCCATCTGCCCTCGGGCACGGCGCTCAGCACGTATGGTCCCGGAGTGTCCAGCACCGTGTACCGCACCGGCTTGCCCTCGGGGAGCCGGCTGGGAAAGAGCCCGACGAACACGGGCCCGGGCTGGTCGGTCGGCGAAGGGTGAACGTGACCTCGCAGGATGGTGGACGGTGCTCCGGCGCCGGAAGCACCGCCGCTGCCTGTGGGTACCAGTCCGCGAAACTGGCGGTAGGCGATCGGTGAGACACCCACTCTGTCACTGAATCGGGTGCTGAATGTGCCGACGCTGTTGTACCCGACTCGGTAACTGATGTCCGCGACACTGAATTTCGTCGACAATAACAATCGTTTTGCTTCGGCCAGCCGCATCGCTGACAGGAATCTTCCCGGCGAAACGCCTGTTGCTTGCCTGAATACGCGAGAGAAGTGAAATTTACTAAACATAGCCGAACGCGCCATGTCGTCGATGGTCAGCTGTTCCCCCAGCTTCTCCGTCATTGTTTCGATGGCTCGCTCAACGGCTCTCCGGACGATCTCCTCCATGGGAAACCCTTCACTCGATGCTCCGTCGATAAAGTTCTCCACTGCTCAGCAGAGTAATGTCCGCAATGCTCATGGCTGAAGTGTTTCGTTCACCATCTCACGTGCGTACCTGTGTGCCGTGGTGCGCGATCATCATGGCTTACGTGTGGGTTCTGCATGCTCTTTCCGGGTGACGTGCGGCCGTGGGCGTGGCGTCGGCCGGGATTTCCGGAGCCTTCCGGCAGGTCCGGCTGGAGTATGCGAAAAACATGTTGTGGTTGTGTGGAGGACACTGGTTGCGGGGACGAATGTGACGGATTATCTGCCTGTCCGAACATTCACTACCGCTACAGGGAGAGCTCATGATCACGGCTTCGTCCGACAGCGTCAAATCATTCTTCGCTCAGATCGCTCCCGGTCTCGAGGTGCCGGAATCTGGCGCTGAGTTGATGATCGACAGATTTGACCAGAATACGCCATCCCAGGCGCCGATGACGACGACTTTCTGTTCGGTCGCGCCGCGCTCGGGAGCCGCCTGACAATCAACGGCGATGCGGCCTGCCGCACTGAGCGGGCAGGTGGCATCGCGCTGGTACCCGGCCGTCGATCGTGTCTTGTACGCGGTCGACGGCCTGCTTGCCGTATGCCGTCTCCATACCGCGTAACCGGTTGAACTCGTACAGTGATAAACAGTGCGGGAAGCTTCGGGCGCGCGGAAGGCAGCCGGAATGATCAAGGTCCTGGTGGCCGAGGACATGCACGTCGTCCGTGATGCGCTGGTCGCCCTGCTCGGACTCGAATCCGACATCGAAGTGGTCGCGGAGGTCGCCGGTGGTGACGAGATACTCGACGCGGCTCGTTCTGCCGAGCCCGACGTCGCGGTGATCGATCTCGACCTGCCGAATCTGGACGGAGTCTCCGCGGCCGCCACCCTGCACGAGTTCCTGCCGCGGTGCCGGACGCTGATTCTCACCAGCCTCGGCACTCCGGACTCGATGCGCAGGGCGATGGCGGCGCAGGTCGACGGATTCCTGCTGAAGGACGCACCCGCGCACAGACTGGCCACCGCTGTCCGGGCCGTCGCGTACTGGATCCGGACCTCGTGATCGCGGCGAGCAGTGCCGAGTACTGTCCGTTGACCGGCAGGGAGATCGAAGTTCTGCGCTTCGCGTCAACCGGGGTCGATCCCGAGCAGATCGCCACAGAACTGCAGTTGGCCGCCGGTACGGTGCGCAACTACCTGAGTGCGATCGTCGGCAAGATCGGGGCCCGCAATCGGGTGGACGCGATCCGGATCGCCGCCGAGTCGGGATGGCTCGGCCTGCGCTCTGACGGTGATACCGGCGCATCCGGTTCGGTCGTCCCGAGCTAGGCCGGCACGACCGCTCGCAGCCGGAAGTGGCCGTCCGGCTCCGGTTCGGCGCTGAGTTCCCCGCCCAATGCGGCCACCCGTTCGGACAGATTGCGGATGCCGCTGCCACCGCCGGACCGGGGCGTCGACGACCCGGGATCACCGGAAGGATCGTGCACACCGTCGTTGACGATCTCCAGGGAAACCGTGCCCGCCTCGTGTCGTACCGCGATCTCGCACTGTTCGACCTTGCTGTGCCGCAGGACGTTGGTGACGCCCTCGCGCAGGACGACGGCGAGCACGGTGCCCACACGCACAGGCAGGTCGCGGGTTTGTACCGTCACCCGCACCTGCACGTCCGCGGCGATGAGGGCGGTCTCCGCCGACCGCGACTCCTGATCCAGAGACAGCTCCTGATAACCACCGGCTACGGAACGCACGTCCGTCAGTGCGTGCCGCGACAGCGCCAGAATCTCCGCGACCTCGGCCGCCGCTCGCCGCGGGTCCGCGAGCAGCAGCCGATCGGCGAGTTCGGTCTTCAGTGCGATCGCCGAGAGGCTCAGACCGAGGAGGTCGTGCAGATCCCTGGCGAATCGAAGGCGTTCCTCGGCCACGGCGACCTCGGCCAGCCGCTGCCTGCTGGCGTCCAGTTCGTTGGCGACCCGGGTCAACCAGCTCAGGCCGAACACGAGGAGCCCCGTGTTCACCGTGGCGAGTACGTTGAACGGAATGTCCTCCGGGGCCGTGGTGAAGCCGCCACGTACCGCGGCGACGCTGATCACCACCAGAGCGAACACCGTCCATCCGGCCGCCGGACGTAGCACCAGCAGCGCGCTACCCGCGAGCATTCCAGGCAGGCTCACCCAGTTGCCGCCCAGTTCGATCAGCGGCAGGTAGACGAGGCCGGCCTGCACGAGCAGCAGCGCATACCCCCGGCGTGACCGTAGTTCGGCGGTGGGCCTGCTGAAATAGGACAACTGCAGTGCCAGCAGCGCCCCGAGACAGGCGATACTCAGCGCGATGTGCCACATGGTCTCGGTCAGATAGAGCAAATGGATCACAGCGGCGAGACAGAACCCGGACAGCACCGTGACGAGCAGCGTGTGGGCCAGCCCGCCGGTGAGTTCGGTCGACCGCTCGGACGAACCGCGGTGATGTCGCTTTCCGCGCCGATCCGGTCGTTCGGCCGTTAACGGGATGTCGGCCGACAGCCGGAATCCCCCGCCCGCTTCCTTCCTGGCGAGCAGAGTGCCGCCCAGTTCGGTGACCTGGGCGGAGAGGTCCTCGATTTCGGCCGTCGTGTCTCTGCCGTCCATATCGTCCGGTCCAGGTCCGGGCATGACTCCGTCGTTGGCGACGTCGATCGTGACCATCTTTTCTGCCTGCCGCAGCACGATGTCGCACCGCTGGACTCCGCTGTGCCGCAGTACGTTCGTCACGCCTTCGTGCAGGACGGCGGCCAGCACGGTGCGGACGCGTACCGGCAGATCCACGGGATCGGCGTCGAGCCGGACGTCGACGTCCGACGCGGTGAGCACCGACAGCGCCGCCCTGCATTCCTGTTCCAGCGATCGTTCCTGGTAGCCGCGGGCCACCGACCGCACATCGGCCAGCGCACGGCGGGAGATCTCGGTGATCTCCGCCAGCTCCAGCTTGGCCAGGCAGGGATCCTTCGTCACCAGCCGGTTGGTCAGTTCGCCCTTGAACGCGATCGACGACAGGCTCAGTCCGAGTAGATCGTGCAGGTTCCGGGCGAACGTCAGTCGCTCCTCGGCCACCGCACCCTTGGCCAGCTCGGTGCGCGCGGTATGCAGTTCCACCACCGAACGGGCCAACCCGGTCAGGAGGAACACCGAAATACCGGACAGGGCAGCGCCGATGGCGGTGTAACAGATGTCGAGCGGCGCACCGTTCAACGCCGCCTGAACGCCTGCCATGCTCGCGACGATGGCGGCGAACACGCTCCACGCGTGCGGGCGGGGCAGGACCAGCAGCACGCTGCCCGCGAGGAATCCGGGCATGTTGATCCACGCCTGGCCGAACGGCAGCAACGGCAGGTAACCGAGGAGAGCCTGAGCGCCCAGCATCGCGTAGCTGAATGGCGACTGGAGGCGGCTCGATGGCCGGCTGAAGTACAGCAGCTGGATCGTCAGAAGGCTTCCGGTGCCCAGCAGGCCCAGGATGAGCCGCCAGAACGTTGGCTCGGACTCCAGCACATGCAGCAAGCCGATCACGCAGTAGCTGAAGAACACGACCGCGACGATCGCGCCGGCCAGGTACCACGCGCGTCGCGGCCGCTGATCCACCGCGGCTGTCCCTCTCGGTTCTGCGGTCACGGACACGATGGCTCCCCACAGTCAGAGCTCTCCGGGCCGAGGCCGCTCCCCAGACTGTCACAGTTCAGGCCTCGCCCCAGATGGAGACCGAACCGTGCGAACCCCAGCGTCACTCGAGAACTGAGGGGAGTGTAAACGTCCGCATCACCGATCGACAGTGCGCGACCGGAACGTCGCACGAATGCACGAGTTGATCGATCAGGGCCAGCGGACCACGCGCTCGAGAAGAAGACAGCCAGGCGAGCCTCGGCAGACACTCGGATGGCCGTCGAGGACGTCAACGGGAGGACAACCGTCATGACTGGTCTGCACAACGTGATCGCCGATCTCATCAGCGAGGGCGAGGAGGTCGACCGGCTCGTCGCCGATCTCGATCCGACAGGATGGAAGCTGCCGACTCCGGCACCGGATTGGCCGATCTCCCACCAGATCGGTCACCTTGCCTTCATCTTCCGGCTTGCGGGCTTGGCGGCATCGGATCCCGCGGGGTTCGGCGAGCTGACCTCGCGAATCAGCAACGGGTTCAACGCCGCGGTCAACGCCGCGCTCGCGGATTACGTCGACGATCCGCCGGAGACCCTGCTCGCCCGGTGGCGAGCCGAGCGAGACGCCGGGATCAAGGCACTCGCCGCGGTTCCCGAGGACCAGATGGTGCCCTGGCTTGTCAACCCGTTGCCACCCGCCGTGCTGGCCAGTGCCGGGATGATGGAGCTGTTCGGGCACGGTCAGGACATCGCCGACGCACTCGGCGTCGAGCGCAGGCATACCGACCGGATCAGGCACCTGGCCGGGTTCGTCGTGCGGACCTGGGAGTTCGGCTATCAGGCACGCGGGCTCACCCCGCCCGGCGACGAGTTTCGCTTCGAGGTGACGACCCCCTCGGGAGCGATGTTGACGTTCGGGCCCGCCGAAGCCGGTAACCGGATCAGCGGGCCCGCTGTCGACCTCTGTCTGCTCGCTACGCGCCGACGGCATCGTGACGACCTCCGGCTGACGGCGACGGGAGCCGCGGCGGACGAGTGGCTGGACATCGCCCAGGCCTACCGGGGGCCCGCGGGGCCCGGACGTGAGCCCGGACAGTTCGCGCAGTCGCGATGAACCTCGCTCGCACGATGGAAGATGCCGCGGACGGGACGACTGCTCATTCTGGTCGGTATGACAACACAGTCCCTCAGCTTCGGTTCGCGTCCGACGGTCGATACCCCGCCACCGCACCAAGCGAGCAAGTCAGCCCGGACGTGGTGGCTGGGCATCGCAGCCTGCCTCGTGCTGGCGGCGTTGCTGCGGCTGTGGGGTGCGGCGGCGAACAGCGGGCTCGGCAACACCTACTACGCGGCGACCGCGTTGAGCATGTCGCAGGACTGGACCACCTTCCTGACCGGTGGTCTGGACACGGGCCACTTCATCTCCATGGACAAACCCGCGGTCTGGTTGTGGCCATCGGCGCTGCTCATCAAGATGTTCGGCCTGAACTGGGCGACGTTGTTCCTGCCCAACGTCCTTGCCGGGGTCGCATCGGTGCTGGTCCTCGCGCTCGCCGTGCGGGAGGGCGCCGGGGACCGGCCCGCGGGCAGGGCCGTCGCGGTGCTGGCCGGACTGGGGCTGGCGGTCAGCCCGATGAACGTCGCGGTCGACCGGGACAACCACCCGGACACGCTGATGCTGCTCGCCCTGCTGCTCGCCGCCTGGATGACGATCCGGTCGATCCGGCGGGGCAAGCTGCTGCCTCTGCTGGGTGCGGCGGCGCTGGTCGGACTGGCGTTTGACGCCAAGTACCTCCAGGCGTACGTCGTGCTACCGGCTCTGGCACTGGCGTTCCTGGTCAGCGGTGCGGGCCCGGTGCTGCGGCGACTCGCGTGGCTCGGTGGAGCCGCTGTGTCCGTGCTGGCCGCATCCGCCGTCTGGCCGTTGCTCGCCGCACTGGTTCCGGCGCAGCAGCGGCCGTGGACTGCCGCCAGCACGGATGGCACCGTGCTCGACCGGCTGACGAACGTGGTCGGATCCCACCTGGCGCCGCCCTCGGGCGGGCAGGGGGGAGTCGGAGACCAGGTGCTGGGCGCGTTCCGCACCGGCGAGGTCTTCCACAGCGGCAGCGCGGGACCGGGGCGGCTCTTCGGCGGCGTGCTCGCCGATCAGATCTCCTGGTGGCTGCCGCTGGCCGTGCTGGGCGCGGTGACGATGGCGATCGGGCTCCGTGGCAGACCAAGGACCGATCCGGCGGTCGCGGCTTTCGCGCTCTGGTCCGGCTGGGCGCTGTGCTGCTGGGTGGTGTTCAGCTTCATGGGTGGTGTCCTGCATCCGTATTACACGGGGATGCTGGTGCCCGCGCTGGCGGTGCTGTCCGCGGGTGGCCTGGTCACCGCGTGGAGCATGTGGCGACGCGCGGAGATGCTCGGCACGGCGTTGCTCTCGGCGCAGGTGCTGGTCGTCGCGGGGTGGTCGGTATGGGTGTTGCTGAACACCTCCGCGCGGAAACCGGACTGGCTGGTTCCCGTGGTGGCAGTGGCCGCCGGATGCGCATTGGCCGGCGCGGTGTTCGCCGCGGGCAGGCGATTGGCATCGGTCACCTGGGTTGGTGTGCTGGCAGCCGTTGCCGCACTGGCGGCCCCGGCCAGCTGGTCGGTCGCGACGACGAACCAGCAACTGCTCGGCCTCAATCCACTGGCCAACCAGGAAGGTCGTTACGACCTCGCGGTGCTGCCCCCGCCGCTGTCGGCCGCGTTCATGGCGGCGACCCAGCAGCAGGCCGATCCGGCACGTGTGGAATACCTGCGGCGGAACAGGGGAGACGAGAGGTGGATCGTGGCCACCTGGACGGCGATGGAGGCGGCACCGCTCATTCTTGCCTCCGGGGGCATGCCGGTCATGGCGATGGGTGGTTTCGACGGTACCGATCCCACCCCGACGCCACAGCGGTTGCGGGAGTTCATCGGCGCGGGTGAGCTTCGTTTCGTGCTCGCCCCGCCGCCGGGCGCCAGTTTCGCCGACTTCGTCAATGGTCCCTCGGTCGACGCCATCCGGTGGGCGCTACAGGAATGCACACCCGTCGCGGGCGGCATCGCCGGTGCGGCCAGGCAGCCGGGCAGTTCGCCGCCGCAGGGGCCGCCGCAGGGGCCACCGCAGCCGATTCTGCTGGACTGCCAGGGTGCCGTGAGAGGCGCGGGCTGAGCCGGCGGGCCGCGGTGGGTGAACCGTGAGGAACTCATGTCGAGAATGTGCGAAAGGACCTATCCGCGCTCGAGTCCGGTCGCGATACTGACGTCTCGTCCTGTCACATCAGGAACTCAGCGCTGTCCGGCTTGAGGAGGAAGTCCCGGTGAACGTCGCGGCCCGGAAGACGAAGTCAGGCAAGGCGGTGTCCGCGCAGGTGCGCGACGGCGCGAACAGTATTCGGGTGGTGGGCGCTCAGGAGAACAACCTGCACGATGTGTCGTTGAGTATTCCGAAGAACCGCATCACCGCCTTCGTGGGAGTCTCCGGCTCAGGCAAGTCGTCGATCGTCTTCGACACGATCGCCGTCGAGGCGCAGCGACAGCTCAACGCCACCTTTCCCACCTCCATCCGCAACCAGCTGCCGAGATACGAGCGACCCCACGTGGAGACCGTGGAGAACCTGACGACGCCGGTCGTGGTGGACCAGCGGCCGCTCGGCGGCAACGCCCGGTCCACAGTGGGGACCGTGACCGACATCTACTCCATGATTCGGGGAATGTTCGCCAAGAAGGCCGGCTCACTGCCGTCGCTGTACTCGTTCAACGACCCGAAAGGAATGTGCCAGGAGTGCGAGGGACTGGGCAGGGCGCTGCGTGCCGACCCCGACCTCATGCTGGACAAGACAAAATCTCTTGACGAAGGGGCGATCCTGGTCCCGGGCTACCCGGTGGGCAGCCCCGGCTGGCAGTTCTACACGAACTACGAGGGGCTCAATCCGGCGAAGAAGCTGAGCAAATACACCGTGCGGGAGATGCACACCCTCCTGCACGGCAGCGAAGGCCACTCGGAGGTGACCTTCAAGAACGGCCGCGTACAGCGGGTGAAGTACGAGGGTCTGGTCGCCAACTTCACCCGCAGGCACCTGAAACGCGATGTCGGCACGCTCAGCGAGAAGACCAGGGCGACGGCACAACGATTCATCTCCGAGGGCACCTGTCCCGAATGTGACGGTGACCGGCTGAATCAGGAGGCGTTGAGCACCAAGATCGGCGGCAAGAACGCGGCGGACTGGTGCGGACTGCAGATCAGCGACCTCATCGAGTTCGTCTCGACGATCAACGATGATGAACTGCGGGCCGTGCTGGGTTCGATCCGTACCGCGCTGGAGCGGATCGAGGCGATCGGCCTCGGATACCTCAGTCTGGACCGGACCACCTCGACACTGTCCGGTGGTGAAGGACAGCGCTTGAAGCTGGTGAACCATCTCGGCAGCGACCTGACCGGACTGACCTACATCTTCGATGAACCGAGCGTCGGGTTGCATCCTCGGGATGTCGGGCGGCTCAACGAGTTGCTGTGCGCTTTACGCGACAACGGAAACACGGTACTGGTCGTGGAACACGATCCGGATGTCATCGCGATCGCCGATCACGTGGTGGAGGTCGGTCCGCGCGCCGGTGTGCACGGCGGTGAGATCGTTTTCGAAGGTTCTTTCGAGCTGCTCCGCGACGACGACACGGTCACCGGCCGCGCCCTGCGGCGCACCAGTTCACTGAAGCGGGAATACCGGGTCCCGACAGGACAACTTCCAATCCGGAAAGTGTCACTGCACAACTTGAAGAACGTATCGGTGGAGATTCCCACGGGAGTGCTGACGGCGGTCACCGGCGTCGCGGGTGCCGGCAAGAGCTCGCTGATCACCGGCGCGTTCCGCGAAAGCCATCCCGAGGCAGTCCTCGTCGACCAGTCGCCGATAGCGACATCCTCGCGGTCCACGCCCGCGACCTATCTGGGATTGCTGGACCCCGTTCGGAAACTGTTCGCCAAGGCCAACGGGGTCGACGCCGCGCTGTTCAGCTTCAACTCCAAGGGTGCGTGCGAGGAGTGTCAGGGACGTGGCGTGCTCATCACCGAGATCGCCTATATGGACCCCATCACGACGCACTGCGAGCGGTGTGACGGCCGTCGCTTCAACGAGGCGGTACTCGCCCATCATCTGCGTGGCAAGACCGTGGCGGACGTACTCGCGATGACCGCCGACGAAGCCGCGGAATTCTTCACCGAGGCGAGCGTACGCACCAGGCTGGCGGCCCTGATAGAAACGGGACTCGGGTATCTCGGCCTCGGGCAGTCGCTGAGCACCCTCTCCGGCGGGGAAAGGCAGCGAATCAAGCTCGCCGATCGCCTTTCCGGTACCGGCGACATCTACATCCTCGACGAGCCCACGACCGGTCTGCACCTTTCCGATCTGGACATGCTGCTGAAGCTGATTGACGGAATGGTCGATCGGGGCAACACCGTCGTGGTCATCGAACACAACCTCGCCCTCATCGAGCATGCGGACTGGGTCATCGATCTCGGTCCCGGGGGCGGCAAGAACGGTGGCGAGATCGTCTTCACCGGAACGCCGGAGAAGTTGTGCGCCGCGGAGGACTCTCTGACAGGTGAGTACCTGCGGCGTTACCAGTCGGCCTGAGTGCGCGTCTGACGACGGCGGATCGCGGCGTACTGGCGATCCGTGTTCGCAGACGAAATCTGCCAGTCCAGTCGTCTATCCGCCCTGGAGGCACACCATGAGCAACACATTCGTCGTCCGATACGAGATGCGCCCGGAAACCGCCGATGAGAACCAGCGGTTGGTGGAGCAGGTGTTCACCGAACTGTCCGACAAGCAGCCGGAAGGACTGCGCTACGCCTCGTTTCGATTGGCCGACGGGGTCACCTTCGTCCATATCGGGATCTCTGAGGAAGATGCCGCACCACTGGGCGAGCTCGGGGCGTTCGCCGAGTTTCAGCGGCAGTTCGGTGAGCGCGCGGCAGGCAAGCCGGAGGCGAGCGGCGCGACTGTGATCGGGAGTTTCGGCTTCCTGCCGGAATGAGTGAGTGGATCCCGCGGTTGCGGGATCCCGGCGGAGATCGGCCCTGGGTGTCGGCGCACACCCAGGGCCGTCCTGTCAGCGCGGTAGTTTGCGCGCGAAACTCCGCAGGTCTTCCACCAACAGGTCCGGCACCTCCATGGCGGGAAAGTGGCCGCCGCGGTCGAACTCGCTCCACTGCACGATGTTGGGAAACCCGGGCTCGGCGAATCGGCGGATCGGCAGGGCGGCATCACCGGGGAACACCGCGACCCCGAGCGGCACCGAAAGGGGCGGTGGCGGACTCGGCGGTGTCGGAGCGGTCGGCATCACGTCGGCATTGTCGAAATAGAAGTCGGCTGAGGTTCCTGCTGTGGCGGTGAGCCAGTAGATCATGACGTTGGTGAGTAGTTGGTCGCGGTTGATGGCGTCTTCGGGGGCTTTGTCGGAGTCGGTCCATTCCTTGAATTTTTCGATGATCCAGGCGAGTTGGCCGACGGGGGAGTCGGTGAGGCCGTAGGACAGTGTCCGCGGCCGGGTCGACTGAAGCTTCATGTAGCCAGGCTGGTCCTCGTCGAACTGTCTGATCCTGGCGAGCCGGGAGCGATCCTGTGCGCTGAGGTTGTCGAGTTCACCGTCGGCTCCAGACGGGCGGGTGATCAGAAAGTTCACGTGTGCGCCGATGACCCCGGCATCCTGCCCGCAGACTTCGAGCGAGATCAGTGCGCCGAGGTCGCCGCCTTGGACGGCGTAGTGGTGGTAGTTGAGGCGGTGCATGAGGGTGGTCCAGGTTTGGGCGACTCGGGGGATGGTCCATCCGGTGTCGGGGGTGGGGCCGGAGAAGCCGAATCCGGGGATGGTGGG
>NZ_PQHZ01000037.1 GCF_003385185.1 Amycolatopsis palatopharyngis | reverse complement strand
GGATCTTCTTCACCGGAGCGTTCCGCCGCCCGCGTGAGGCGAACTGGGTCATCGGGGCCCTGCTGCTGATCCTGGGCATGTTCGAGGGCTTCTTCGGCTACTCGCTGCCGGACGACCTGCTCTCCGGCACCGGCATCCGAGTCACCCTCTCCGGGATCGTGCTCTCCATCCCCGTCATCGGCACCTGGGTGCACTGGGCGCTGTTCGGCGGTGAATTCCCCGGCACGGAGATCATCCCCCGGCTCTACACGCTGCACATCCTGCTGATCCCGGGCATCATGATCGCGCTGCTCGCGGTCCATCTAGGACTGGTGTGGTACCAGAAGCACACCCAGTTCCCGGGAGTGCGCCGCAAGGAGACCAACGTCGTCGGCGTGCGGATCATGCCGGTCTTCGCGCTCAAGGGCGGCGCGTTCTTCGCACTGGTCACCGGGTTCACCGCACTCATGTCGGGCATCTTCCAGATCAACCCGATCTGGAACCTCGGGCCGTACAACCCTTCGCAGGTGTCCGCCGGGTCGTGGCCAGACTGGTACCTGGCTTGGGCCGACGGCATCCTCCGCATCTGGCCCGCCTGGGAGCTCTACCTCGGCAACTACACCGTCCCGCCGGTCTTCTTCGCCGGTGTCGGCGGCATGACCCTGCTCTTCACACTCCTGATCGCCTACCCCTGGATCGAACGCAAGCTGTCCAAGGACACGGCGCATCACAACCTGCTGCAACGACCGCGGGACACACCGGTTCGCACCAGCATCGGCATGATGGCGATCGCCTTCTTCGTGGTGATCGAACTGTCCGGCTTCAACGACGCCATCGCGCTGCTGTTCAACATCTCGCTGAACGCGATGACCTGGGCAGGGCGGATCGGGGCCCTGTTGCTTCCGCCACTGGCGTACTTCATCACCTACCGGATCTGCGTCGGCCTCCAGCGGGCCGACCACGAGGTCCTGGAACACGGGGTGGAGACCGGCATCATCAAGCGCCTGCCGCACGGTGAGTTCATCGAGATCCACCAGCCGCTCGGCCCGGTGGACGACCATGGTCACCCGCTGCCGCTGGACTACCAGGGCGCACCCGTGCCGAAGAAGATGAACAAGCTCGGCTCGGCCGGCACACCGATCCCCGGGGGCCTGTGGTCACCCGATCCACCGGAGGAAACCAGGGCACTGGAGGCCGCGCGGGACCAGGTGCCCGAGAAGCGGCGTTAGCACACGGATCGAAGCTCAGTAGGCATCGCCTTCGCAGTGACACGCGTATGTAGTGGATCAGGAGGGTAGGCCGTTTCCATGAGCTTCTGGATGGTGCTTCTGCTGGCGGCAATCCCGGCGGCAGCCAACTTCGCCGGCGGCCTGGTTGCCGAGGTGCGCCCAGTGTCGTCGCGCACGTTGAGCTTTGCCCTGCACGCCGCAGCGGGCATCGTCATCGCCGTCGTCGGGCTGGAGGTCATGCCCCGGGCGCTGTCGACCACACCAGCCTGGGTTCCCATGCTGGCCTTCATCGCAGGTGCCGGCCTCTTCCTCGGACTGGACGCCCTCAGCGGGTATATCAAGACCCGCGTCGGCGGTGACAACTCCGGCAGCGGATCCCCCTGGGCCATCTACGGTGGCGTCTCCCTGGACCTGCTCAGCGACGGCATCCTGATCGGCACCGGCTCCGTGGTCAACCCGTCCCTCGGGGTTCTGTTGGCCGTCGGCCAGGCACCGGCCGACGCACCGGAAGGATTTGCCGCAGCGGCAGCACTGCGCCGTGCCGGGCTACCCCGCTCCAAGCGGCTACTCGCAGGCGCCGGATTTGCCATCCCGATCCTGACTGGAGCCGCCGTCGGCTACCTCGCGCTGCGCGGTGCGCCAGACATCGTGACGTTGTCGGTGCTCGCGTTCACCGGCGGTGCGCTACTCAGCGTGGTGATCGAGGAAATGGTCCCCCAGGCACACGATTCCAACGAGTCCCGCTGGGACAGCTTGTTCCTGGTCTCCGGGTTCGCGCTCTTCGCGGCCGTATCCCACTACGTCCCCACCTAATCAGAGCAGGGTCTTCCAGTAGTACCAGAATTCCCCAGCACCGGCATTGCTGTCCGGCCGACGCAGAACCCGCCGAGGACGACAACGGCGGCGAGTAAACGATCTGCGTGAGGATCACGTTGCCCGACAAGGCGCACCCCGAGTGCCGTAGCGTGGCCGACCCGGACGCGGACGAAGGACGCCGATCATGAGCCTCGCGGTGGCATTGCTGGCAGGAGCGCTGTTCAGCGGCGTGCTCCTGCCGTTGCTGCTGCGGCGCCTGGATCTCCGTCGCCGCGACCCGGCACCGGTGATTCTCGCGTGGATACTGTCGGCTCTGGGGGTCCTGCTCACCGCGAGTATGGGCCTGGCGCTGTTGCTGCTTCCAGACCATGGCCTGGGCAACCCAGCAGCCGCGGCGGTCGTTGACTGCTGGACGACGATCCAGCACGGTTCGATACCGCGAGCCGAGCAGTGGACGACGATCGCCGGAGCGGTGGCGGGCGTCCTGATCACCCTGCGCCTGGTCGCCGTTGTCGGCCGACAGCTCCGTGCACGGGCACGGACGAGCCGCCGATACCGGGATCTGTTGCGCCTCGCCGGGCGAGCTGACGCCGACCCCGGCGTACTCCGGCTTGCCCATGACCGCCCGATGGCATTCAGCCTCAGCGGTACACCCGGGCTCGTGGTGCTGACCGATGGCTTGACACAGCAACTCACCCCGCTGGAGGTCCAGGCCGTGCTCGAGCACGAGCGAGCTCACCTCCGGGGCCGACATCACCTGTTGCTGGCACTCGCCGACGGCGTGCGCGCTGCGTTTCCGATCGTCCCTTTGTTCTCCCGCGCACCAGCAGCGCTGCGCGACCTGCTGGAACTGGCCGCGGACACCGCCGCCGTGCGCCACTGCGGGGCCACTGCGGTCAGATCAGCACTGCTGAGCGTGTCCGGAGCAGCGATGCCGTCGACGGCGCTGGGCATGGCCGGACAGGCAATTCAGGTTCGACTCGAGCGTCTCCGCGACGTCGGCGGGAGACCACGACGTCTGCGGCGGGCCGTGTTGTGCGGCGTCGCCGGGACATCGGTCCTTCTTCTCCCGCTGGTCGCGGCCGGCGGGATGTTCGGGCTACTCGTGGCAGTCGTGTGCCCGCTTCCGGTGTGGTAACCGTCGCCCCAGCGCTGTTCGCGTAGAATCCGGTCCTCGTGAGGAGGCACGGTGCGGGCTCTTGGTGAACTGCAGGCTGCGGTGATGGACATCCTCTGGGCCCACCCTGCCCCGCTCAAGGTGCGCGAGGTTCTGGAACAACTCGACACCGGCAGGGCACTGGCCTACACCACGGTGATGACCGTGCTGGACGTTCTGCACTCGAAAGGGTGGGTCGAGCGCGAACTGCAGGGTAAGGCGTACCTCTACCGCCCGGTCTCCAGCCGAGAGGAGACCACCGCCCGTGCCCTGCGCGACATGCTGCACTCCTCCGGGGATCCTGAAGCGGTGCTGATGCATTTCGTCGACTCGGTGTCGGAAGAGGAGACGCACCTGCTTCGCCGCGCCCTGCGCAAGAAGGGAAAGTCCCGCTAACACAGGCGACGGGCGTTGCGCTTCTACCAGACGTAGAATGGATTGTCGGCCAGGCAGCGACGACAGGATGACGGGATGCGACTCGGCGAGCTGGAACGCGCGGTGATGGAGGTGCTGTGGCGGCATCCCGCGGGGATCCGTGCCAGAGACGTCGCCGAGGCCTTACCCACGCATCCGGCCACCACCACGGTGCTCACCGTGCTGGACAGGCTCACCCACAAGGGTCTGGTCAGTAGGACCAAGCAGGGACGCGCCCACCTCTACACGGCGGCGGCGAGCAAAGCGGCCTTCCTCGCCACAGCGATGCGAACCGCTATGGACGAGGCCGACGACCGCGGCGCTGTACTGGGCCATTTCGTCGGCACGGTCACCGAGGACGAAGTCCTGGCCCTGCGGCAGGCGCTGGACCAGATCGATCGCGCCGGCACCGGCGAGGACGACGTGGGCGAGCACTGATGGTCGCCTGGGTCGCGCTGGGGCTCGCGGTACTGGCCGCGGTGCTCGCCGGCCCGGTGCCCGCTCGGCTCGCCCGCGCCACCTGGCCGCACCGAGCGCCGCGCGCAGCAGTACTGCTGTGGCAGGTCATCGGGCTCACCGCCACGCTCTCGGCGGTGGGGGCAGGCCTCGGCGCGGCAGTGGCTCCTCTCGCGACCACCGTGACCCACGGCGTTCACCGGCTGTTGGCGCAGCTGGTGACCGGACAGGTTCCACCAGGGATCGGCTGGCCGCAGTACCTTGCGCTGTTGTGGGCGGTCGGCGTGACCGGATTCCTGGCCTGGCGATGCGGCCGTGCCATCGCCGAAACGCTGCGCAAGCGCCGCCAGCATCGCAACATCGTGGACGTGGTGACCGAACCCGCTGACGATCTCGGGCCGGACATCGGCCTGATTCGCCACGATGCTCCCGCAGCGTACTGCGTTCCGGGCCGACCCTCGCGGATCGTGGTCAGCACCGGCGCGATTCAGCTGCTCGACGACGCCGAACTGCGCGCGGTGCTGGCGCACGAGCGGGCGCACGCCCGCGCCAGGCACGATCTGGCGGTCCTTCCGTTCACGGCGCTGGCCCATGCGGTGCCACGACTCGCCGCGGCGCGGCACGCCCGCGACGCCACACGCCTGCTTGTCGAAATGCTGGCAGACGACACCGCTCGACGCGTGCACGGCGACCGGGTCCTCGCCCGTGCACTCCTCCGCTTCGCCACACACCAGCATCCGGTTCCCGGCGGCGCGCTCGGCGCCGGCGGGGACACGGTCCTCGTGCGGATCCAGCGACTCGTTGCGTCCACGCCGTCCATTCCGGTGTGGCAGCAGGGACTTGTGTACCTGGCGGCGGGCTGCCTCCTGCTCACACCAATTGCGGTGGCCTTCTCCCCCGTGCTCTCCGCGTTGATCTGACGGTCCACAAGGCACCTCCACCTCATCTTCTACGGCGTGTAGAATTTCGTTCGACCCGACGTACGTCGCCTGTGTGCGAGTCAGCACGAACGGAGTTCCACCGTGGCCGTGAAGCCCGCGCCGATTGCCGTCCGCTCCGTCCCCGTGCAGCAGTCCCCCAGGGGCTCGCTCCTGCGGTACTTCCGCACCACCGATCACAAGCAGATCGGGGTCATGTACCTGGTGACGTCGTTCGCCTTCTTCATGGTGGGCGGCGCGATGGCGATGCTGATCCGCACCGAGCTGGCCCGGCCGGGACTGCAGTTCCTGTCCGCGGAGCAGTACAACCAGATGTTCACCATGCACGGCACGATCATGCTGCTGTTGTACGCGACGCCGATCCTGTTCGGCTTCGCGAACTTCATCCTCCCGCTGCAGATCGGGTCGCCGGACGTCGCGTTCCCGAGGCTGAACGCGTTCTCCTACTGGCTGTACCTCTTCGGTGGCCTGACCGTCGTCGCAGGCTTTCTCACCCCCGGTGGCGCCGCCGACTTCGGCTGGTTCGCCTACACCCCACTGTCCAGCGCCATCAGCTCACCCGGCGTCGGCGCCGATCTCTGGATCACCGGCCTGCTCGTGTCCGGCCTCGGCACCATCCTCGGTGCAGTCAACATGGTGACCACAATCGCCTGCCTGCGGGCGCCGGGCATGACGATGTGGCGGATGTCGATCTTCACCTGGAACATCCTGGTCACGAGCTTGCTGATCCTGATCGCCTTCCCCATCCTCACCGCCGCCCTGCTCGGTCTGCTCGCCGACCGTCAACTCGGGGCGCACGTGTTCGACCCGGCCAACGGTGGGGTGATCCTGTGGCAGCACCTGTTCTGGTTCTTCGGCCACCCCGAGGTCTACATCGTGGCGCTGCCGTTCTTCGGCATCGTGTCCGAGATCCTCCCGGTGTTCAGCCGCAAGCCGATCTTCGGCTACAAGGGTCTGGTCTGGGCGACGCTGGGCATCGCGGCGCTGTCGGTCGCGGTCTGGGCGCACCACATGTTCGCCACCGGCGCCGTGCTGCTGCCGTTCTTCTCCTTCATGACCTTCCTGATCGCGGTGCCCACCGGGGTGAAGTTCTTCAACTGGATCGGCACGATGTGGAAGGGGCAACTGACCTTCGAGTCGCCGATGATCTTCTCCGTTGGCTTCATGGTGACGTTTCTCTTCGGTGGACTGTCGGGCATTCTGCTTGCCGCGCCCGCCATCGACTTCCACCTGTCGGACAGCTACTTCGTGGTGGCGCACTTCCACTACGTGCTCTACGGCACGATCGTGTTCGCGACCTTCGCCGGGATCTACTTCTGGTTCCCGAAGATCACCGGACGGATGATGGACGAGCCGCTGGGCAAGCTGCACTTCTGGCTGACGTTCATCGGCTTCCATATGACGTTTCTGGTGCAGCACTGGCTCGGCGCCGAGGGCATGCCCCGCCGCTACGCCGACTACCTGCCCAGTGACGGCTTCACCACGCTGAACACGATCTCCACGCTCGGCGCCTACATCCTCGGCGCCTCGACGCTGCCGTTCATCTGGAACGTCTTCAAGAGCTACCGCTACGGCGAGGTCGTCACGGTCGACGACCCATGGGGCAATGGCAACTCACTGGAATGGGCGACATCCTGCCCGCCCCCGCGGCACAACTTCACCGAACTGCCCCGGATCCGCTCCGAGCGGCCCGCCTTCGAGCTGCACTATCCGCACATGGTGGAGACCATGCATCGGGACGGCCACATCACCTTCACCGGCAAACCCCTACCGCACGCACAGGCCGCACGGACGCCCTCACAGCAGGCCACCGACGCGCTCATCCCGGGCGATCACGACCGGGACAACTCGGGCGAGCGATGACAACGGTTCAGGGCTCATTTTGTCGCTGGAACGCCCAGCCAGCGGTGTGTGGCATCGGCATACTGCCGGTACGGTCGGCCGAACTGGTGCACAAGGTGACGTTCCTCGACCCGGACCCACGAACGAAACACCAGTCCGGCGCCGGCGGTGTACAGCAACACCGACCCATTACGACCGGCGAGACCGGCACCCGCCAATATCAGCGAGAGCCCCAGATACTGGGGATTGCGACTGTAGCGATAGACGCCCCGAACCACGAGTTCTCCCGGCTCGGTCCCGCTGATCTGCCCGGCACTGCCGAACCGACGCAGCCCGCCGGCACACAAGCCGAGGCCCACCCCCGCCAGGCCTACCCCTGCCCACAGCGCCGGGAGCCGGGGCACCGGGAGGGCAAGCCGGCGCTGTCGAGCGGCTGCCACGAGGGCTGCGGCGTGGACGCCGTACGCGGCGTAAACAGCCACTGCCGTCCCCCGCCGGAACCGTCCCTCACCCAGCATCTCCCGGCGCATCCGCCGCAGAAGTACGCCAGTGCCGCCGAAGACCGCGGCCAGCGCCACCGTCCACGCCGGTCCTGCTCGTTGCCGAAACATGACACCTACTCCCATGCATCCATGCGCATGTGACGATACTTGGCTGAGGTGTTTCGGGCAATGACAGCGGTGGCGCCTGCTTCCGCTGGCAGCCGTACTGGCTGTGCTTGCGGGCTCCTGCAGCGCCACGGGCGAGCCGGTCGCCGACGGCTCGTCTCAGTGCGCGCTGTCGCGCTGCCGCTGGATCATCGTCACCAGGCCCGCTACCCACAACAGGACAACGGGCACGAGCAGCCATGGCAGGTCCCCGACGGCCATCCACACGCCGATCCCCGCACCGAGGGCGAGTATCGAGATGACGATGCGGCTGTCCCGATTGAGCAGCGCTCCGAGCAGTGTGATCCACACCGCCATCACTGGCAGGTACAGCACGCCCTGCGGAATCGCCGACACCCGTGCCCCTCCGTAAACCCGACCGTGGTGGCGCTGACCACCATCAACAGCAACTACTAGAGTAGATAGTATGACTGGGCGTTGGTCCGTGGGTCACCGGCCCGGCAAGAGCGTGCAGAAGGAGACACTGTGGGGCACGAGCACGGGCATGGTCACGGGCTGACGCCGGATCAGGCGTTGTCCGCAGGAGGCCGCTACCTGCGTCGTCTCTGGATCGCCGTAGGACTGGGCGGAGTCACTTTCGCGCTGCAACTGGCGGTTGGCCTGCTGACCGGCTCACTGGCACTGCTCGCCGACTCCGCGCACGTGTTCACCGACGTCTTCGGCGTGGCACTTGCAGCGATCGCAATCACGATGGCGAAACGGGCACGGGGACGCTCAGAGCACACCTTCGGCCACTATCGCGCCGAGGTCCTCGCCGCTCTGGTCAACGCGGTTCTGCTGTTCGGTGTCGCGGGGTGGGTGCTCATCGAGGCAGCCGCCCGGTTCCGTGACCCGCCGGACGTGCCCGGGCTTCCGGTCATGGTGGTCGCTGCGGTGGGCCTACTTTTGAACCTTGCCTCCTTCGCGCTGCTGCGCCGTGGAGCCAAGGAGAGCCTGAATGTCCGCGGCGCCTATCTCGAGGTGCTGGCCGACATGCTGGGGTCGTTCGGGGTGCTGCTCAGCGGAGCGGTGATCATGGTCACCGGCTGGCCCTACGCCGACCCGATCATCGCTGCCGCCATCGGTCTGTTCGTGCTTCCCCGGGCATGGCGCCTCGGCCGCAGCGCGACCCACATCCTGTTCCAGCACGCACCGGAGCGCCTGGACCTGGCCGAGATAAACCTCGCACTGGCCACTCTGCCCCAGGTCACCGGTGTGCACGACCTCCACGTGTGGACGCTGACCTCGGGCATGGAAGTCGCCTCGGCACACCTGAGCACCACCGCAGAGGCGGACACCAGCGAGGTGCTGGCATTGGCGCAGCAGGTGTTGAGTGAGCACTTCGACATCGAACACGCAACGCTACAACTGGAGACCGACGGCTCCTCCGGGGCCTGCCACGACCTGAGCTGGTAACCCCACCAGCCACCGGTGCGGGTCCTAAGTGGAGCGGGTCTGCTTGAGCTTGTCCAGCATCGCGCGGTACGCGGCCGCGTCGTCGTCCTGCAGGGGTCCGGAATCGAAGCCCTCGAACCGATCGTGCCGGTACCACTGGATCAGCAGTATCACCTGCGCGGCTACCAGCGCCAACTCCCCTGCCACCAGGGAGACCACACCGCCCAGACGCTGATCGGCCAGCAGATCGGGTGCCCAGCTCACAGCCAGCGTGCGGAAGTAGTTCTCGGCGACGACACTCTCGATGCTCATCATGATCACGGCGAACACCGCGTGGAAGGGCATGACAGCGAACACCATGCCCAGACGACCCAGATGGGGAAACTCCCGCGGAGCCGGGTCGACGCCGATGACGATCCAGTAGAACTGATACCCCACCGCCACGGTGAACAGGTTCAGCGCCATCCGCGACCAGTGCTCGCTCATCGCCGCCTCGAACAGTGGCGTGAAGTACAGCAGATAGTAGGAGGCCACGAAGAGCAGTGCGGCAAATCCGGGGTTGGCCAGCATTCGTGCCAGGGGTGAGTTGGTGACCGCCTCCAGCCATTCCCGGGCCCCTGGCGGGGAACCAGCCGATGCCGTTGGCAGGGCCCGTAGCGCGAGGGTCACCGGCCCGCCCAGCACGAGTAGCAGCGGGGCCAGCATGTTCAGCATCATGTGCGAGGTCATGTGCGCGCTGAAGCTCACCGGGGTGTACGCCCCGAGCCCCGATGATGTCGCCACCACGACCAGGGCGCACCCGCCGAGCCACGCCGTGGTGCGTGCGAGCGGCCAACGCTCGCCCCGGCCCCGCAGCCGGCGCACACCGAGCAGGTACACCACCGCGGCCGCGAGGGCGGCGACACCCAGCAGCAGGTCGAGCCGCCAGACGGTCAGCAGGTTTTCGGGAGTGGGGGCCCCGGGCAGCGCGTAGCCGATCGCCACCTCGACCGCCTCCAGGGGCGGGCCGAACCACGACGGCGGCGGCACCTGAGCCATCCCCATCGTCACGGCGATGGTGAGCAGGATCAGCACGACCTCGACGGCGGCCAGCCGCAGCAGACTGCGCCGGACGGTGTCCGCGCGCAGCAGGCGTCGGCGCAGGAGCACACCCAGGGCCCCCAGGAACAACAGCCCGGCGAGTTTCGCCAACGCCATCCGGCCGTAGGCAGTCGTCAGCAGTTGCGCGGGCGACACGAGACTCAACGCCGTCAGCGCACCGGAGATGGCGAGCACCAGCCAGCACGCGAACGCGAACCGGCGGTAGCGGCGGACGGCGATGCCGGGATGGCCGGTCCCCCGCCGCAGGTGCACCACCAGCGCGACCAGCACACCGAGCCACAACGCGGCCGCCACCACGTGGTAGAGCAGGGCGTTGATCGCGTAGTCGTGATCCGGTCCCGCCGCCGCGTTGCCCACGGCTACCGGCGGCAGCAGCCCGGCGACGGCGACCGCGATCAGCGCCACCGTGGACCGCCACGACATCACCACCCGGCAGCATCCGGCGACCACGAGCGCGAGTACCGCCGACACGAGCCACGCCTTCGGCCCGTACACCGAGGAGAACAGTCCCACCAGCCCTGCCGGGCTGAGCATGTCGAGCACGCTGACCCCGATCGAGTCGGCCGCGTCGAACGGGATCAGCGCCAGCGCGCTGGCCGACCACACCCCGGCCGACCACCCACCGAGCCGCACCGCGGCCCAGCCCTCCGCGGACAGCCGCCCTCGCGGGGGTGATGCGGTGAAAAACGCCGCGTACACAAGCGAACCCACACAGATGGCACCGGCGAGATCGACAAGGAAACGCAGCACGTAGGTGCCGGCCTTGGTGACCGTGCCGGGATCGGAGTAGCCCAGTGCGGCGTAGCCGTCGCTCCCGCTGCCGAGGACCAGCGCGAGCACCAGCACCAGCGACGCCACCAGCCCACCGAGCAGCACGCCGACCACGAATGGACGCGGAGTCCGCATCATCCCCCGTCCCTCACATCACGACGAGCATGTAGACCATGCCCGCGGCCATCAGCGCAAGCGTCAGGCGCACGTCGAGTGCCGACGTCGCGTACAGCCCGAAGGTCTGCCCTGCACCATCCGGTGCAGCCGCACCCCCGGCGGCGCCGGCCTCGGCAACGGCAGGGACGGCACCGCGGACGAGGGCGACTCGGCTCCACAGTCCGGTTGTCCATGCGATGGCCTGAACGCCGAGGTAGAGCACCAGCAGGGATGTCAGCGGGGCCGGACGCGACGCCGCCGGGACGAACATGTACGTCATCGCCAGCAGGTCGACCACCACACTCACCCACAGTGGGTTCAGCGCTTGCTCCCGTCGCCTGAGCGAGACGACGATCGCCGCGAGCCCCACGCTCAACAGCGCGAACACCACGAGCCCGACCTCGTACATCCGTGGGGATTCGCTGTGCGGCTGGAGATACATCACGACCATGGCAGCGGCCATGACCGTGTGCGATACATGCCACCACTGTCGCTGCCCACTCATCGTCCACACGTGTCCGATGTGGACCACGGCGACGCCGGCGAGCAGCAGCGTCCACACCAGGCGCAGCCAGTCCGGCAGCAACGGGTTGGTCATCGACGGCATCCCGGCATGCCTCCTCCACTCCGTGAACGCACTACTCGTTCCGATCGTCACGTCGGCCACCCGGCCGGCGTGACGTGCCGAGGGAGTTGCCCGCGCGTTCGGAATCGCGCTGCGGACCGAGGGCATCAGCCCGGTCGTCGCCCTCGTCGAGCAGCCACCACGGCGTCATCGTCGGGCCCGATCCGTACGCCCGGTCGATCTGCCGGTCGGTACGGCGGGCCTCCCGCTCGTCCGACCGCTGCCACCGTTTGAGGAACGCCCCGATGAGCACAGCGGCGGACACGTCGCCGAACGCCCAGAGAATCCCGCCGCCGATGTACTGATCTCGCAGCGGGCTCGGCCCCCAGTCGCGGTCGAGCGCGAGGTAGTAGTCACCGGCCAGCAGGGTGTCCATCAACATGATCGGGATTCCGAGCAGGATGTGGATCGGCGCCAGGCCGACGACCAGCATGAACCGGAACAGAAACGGTGGCCGGTGCGGCACCGGGTCCACCCCGAGCAGTGACCAGTAGAACAGGAACCCGACCAGCACGAAATGCCAGTGCAGGAAGTCGTGCAGCGGCATGCTCCGCAGTGACGCGTCATAGACCGGGGTGTAGTAGTACACGAACTGGTTGGCCGCGAAGATCACGAAGGCCACGGCCGGATGGCCGATGATGCGCGCCGGGCGGCTGTGCACCACCGCGAGCAGCAGCGCGCGCCACCGGACCGGCAGGGTCCGCAGCGCCAGGCTCATCGGAGCGGCCATCACGAGCGGCACGGGCGCGATCATCTGCAGCAACATGTGCTGCACCGCGGGCACCATGAACAGCGTCCTGTCGTAGACACCCATCGAGGAGGACGTCCCGATGAAAATGAGGGCCAGTCCCACGAACCAGGACACCACCCGGGAGCGGCTCCACGTGTCACCGCGACGGCGCAGCTCCCGCACGCCCCACAGGTAGAGCCCTGCCGCCGCCACGAGCGGGAGCAACATCGCCGGGTCGAAGGTCCAACTCGTCAGCAGCCGCAGTGGCGTGATCGGTGGGGGCAGCGTCATCGTGCGGTCACCAGGTCCGGTGTGGACTTGCCTGCCGCTCGCCGTGAGTCCGGAGAGAACCGGCGCAGTCGCATACTGTTGGACACCACGAACAACGACGACAGCGCCATCGCCGCTCCGGCGATCAACGGGTTGAGCAGACCCACTGCCGCGAGTGGGATCGCGGCCACGTTGTAGCCGAACGCCCACAGCAGATTTCCGCGAATGGTGCGAAGCGTGGCGCGGGCGAGCGTGATCGAGTCGGGCACCACGGTCAGGTCGTCGCGCACGAGAATCAGGTCGGCGGCGTCGATGGCGATGTCGGTGCCCGCGCCGATCGCCATGCCCAGGTCGGCCGTCGCGAGCGCGGGGGCATCGTTCACGCCGTCGCCGACGACGGCGACGGCGTTGCCCTCGGATTGCAGCCTGCGCACTTCGCGCGCCTTGTCGTCCGGGAGGACGCCCGCGATCACCCGCTGTACGCCGATCTGCGCGGCCACCGCGCGCGCGGTGGCTTCGTTGTCGCCGGTGAGCAGCACGGTGCTCAGACCGAGCCGGTGCAGCTCGGCGATCGCGCCCTGGGCGGACGGTTTGACCAGATCGGTCAACGCCAGCAGGCCGATCACCCGACGGTCCCGGCCGACGACGACCGTCGTACGCCCACTGGCCTCCCACTCCCGGCGTCGTCGCTGCAGGTCGTCGGGCAACAGCAGGCCGCGCTCGGTGAACAACCGCGCGCGTCCGACGAGTACCTGGTGGCCGTCGACGACACCGCCGGCACCCAGCCCAGGCTCACTCTCGAACGACGACACACGGGGCAGCGGATCACCCAGCTCCGCCCGGGATGCCGCACGGATCGCCGAGGCCACGGGGTGCTCCGAGGACTCCTCCACCGCGCCGGCGAGGCGCAGCACCTCGTGCCGCTCGAAGTCGTCGACGCAGGCGACGTCGACCAGCGACATGCGGCCTTCGGTGACCGTGCCGGTCTTGTCCAGCACCACGGTGTCGACGTTTCGGGTCGACTCCAGTGCCTGGTAGCCCTTGATGAAGATGCCCAGGCGCGCTCCGCGGCCCGACGCCACCATCAGTGCGGTCGGGGTGGCCAGGCCCAGTGCGCACGGGCAGGCGATCACCAGAACGGCGAGCGCGGCACTGATCGACCGCTCGACCGAGCCGTCGACCAGGAGCCATGCCGTCAGGGTCAGCACCGCGAGCACGAGGACCGCGGGAACGAAGTAACCGGAGATGCGGTCGGCCAGGCGTTGCACGGAGGCCTCGCCGTTCTGGGCTTCCTCCACCAGCCGCACCATTTCCGCGAGCTGGGTGTCGCGGCCGACCTTCGTGGCCTCGATGACCAGCGAACCGTTCAGCACCACCGTGCCGCCGACGACCTCGGCGCCTTCGTCAGCCTCCGCCGGTACCGACTCGCCGGTCATCGCGCTGGTGTCGACCGCGGCGCGGCCTTCGACGACCCTGCCGTCAGCGGCGATGGTGCCTCCGGGGCGGACGAGGAACCGCTGGCCGACCCGGAGGAGTTCGGCCGGCACCGACTGCTGCGAGCCGTCCTCCAGCACGACGGTGACGTCTTTGGCCCGCAAGGCTGCCAGCTCGCGCAGTGCGCTGCCCGCCCGGCGTTGCGCCTTGGCTTCGAAGTAGCGCCCTGCCAGCACGAACGTGGTGAGCCCGACGGCCACCTCGAGGTAGATCGCCCCCTCCGAGCGCAGCAACAACCACCAGCCGGACTCCTCGGTGGCCTCGTTGAGCTGAAAGAACATCGCGTACACCGACCACGTCGTCGCGGCCAGGATGCCCAGGGACACCAGCGTGTCCATCGACGATGCCCCTCGGCGGGCGCCGGCGAACGCCGCCCGGTGAAACGGCCACGCTGCCCAGCCCACGACCGGCAACGCCAGGCCGATCAGCAGCCACTGCCAGCCCGGGAAACGCCACCCGGGAAGCACAGTGAAGGTCACCGACAGGTCCGCCACCGGCACGAACAGCAGGACCGAGACGATCAGCCGACGCCACAGTCGTTGGGCGCGGTCGTCTGCGTTCAGGTGTGCGGGAGGCGTCGTGTCCGGTCTGACGATGTCGGCGCCGTACCCGGCCTGCACCACGGTGTCGACCAGTACGTGAGCGTCGACGTCCTGTCCGGCCCGGACTCGCGCGCGTCCCGTGGCAAAGTTGACGCTCGCCTGCACCCCGTCGAGCTTGTTCAGTTTGCGTTCCACGCGTGACGAGCACGCCGCACAGGTCATTCCTGACACGGTCAGTTCGACCTGGCGCTCGGCCACGGCATTCTCGACAGGCGTCGATGTCGACGTCACCAGTACAACCCTTCGCGTCGACTGTGCAGGGCTGCCGTTTCACTCACGCAGCCCACGTGAAAACTACGGCACATAGTATTCCGGGCCAGTCGAGGAACTGTGGTGAGGTCCTGCGAAGGCGCTGTATCCGGTAGTCCGCCGTGGTGTTCGAGCAGCATTCCAGCCACTACGACATGGCCTTCGCTCCTGGACTACGGGCGAAGTCAGCCGCGACCTCGACCTCCTGGCTGGCCGACCCGAAATCGGGGAACGGCACCGGCCCGCGATCCGGGACCGGGGTCTGCGCGCAGCGCACGAGTGTGTGCGGTGATCATGGCCTGCAGGGTTTCGGTCTCGGCCTGGTAGCTCGTGGCGATCGTGCCGGCGAGAGCGCGAACGGGACCGGAGTCCACTCGCTCGAGCAAGTCGTCAACCAGGTTCAGGCCGCCTCGGTGGTGGCGCAGCAACAACCGGAGTAGCAACAGATCGAAGGGCGGACCGGACAGCGTGTGCAGGTGGGCGAGGTCATCCTCGCCAACAGTCGCCGACGCTCTGTCAGCCTCCCCGTCGCCGGGCAGCGATAGCGCGGGTTTCGCGTTCGTCGGCGAGTTCCACAGTTCCAGCCAACCGGCGATGCGCCCGAGGCGTTGCGCGTGCTCGCTCGCGACATCGAACACGTGCGGTGCAGTTGTCTGCTGCCGCTGTGGTCCTGCGCCAGTTCCGCGAGCCGCATCGCCCGCGCCTGATGGGCGGACAGCTCCTGAACCAAGCCGATCCAGGAGGGTACGTCAGGGACGCGACGCCCGTTGCGCACTCGCGCAAACGCCGCTCCGCTCACCGCCCCAATGAGGACCAGGGCGAAACCGAACACCGACAGCACAAGGAGCTGCCCCAGGTACGCACCCGTGAACACTCCTCGATCACCTCAATCACCACAGCGACAGCACAACAGCGCGAATACTATGACACATAGTACGAACTGTGGATGCATCAACGGCGGGGCCGGCAGCGTCGCCTGCAGTGTGGTGCGGCGGGCCGAGCCAGGCCCACGCCACACCTGGGTGGACACCGAGTGCACGTCGAGGTCACCGCGCCGACAGCCCCTGTTGCTACTCCGTTCGGCGCAGTGATCATTACTCCTGCTAGGTTAGTGACCGTGGGAGTTCGTCCAGTCGCTCAGCGTCGCCACATCCTGATGGCGGTGATCGCGGCCGCGGTGCTCGTCCCTTTCGTCGCACTGCACATCGGGCTGTGCGTGTCTGGAACCCACTCCGGTGGTGTCCATGCGACATCCCAGCCGGCCGCGTCAGGGCCTGTCGAACTTGTCGCCGGAAACGACTGCCATCACGAGCAGCCACACGAGATGCATGTGCCTTACGAGCCCGTCCACACTCTCCCCCGGACCGAAGGCCCACGCGACGCACTCGCCGTACTCGGCGCACTGACAGTCACCGCCACTGCGAGCAGCACGGCTCGGTCCAACCGGCGCTCGCCTGCGCGCAGCAGTGGTTCTCGCTGGCAGACCGGCCGCAGGCGGCTCATCGATCTCTGTATCGCGCGGTCCTGATACCCCCCGGTCGTACCGCCGCAGCTCCAGCACGCCGTACGGCCGACCGCCGCCCCTCGTACACCGCTGCGCGTCGCAGCCTGCCCGAATCGAGATCGAGACAGGTATGAGCCACACCCTTTTCACCGCACCACCGGTGCCATCGTCACCAGCCCAGCTCCTCACCACCGCCGCCCGTTGTCACTCACCTGGAACCGCCGTCGGCAACACCCCGGTGCTGTGGATCGGCGAGGCCTTCACGGGCTCCCGCCGAGGCTTCTGGGCCAAACTCGAAGGGGCCAACCCCGGCGGCATGAAGGACCGGCCCGCACTCCACATGGTCGCCAAGGCGAGGGAACGCGGCGACCTGGAGCCGGGCGCGATGATCGTCGAGTCCACCAGCGGCACTCTCGGTCTCGGCCTGGCCCTGGCCGGAATCGTCTACGGGCACCCCGTCACGCTCGTCACCGATCCCGGGATGGAACCGATCGTGCGACGCATGCTCGCCGCGCACGGTGCACGGGTGGAGCTCGTGTCCCGGCCCCACCCGCAGGGTGGCTGGCAGCAGGCCCGCCGCGAGCGGGTCCAGCAACTGCTCGACACCGGCCACGGCGCCTGGTGCCCGGACCAGTACCAGAACCCGGACAACGTGGACGCCTACGCCTCGCTCGCACAGGAACTGATCGCGCAACTCGGCCGCATTGACGTACTGGTGTGCTCCGTGGGCACCGGCGGTCACTCGGCCGGGGTGGCACGCGTACTCCGCGAGTTCTGCCCGCACCTGCGGCTCGTCGGAGTCGACACCGTGGGCTCCACGATCTTCGGCCAGCCCGCCGCCCCACGACTGATGCGCGGGCTCGGCTCCAGTATCTACCCCCGCAACGTCGACTACGCCGCCTTCGACGAGGTCCACTGGGTCGGGCCCCGCGACGCGGTCTGGGCCTGCAGAAAACTGGCGGCCACCCACCACGCCAGCGGCGGCTGGAGCGTGGGCGCGGTCGCACTCGTCGCCGGCTGGCTCGCCCGGAGCAACGACCCGGACACCAGGATCGCCGCCGTGTTCCCGGACGCCCCGCACCGCTACTTCGACACCGTCTACAACGACGAGTACTGCGCCGAGCACGGCCTGCTCGACACCGAGCCACCGCGCGAACCGGACACCATCAGCACCCCATGGGACCACGTGGTGCGTGGTTGGACCCGCTGTACCCACGTCGCCGATCCCACCGCCGCACGGGAGGCTCTGGCGTGAAGCAACTCATCACACAGTTCCGCACCTTCGACCACCCCAGCAGACTGTTGATGATCAACCAGTTCGGCATCAACGTCGGCTTCTACATGCTGATGCCGTACCTGGCCGGTTACCTCGCCGGACCGTTGGGCCTGGCTGCCTGGGCCGTCGGCCTGGTACTCGGGGTGCGCAACTTCTCCCAGCAGGGCATGTTCCTGCTGGGGGGAACACTTGCGGATCGGTTCGGCTACAAGCCATTGATCGTCGCCGGATGCGTGCTCCGGACCGCTGGCTTCGCGCTGCTGGCCGCCGTCGGCTCACTGCCGGCACTGGTGGTCGCGTCCGCGGCGACAGGCTTCGCCGGAGCCTTGTTCAACCCCGCCGTACGCGCCTACCTCGCCACGAACTCAGGAGAGCGGCGGGTCGAGGCGTTCGCGTTGTTCAACGCGTTCTACCAAGGCGGGATCCTGCTGGGCCCGCTCGCGGGACTGGCCCTGACCGCACTCGACTTCCGGCTCACCTGCCTGGTGGCTGCCGCTGTGTTCGCCGTACTGACGGTCGTTCAGGTGCGCGCACTCCCGCAGCAGAAAGCCCGCCGAGCGACCGAGCGGACCTCGGTCCTCGCGGAGTGGCGAGCGGTGGGCGCGAACCGGCCGTTCGTCCTCTTCGGACTGGCGATGATCGGTTCGTACGTGCTGTCGTTCCAGGTCTACCTCGCCTTGCCCCTGCAGGCGCGGCTGATCACCGGGTCCGAAACCGCCAGTACGGCACTGGTCACGTCACTGTTCGTCGTGTCCGGCGCCGTGGCCATCGCCGGACAACTGAAAGTCACCGCCTGGTTCACCCGGCGCTGGGGTCCGGTCCGCAGCATCGTGATCGGGATGGCCCTGCTGTCGGTCGCGTTCGTGCCGCTGCTGCTCGTGCCCTCGCGCGCGGCCTTCGGCTCCGTGCCGGCAGCAGCCGTCGTGCTCCTGTCGGCGGCGTTGCTCGCACTCGGCACCATCGCGGTCTTTCCCTTCGAAATGGACACCGTCGTGCGACTGTCCGGAAACCACCTCGTGGCCACCCACTACGGCTTCTACAACACTGTTGTCGGGGTGGGCATCATGCTGGGCAACCTGTTCACCGGAACCCTGTTCGACCTGGCCAGGCAAGCCGGTTGGCCGCAACTCGTCTGGGCCGGGTTAACCCTGATCGGCGGTGGCTGTGTCCTCGCGCTATACCTGCTCGACCGCAGCGGGCAGCTGACCGCCGAACCTGTCCCCGCATAGGTGCGCACCCACCTCCGCACGTTCACGCACACGAGCGCCGTCGACGCCACTGTGAACCTGGCGGGTTGGCCGGCTCTTCCCACCACTGCCGGAACGAACCGAGAACAAGCAGATATTGTGAAGGCGTGACACCCGAGGGCGCCGCCAGCACCTGGGCACGATGGGCCATGTTGTGTGCCCTCGTGCTGGGGGTCCTCGTCATGCACCACGCCATGGCGACCGACAGTGGCCACACCACGAGTGAGCACTCTGCCGCTACGGTCGTCAGTACCCACGGCTCGGTGGTCGCCCAGTCCGAAGACGGATCTCAGCCGCCTTCCGGTGCGCACGAACTCCTGCATCTGTGCCTGGCGATCTTGGTCGGCGCCTTCGCGCTTGTTCTCGCCGGACTGCGCCGCGAGGTCATCGTGGACAGGTTCCGCCCGGCACACGGCCGGGTCGGTGGATCCACACCTGCGCGTGATCCGCCTCTCGCCTGCGGGCGACAGATTCTTCTCACGGTGTGCGTTCTCCGGGTGTAACAGACATCCGCACTGTGCCTGACCAGGTGCTGGTGCGGACTCTGTCTACCCCAAACAACCACTTCCGTGAGGACACACATGCTACGAAAGACAGTGCTGCGATTCGCCCTGCCCGCGTCAGCCGCAGGCATCCTCTTCCTGGCCGGCTGTTCCGGCGAAGAGCCTGCCGTCAACGCCACGAACACGTCCGCGGCCGCAACCTCAGCCGCATCGGACCAGCAACAGGAGTTCAACCAGGCCGATACGGCCTTCGCCCAGCAGATGATTCCGCACCACCAGCAGGCCGTGGACATGGCCGAAATGGTGGCGTCCCGAACGGCCAACCCCGAGGTCGTCGAGCTGGCAGCACAGATTCAGCAGGCCCAGGCGCCGGAGATCGAGAAGATGACCTCCTGGCTCAAGGCTTGGGGTGCTCCCCTGCCGATGCCCGCCATGGACGGAATGGATCACGGCGAGATGCCTGGGATGATGTCGTCCGAGGTGATGGCCGAACTGGAGCAGGCAAAGGAAGGCGACTTCGATCGCCTGTGGCTGGAGATGATGATCGAGCATCACAACGGTGCGATTGAGATGTCCAACACCCAGCTCCAGCAGGGCGTCAACGCTGAGGCGAAAGAACTGGCGCAGGAGATCATCGATGCTCAGCAGGTGGAGATCACCACGATGACCGGCCTGCTCGCCGCCAACTGATCCGCGTTCACGCTGCTGTAGTGGGATCCATCGTCGCACTCCACTACAGCAGCGTGATGCCACTGAGTACGGATACAGCCGTACTATGACCGATAGTGGACAGGCAGCGCGGCGTTACCTTAGTGTGACCGCGCGGACCGGCGGGGCGGTCCCAGCTGCCAGTCCACGCACAGCCATGAGGAGATTCAGTACCCGTGAAACCCCATGCTCGCCGCATCACCACGCGCGCGTCGGCCGCCACCACGATGGCGTTCGCCGTGGTGTTGAGCTCGACAACTGCCGATGCCCAGCCCCCGACGAGCAGCTCCGATGCCATGGAGCGCTACGAGGAACTGGGAGCCCAGGCAGCGATGGCCGACGAGGACCTGCTCGAGGCCCAGGAAAACCTCAAAGACAAGCAGCGCGACAAGGAAGCTGCCGAAGCCGACCTCGCTGCCGCGACAGCTGCCTACGAACAAGCCCAGGGGGCCGAGGGTCAGTTCCGGGGGCACGTGGACAAGTTCGCCGCGGCAGCCCTGCAAGGCGCTCCCCTCAGCCGTATGTCGGCAGTGCTCACCAGCGACTCCAGCAGCGACCTGCTGGACCGGATGTCGGCACTGGACATACTCGCGGCCGACAAGGCGAATGCACTGGGTCAGCTCAGCGACGCCAAAAACGCAGCAAGTAAGGCCCAGGCCAGTGCCACCGAGGCGCGGAAGCGTGCCCAGCAAGCCACTACTGGCGCCCAACAGCTCGTCGACCAGGTCGAACAGCGCCAAACCAAGCTCGAAGACCAGATTGAGCAAGTGCGCGAAGCGCTGAACGACCTCGCCCCCGCGCAGCGCACCGAACTCGGCACCGTCCAGGACACCGGTTCCTACCTCGGCCCACCCGGAGCGGCCAACGACGCGCTCCAGGCAGCCCTGTCCCGACGAGGATCAGAGTACGAATGGGGCGCCACCGGACCCAGCGAGTTCGACTGCTCCGGACTGACCTCCTGGGCCTACCAGCAGGCCGGCATCTCCATTCCCCGCACCAGCCGGCAGCAGTACCAGGCCGGCAAGCAGGTCGGCCTCAATGAATTGCAGCCCGGAGATCTCCTGTTCTACGACGACGGAACCGGCAACCCCGGCGCCATCCACCACGTCGGAATGTTCGTCGGCAACGGCAAAATGGTTGACGCACCCACCGAGGGGCAACTCGTCGACGTCCGCTCCATGGAAGGCGACGGCCACTTGATCGGCGCACGACGCATGGTCGGCTGACAAAACAAACGAACCGAGAGTGCTCCTGAGCCGCTCACGCTCACCGTCTTCGGGGTGTCACGCAAGCAGAGACGCCCCGAAGACGGCCACGACGACAAGGACACACGCGATCACGGTGACTGCACGGCCCCCGGTGGTTCGCGATTCGGCAGGCAGTGTGACGGTGCCGATTGTCAGGGCCGGAAACGCCCTGGCCTTCCGAGCGCCATTCCCAGGAACACGCCCGGAGTTGTCACGTCCAACAACGCTCCTACGGGTAGCCGAAGCAACAGCGCCCACTCAGCGTCAGAGCACCGACTACCACCACCAGGAATCCTAAGCGAACCGCGACCGAGTAAGGTGTCGAGTTCTACCGTGCCGAACAAGTACGTCACGGCAAGGCCCTGAAGCTCAGCTTCCCTGAGCATGACCAGAGCACTCCCGCGGGCACAGCGCTGGCGACTTGGCCCTGGCAGACTACTATTAACAATAGTTGCAACATCGGCAAGCCGCTGCACGAAGGAAATTCTGGAACCTACTATCGGATCTAGTTCAACAGGCTGCCATTGTCATGGCTAGTAGCTAGCGCTCGCCTGCGGTATGCGCAGCCTGCACATTCGAGAGCGACAGCTGCCGTAGGATCGCCTGCATGAGGAGGCGCCATGCACGGTCTCGGTGAGCTCGAAGCAGCGGTGATGGATGTGCTCTGGCACGCGGAGGAGCCGATCAAGGTTCGCGATGTTCTGGAGCAACTCGATACCGGTAAACAACTCGCTTATACCACGGTCATGACCGTACTGGACAATCTCTATCGGAAGGAGTGGGTCGAACGCGAACTGCACGGCAAGGCCTACTACTACGAACCGACCTTCAGTCGTGAGGAAGCCGCCGCGCAAGCCCTGCGTGACGTGCTTGACGCCTCCGGTGACGCTGAAGCCGTGCTGATGCACTTCGTCGCCTCGGTTTCTGACGACGAGACCGACCTGCTCCGCAGTGCGTTGCGCCGGAAGCGCGTCCGTCGGCGATGACAGCCGCTCTCGCGCTGCTTGCAGGCGCGGTCGCGGTCGGCTGGCTCGCGCCGGCCGTGATTCGTCGTGCGGATCTTCGGTCTGGCGACCCTGTGCTGCTGATCGTGGTGTGGCTGGTGTCGATCGCCGGCGTTCTCCTCGGCGCCGCCGTGGGGGTCATGCTGCTGCTGATTCCGAGTCACGGTCCAAGCACCACGCTGCTGGCCGCCATCGATCAGTGTTGGTCGGCGATCCAGCACGGCTCACCGCCCCGCGTCGAGGAGCTGGCCGGCCTGCTCGGAGTAGCACTGCTGGTCGCCTTCGTAGCTCGCCTCGTCGTCGTGTTCGTCCACGGCGTTCGCATTAGGGCCCGGAAACGGCGCGAGCATCTCGCGATTCTCCGACTCGCTGCACGGTCGGAGCCCGGTTCGCCCGGCACGTTATGGCTGGCGCACGATCGGCCGCTCGCGTTCAGCCTTGCCGGTCGTCCCGGCGTCGTCGTGGCGACCGAGGGCCTCGTTCGTCACCTCGATCGTCCGGCGGTCGATGCCGTCTTCGCGCACGAGCGCGCCCACCTCGCCGGCCGCCACCATCTGCTCGTCGCTACCGCTGGGGCGTTTCGCGCGGCAGTGCCGTTCCTTCCGTTGTTTCGCCAGTCCCCACAGGCGATCAGTGAACTCATCGAGCTTGCCGCAGATGTGGCGGCTGTGCGTCATTGCGGCAGGGCCGCGGTCCGGTCTGCCTTGCAGGCGGTATCGAGTCACGGCTCACCGAGCACGTCGCTGGCAATGGCGCAACATGGGGTCGACATGCGAATGGTCCGCCTACGGAGCGGTCCCCCACCCCCTGGAAAGCTCCGACGCATGGCCTCGTGCGCCATGGCAGGCATGACCGCTGTAACTCTCCCGTTCCTCGTCGGGACCGGGCTACTCGTCGGACTCGCGCTGTTCAGCTGTCCCGCACCGTTGTGATCGCATTCACGGGAAGCGCATCAGCCTGTGGGACGCAAACCAGACAGGACAACGGCCACGAGGCGGTTCAATTCTACCTCTGATCGCAAGCTGCATGCTGCGGCAAGCGCATGGACGCAGTAGTTGGCGAGCTCATCAGCCGGCACGTCGTCACGCACGTTACCGGCATTCACAGCAGCCACGATCAGATCCGTGATCACTTGGTGAACCTGGTGCTCCGCGTGGGCAACGTGCTCATCCCGATGTACGAACGCCGATAGTTCATTGCCGTAAGGCTCGCGCCGGTGGTGGTGTACCCGCCGTTGATGAATTACAGCGTAGGCATAGAGCACGGCTTCGAGCCGACTGCCGCCATCGGAGGCGTGATCTCGGACCTCGAGGAGGTGCTCGAGGTGGCGTGCAACCTGACGCTCGTGCCACGCCAGCACGATCGCTTCGACGTCTGGGAAGTACTTGTACAGGGTCGCACGGCCGATATCGGCCCTCTCGGCGATCTGCGACATCGTCACCGACAGCAGGCCGCGCTCGGCCACCAGTGCCGAGGCGGTCTCCAGGATCGTGTCCCGCACCTCGCGGCGATGCGCCTTGATCGTCTCACTCCAGAGCTTCGGCACGAATCCAGGATACGCGATGATCGCAACTCGACACTCTGCATCGACAGAGACAGATTGTATCGATAAACTCTCTCAGTGGGTAGTTCGGTAACTGAGCGCCGTCCGAGGAGATGAAGATGAGTGAGATGTCCCGCCGCCCTGGTGCCGAGTCCGGCACCAGGGCTGAACCTGATCGTGGATCGACCAACGGGACTCCGCGTTGGGTGAAGGTGTCGGCGATGATCTTTGGCGTCCTGGCCCTGCTGATCGTCATCGTGCTCATCGTCGGCGGGGGCAACCTTGGCGAACACGGCCCTGGACGTCACATGTCCGGGAATCAACCCGTCGAAAAAATCGAAGCGCGGGCGCCTTTCAGTCCTCCGCCAGGTGCGGGCCCCAACCGATGACGATGTCGCCTCGAACGCGCAAGGCGGCCCTCACTGCACACGTCATCTCCTCGGTCGGCTGGCTCGGCGCGGTGGTTGCCTTCCTGGCTCTCGCTGTCGTCGGCTCGACCAGCCAGGACGACCAGTTGGTCCGTGCCGCTCTCCTTGTGATGCAGCCGATGACCTGGTTCGTCCTCGTCCCGTTGGCCTTCACTTCGCTGTTCACCGGGCTTGTCTCGGCACTGGGAACCACCTGGGGGCTGATCCGGCACTACTGGGTCCTGTTTAAACTCCTGCTAACCCTGATCGCCACCGTCGTCCTACTCGTGTACACGCAAACCGTCGGCTTCGTCGCAGACACTGCGGCCGAGGGCGCACTGTCTGGTAACAACCTGCGGGCGCTGGCCGGCTCGCCTCAACTCCACGCCACGCTCGCACTGCTGGTACTACTCGTGAGCACCGTGCTGGCGGTGTACAAGCCGCGGGGACTGACCCCGTACGGGCAGCGCAAGCAACACGAGCAGCGACGGCGAGCGAACCGTGCGGTATCCACGCGGTAGTTGCCACCACCCGTTCCCGAGGCTGAACGCGTTCTCCTACTGGCTGTACCTCTTCGGTGGCCTGACCGTCGTCGCAGGCTTTCTCACCCCCGGTGGCGCCGCCGACTTCGGCTGGTTCGCCTACACCCCACTGTCCAGCGCCATCAGCTCACCCGGCGTCGGCGCCGATCTCTGGATCACCGGCCTGCTCGTGTCCGGCCTCGGCACCATCCTCGGTGCAGTCAACATGGTGACCACAATCGCCTGCGCTCGACTACCACCTCAGCACCCTGCTCACACCCGTGCGACCACCCGGCTACCTCGAGACCCGTTACCTCGAAGCCCAGCCCCCAGGGTCGTGGCTGCATCCCGTGGCACTACTGGCCGCCCTGCTCGATAAACCATCCACAGTAGACAAGGTGCTGGACACCTGTGCCAGTTGCCGAGGGTTGGGCAGAAGCCGCACACCATTCGCCGCCGACGGCTTCGCCACCGGCGCCTACGTCGTTCGGCGGCGTGCACGTGGAAAGAAGGAGCGACCACGTCAAGGCGGCGAGGGCGGGCCGACCTCCACAGCGTTGCCCACACCTACTACGACAGCTAGTATGCAGTTGGTAGCAGGACCGTTGCGAGTCGTGGTGAACACGACACCGCTCTGTGCGACGGCTGACGCAGCCGTACGGGAGGGCCGATGCGGGCACGGCATCTCGTCCTGCTGCTGTGCCTGCTCGGCGTTGTGATGGTCGTGGTTCCTGTTGTCTTCATGACGGTCCTCGTCGCGGTCCAGCCCGCCGTCGGGCAGTCTTCACCGTCACGGGCGGGAGTCGCGGTAGCCCGGCTTCCACCGCTGGCCAGGAGCATGCTGCCTCTCGTCACTACACGAGTAAGCGAGCGCTGTCCAGAGTTGAGCGTAGTCAGGGTGCTCGCCGAGGTGCAGGCAGAGTCCGGCTGGAATCCCCGGGCCTGGAGTGCTGACGTGAACGGCGGCGCAGCTGGTCTGCTGCAGATCAACCAGGCGAACTGGGTCGGGCTGGGTGGTCAGTCGTGGCCCAGCAGCCCGCCACCTGCGGAGGCGGATATCTTCGACGCCAGTACGCACCTGACTTTGGGCATCGACTTCCTCTGCACCAACCTCCGTGCCATGGCTGAGTACCTGCAGCAAAGTGGCAAGGCGACCGACCCACTGGATGCCATGAGCATTTGCCACATAGCGGGATGCAGCCGTGTGACGGGTAGCCGCACCGGGATTCCGGTAGCCGGTGAAGCGGGTTGCGGTGCACGGTGCACCTCACTTATTCGACGGTACATCAGCAACATTCACCGTTACGAGAGTGAGTGGATGTCCACCCCCAAAATCGGTGGGTCGGAAGGCACTGTTCCACCAGGAGTCGACTTAGATCAACTTTCGGCGCCCACCCCGTATGTCGGCGGACCAACCGGATGCACTGAACCCGACCCCACCACGAGTGGTTGCCTGACCGCCGCCACAGCGAACGGCGTAGGAGAAATCCAGCGGACCTTTGAATCGCAGATCCGATCTGCCGGCTGCTGGGCTCCGCGGCCGTGGAACCCGACCAGCGACCACCCGAAGGGTCGGGGCTGCGACCTCTTCCCTGATCGGTCCGGCATCTTTCCCAGCGGCGAACAACTAGACGCCGGGTGGCGGATTGCTGCGTGGCTGCGCGTTCACGCCGAGGCTCTCCGCGTGAAGTATGTGATCTGGCAGGGCCGCTACTGGGATCCAACCACGGGGGATCGAGGCGGATGGGGCGAGCCGTACACCGGTGGCGGCGTGTATGACGCCAAAGACGCAACTGGCGGACACTATGACCACATTCACGTCAGCTTCAAGGAGTAGTTCAAAATGTGGGGAGCACGTCCGATTGCCACTGCTGTTGCGCTGGTCACCGTAGGCGGTGTGGTCTGGCTCCTGGCCGCGAACAGTCACTCCAGTGATCCCACAAGTTCCTTGCCTTCCTCGCCAGCCATCGAGCCGACAGCCCGTCCGATCGGACCACAGGCGCGGGACGCCGCGTCCGACCAGCAGCAACTACCAGGGACGCCCGACACGAGTTTCTCGCCTGACGTCGACTTTCGGCAACCGCAGGCTGTCGCTCGCGCCTACCTCGTCGCGGCACATACCGTGACGGCGGCCGACCGGGGCAAGAGCAACCGACGGGTTCTGCCGTACCTCGCACCCGACAACCCGGCCAACCCACGCGGGCTGGTCGTCGCGGAAACCCCGACAGTGGGCCGCTTCACGGTGACGGTTGACCAACTCACTGTCGTTGGCTCAAACGAGTCGGGGCGCCGGATCGCTTACGAAGCACGGTGGTCGATCGCGGCCGACGAGTCATCCGAACCGGGCCGGCAGCGAAGCACTTTTGTCGTCTTGGCCCGCCAGCCCGACGGGCGCTGGCTGGTTACCCAGGAGACAGCACGTATCCAGCCAGGCGACTGAAGCCCTATCCACTACCCGTTTCTACGTCTCCGATTGCTTCCCAGCAGCGGCGAGTCGTGGGATGACTGATGGGGATTGACGCCGAACGTGTGCTTGTAGGACAAATTGCCGCCGAGCCAACCGGTATAGCCAAGGATCGCTGCTTAATGCGGTGAGCACCAGTCCACACGAGAGAACCGCGCCTGCGACCTCAATCAGCCGCAGCAGGAAGGAGACCAGAAGCAGGATTAGCAAGACACCTGTACCGCTGATCAGTCCGGTCGGTGCGGATTGGGTAACCGCGAACTCCACGTATACGCTCACGCCCAGATGAACGCTTCACAGGGCCGACTGTGAACACTAAGGTAAGTAGTAGATGCTTGCTACAGCCTCCGTACGAGTTGCGGGGAGGTGTCGTAAGCAACCTCGTAGCAGGTCGCGAAGCCGACCCTGTTCGGGGGCCCATCTCGAAGACCCTGTCCACGATCGTCGGGACCTCCGAGCCCCGCGGCTATGCGGTCGAGTTCGGGATCGCTCTGGGATGGACCGAACCTGTTCGACGGTTCGGAGAAGATCACCAGATCCGGTTGCGGTACCCATTCGGAACGGACAGCGGTGACCAGTCGGTCGGCTTCGGCAAGGTGGTTGGCCCGGATCGTGGCACTTTCCCCAGCAGCCCGATACCGAAGGTCGGGGTCGTTCCCTGCACCACGGCGACCGTCGCGGTACCGGCCGGCGTCGGGCTCGGTCTCCAGGGCCAGGAGGCTCGCCAGGCCGGCCACGAGCGGGATCGCGGTCAGCGCGACAGGAGTGACCCACCGACGCGGGCCCCGACGAAGATGCAGCAGGCAGGACCGCAAGACCACACCCGGTGAGCGCGACCCCGAAGCTCACCAGTGACGCTCCTCAGAATGCGGCAAGGGCCAGGAATTCTCCCTCCGGCTGGGAGAACGCAATACGCGCCCACGGGAAACGGCCGTACGGTACGCGGGAGCGCGAAGTACAACAACTCCAACACCACGAGGCCGAGCCAGGGCCAGACGCCGAAACCGGCGCCGAAGAACTCGTAGAGCCAGCTGAGCAGCGGCAGCAGATACGCGACGCCGAAGAGGAAACCGTAATCGAAACCGGCACGCGCAGGGCGGCCGTTCAACGCCATCGCAAGCAACGCAAGACCCAACGGCGCCAACCACCACAAGGGTCGAGGCGGGAGGCTACGTAGAGCACCCCTCCACGGAGATCACCGCCACGAGACGGACGCACGTACTCACCCACGATGAGCGGGACGACAGCGCGCTCCGTTGGTTCGTCGCTTCCGGATGAGATCGTGGCACATCGGTGTAATCGCTTCATGTGAACGAGCCGTGCGAATGCTACGTGGTCCAGACCGCATGCTGAGCAGACGTTACTTTTCCGCAACGGAGCGGAGGTGCGTGGCAGTAAATCATGACTACGTCTTGATACCCCTACCTCCTAACTGTATCTTGTTGCCAGCTTGACCGGCTGTGTCGCCAGCTTGATGGGCAGCATGGCCAGTTTCCGGGCGCACGACAGCTCATACGCACCACCACAACGTCGTGGAGGCAAGTATGTTTCTCAGATCTCGTCGTCGAATCCTCGCAGCGGTGTCTTCCGCCATCGTGGTCGCTCTGGCACTTTCCGGGTGTGGTTCCGGCGAATCCTCGCCGACAAGCCGAAGCGGACCACAGCAAGCGAACGAGGTGATAATCGGTGTCGGCGGCGACGAGGGAACTTTGACTCCGTACACTCAGCAGACCGGCTTCCCTGGCAACAATCTGGTCGCGCTGGTCTATGACAAGCTGCTGGAACGGGACGCGAAGAACGACCTCAAGCCGTTGCTGGCCACGGGATTCGAAGCCAATCCCGACAATACGGCGTTCACCGTGCAACTGCGACCTGACGTGAAGTGGCACGACGGCAAGCCGCTCACAACCGAGGATGTCGCGTTCAGCGTTGACTACTACCGGCAGAACCCACAGGGCGACTCGGCGCCCTCGATCCAGGGGATCCAGGACGTCACCGCACAGGACGACACGGTGATCTTCACCTTGACCTCGCCCGATCCCGACTTCCCGAATCGGCTCCTAGCCGACATGCGGATCCTGCCGAAACACATCTGGCAGTCCATCGACAGCCCGGAAACCGCGACCGTCGAGCAAGCGGTCGGCACCGGGCCATACAAGCTGGTCAGCTACACCAAGGACCGAGGGTACGAACTCGCGGCAAACCCGGATTATGCGATGGGCGAGCCGAGGATCCAGACGATCAAGATCTCGATCATTCCCGATCAGCAGACGGCGCTTGCTGCGTTGCGAACTGGCGAAGTCTCGATCCTCACGCGAACGATTCCCGAGGAGCAGGCGACCGGGCTGGAAGAACAGCGCGGGGTGAAAATCCAGCGCGGATCCAGCTTCACCAGCATTCTCCTCGCGTTCAACAACGGTCACCCGGCTTTCGAGGAACCGAAGGTACGATCCGCGATTTCGTCCGCAATCAACACCCAGAGGTTGGTTGACACTGTCCTGCGCGGTCGCGGCCTGCCGGGCAGTCCGGGATTCTGGCATCCCGAAGCGCCCGGGGCGGACACCAGCCTGAACCACCAGTACAACCCGCAGCGTTCGGTAGCACTCCTTGAAGAGATTGGCGCTCAGCCCGGGCCGAACGGGATCCGGGTGCTGGACGGCACACCGATGAACTACACCCTGCTGGTGCAGTCGAGCAGTCCGGAACGCATACGCAGCGCCGAGTTGATCCGAGACATGCTCAAGGAGGTCGGCATCGGCGTCGAGGTGCGCTCCATGGACTCCGACTCCGTCGACGCCAAGGTATGGCCGGAGCTCGACGTCACCAAGGGCCGGGACTACGACATGACGATGTGGGGCTGGTCGGCCCCGGTCATGCTCGACAAGACGTCGATCGCGAACATTCTGGACTCCGACACCAGCGTCGGACGATTGAACATCACTGGCACCAACGACCCGGACATTGACCGGCTCACAGGTGAGCTACGCAGTGCGACCACAAGCGAGGCTCGGCAGGAAACGCTCGACGACCTGCAGGGGACGGTGGCTGAGAAGGTGCCATTCGTCACTCTGTACTACCCCGAGAACACTTACGGCTATCGGCAGGACGCCTATGGAGGGTGGGTGTACCAGGACGGACAGGGTCTGTTCAACAAAATGTCCTTTGTGGATCTGGGATGGTAGTCGCACGACATCTTGCCGCGCGATTCGGCGAGTACGGCATCGTGCTGGTGTTCGCCCTCGCCATCAACTTCGTGTTGCCGAGAGCGCTGCCCGGTGGCCCACTGAAGACACTCGGCGGTGGAGAGAACGCCGGCGCTCTGTCAGCCGAGACGCAGGCGCAGATCCTCGCCGAGTACGGTCTCGACCGCCCCCTCTGGGAACAGTTCCTGGTATATCTCGGTAAACTCGCCACCTTTGACCTCGGAAACTCCTTTGTAGATGGCTCACCGGTCACGGACGCCATCGGCAGAGCTCTGCCGTGGACGCTACTGCTCGTGGGCACGAGCATCGTGCTCACTTTTGTCATCGGTGTATCCACCGGAGCACTGGCCGGGTTCCGCCGTCGCAAGGGAAAGGGCAGTGGCCTGCTCACCGGTGCGCTGCTGTTCGATTCGATTCCGTCGTTCTGGCTGGGTATGTTGTTCATCGCCCTGTTCGGTGTGGTGCTCGGCGTGCTGCCGACGTTCGGTGTCGGCGCCGGCTTCGCCGAGCCCACCGAACTGGCGCAGTATCTCGTGCTACCGGTACTGACGCTCACCCTCACCGGGTTCGGGCAGTTCTTCCTGGTCACGCGGTATTCGATGCTCTCGGTGCTGGCTAGCGATCCCATCGAGCACGCACGGGCGCGGGGAATCCCCCTGCCGAGGCGCATCTTCCGGCACGCATTGCGCCCGGCCTTACTGCCAGCACACACCGTGCTGCTGATCGAGATCGGCTACCTCGTCGGCGGGGCACTCGTGGTGGAGACGGTCTTCGCCTACCCGGGCCTCGGCCGCGTCACCTTCGAGGCCATTCGCGCCCGAGACTTCCCCCTCATGCAAGGAACCTTTTTGGTACTGACCGTGGCGGTCGTGTTGGTGAACGCGATCGCCGACGCGACGTACGCGCTGATCGACCCCCGGGTCAGGAAGCAGGCCGCGACGACATGACGAGCACGGAAGTAGTCGCGGAACCAGCCGACCCGGTGACCTCCGGAAAGGCTCGCCGCAGCGCACGTGACCTGCTCGGCATCCCTGGGCTCCTCGGCGTGACGATCCTCGGGCTGCTGATCCTCGCTGCCCTCGTGGGTCCACTGTTCCTCTCCAACGAAGGCCTGTCCCCAGTGGCGGAACCGTGGGCGGAGGCAAGGCCCGGGCTCTGGCTCGGCGGGGACGATGTCGGCAAAGATCTCTTCGCCCAGCTCGTCATCGGCAGCCGCGCGTCCCTGTTCGTCGGCATCGCCGTCGCGTCGGTCGTGACCGCCACCGCCGCCCTGATCGGCGGGTTCGCCGCCGTCGGGCCACGCTGGCTGTCAGCCGTGCTGATGCGGTTCGCCGACGTAACACTCGCGCTGCCGATGCTGCCACTGCTGATCCTCGCGGCCGCGTTCCTCGGTCCCGGCGTCGGCGTGCGGGTGCTGTTACTCGCCGCACTGACCTGGGCGGGACCGGCCCGCGTCATCCGGGCAGGCGTGCTCGCGGCCTGGTCCGCACCGCACGTCGAGGTGGCGAAGGCGATGGGCGCGCCGGTGTCCCACCTGCTCGTGCGGCACGCCTCCTACGCCGTCGCGCCACTGCTCATCCCGATCTTTGTCCGCGCCGCGATGGGCGCCGTCATCGCCGACGCCAGCCTTTCCTTCCTCGGTCTCGGCGACCCGACCTCACCGAGCTGGGGAACGATTCTGTACTGGGCATCCACCAACGGTGCGTTCCTCACCGACGCGTGGGCCCGCTGGGCACTGCCACCCGGACTCATCATCACCCTGACGGTGGTGGCACTGGGTTTGATCGGGGTCGCCGTGGAGGAACGGATCAATCCGACGTTGCGGAAGGTGCGCTGATGCTCGAGATCAAATCGCTGCGCGCCGGTTACGTTCCCGGGGTGGCCGCGGTACGCGACGTCGACCTCCGGGTCGCGGCCGGTGAAGCCCTCGCGCTCGTCGGAGAAAGCGGTTCCGGCAAGTCGACGATCGCGAAGGTTCTGCTCGGTCTGCTGCCGGGCGGCAGCTGGGTCAGTGGGTCCGTCCGCCTTGACGACGACGAGTTGGTGGGCCGGGGCGAGCGGGACTGGCAAAACCTTCGTGGCCGCCAGATCGGCATCGTCCCACAAGGAGCGATGGGCGGCCTCAATCCGGTTCGTCGCATCGAGGCCCAGTTCGTCGAGGCGGTCCGGCTGCACACGCATGCGTCATCCACCGCTGCGCGGACGCGTGCTCGCGAGCTGATCAAGTTGGTGCAGCTCGACCCTTCGGTGCTCGGCGCCCACCCGCACCAGCTCTCCGGTGGCATGCGTCAACGGATCGCGATCGCACTCGCGCTCGCAGGGGAACCGCGGCTACTCGTGGCCGATGAGCCCACAACCGGCCTTGACCTGATCACACAGGAACGGCTGCTGGCGCTGCTCGCCGAGCTGCGTACCACCCAGCACCTCGGAATGTTGGTGATCTCCCACGACCTACCCGGTTTGCTCTCCGTCGCCGACCGCGTCGCCGTGATGTACGGCGGGCGGATCGTGGAGCAGCGGCCCGCAGAAGCGTTGCGCGAGAATTGCCACCACCCCTACACGCACGGCCTGCTCGCGGCGACCGCCTCCGTCGAACCAGACACCACATGGGCGGCCATTCCGGGCGCCGCGCCGCCGCCGGGTGCAGAAGTGCAGGGCTGCCAGTTCGCGGCTCGCTGCCCAATCGCGATACCCGAGTGCGAGGACGCGGAGCCGGCGCTCAATCAGCACCGCGACGGTGAGGTGGCCTGTCTACGAGTCGGGCACGCACCGGTGCCCGAGTTCCCCGCGGTTCCTCGAGGGCACGTCACTGACGCCCTCGCCGCGCCAGTTGTGCAGGCACGCGGTATCAGCATCACCTTCCGCAGCCGCCGACGAGAGGTGCAGGCCTTGTGCAGTGTCGACCTGGCCCTGCGCCCGGGCGAGATACTCGGCGTTGTCGGTGAAAGCGGCTCGGGCAAGAGCACGCTGGGCCGGGTGTTACTCGGCCTGCTCGCGCCGTCGAAGGGCACGGTGATCGTCGGGGGCGTCGAGCTGACCGGACTACGTGGAAGACGGCTACGCTCTGCCCAGCGCAGAATCGGGTTCGTGCACCAGGATCCGTACGGGTCATTACACCCGGCGATGCCGGTGTTCTCGCTGGTTGACGAGCCGCTGAAACTTGGCGGCGTGGAACGAACCCGGCGTAGCAACTTGGTCGCTGACGCACTCACGGCAGCGGGGCTGCCGACCGATCCGGACTTCCTCCGTCGGCTGCCCGCTGCCCTGTCCGGTGGTCAGCGGCAACGGGTTGCGATCGCTCGTGCGCTGGTTGCCGACCCCATCGTCCTCGTCGCGGATGAGGCCACCTCGATGCTCGACGTCTCCACGCGCGCCGGGATCGCCAGCACACTGCGCCGGCTCGCCCACGACCGCGGCCTTGCCGTACTTTTCGTCACCCATGACCTCGGCGAGGCCATGCAGTCCTGTGATCGCGTGGCGGTACTTCGGGAAGGAGTGCTGGTCGAGTCCGGGACGCCGCGCAGTCTCGCCGAACAGCCGGAGCACGTCTATACCGCCGCGCTGATCGACGCCGGTCGCCAGCGAGCGAACTGAACAACCAGGTGCGATTCCAGTGTGCACCGTCCGTCGAGAGGAGAGTGTGCGATGAAGGTGTTGATGCTCGCGAGCTTCGGCCTGGAGATCGTCGAGTGCGCCGGAGCTTTGGCGAAGGCTCTCGCTGCCGGCGATGAGGTGCACGCAGCTGTGCTGCTGTCCCGGAAAAGCAGCAGACCGCAGATCTCCGAAGCGGCGAAGATCATCGGGATCGAGGACGTCACTTACCTTGGTGCGGCCATCGGGGAGATCGAGGTGACGCCGACGGCAAAGGTACCGATCGTGCGGCTACTCCGAACAGTTCGTCCCGAAGTCGTCATCATGCAGGACCCGGAGCATGCGCAACATGATCTCGATCCCGACCGAAGGATGATCGCACTGCTGTACGCGGAATCCCTCGCGATCGCCAGTCGCGACTGGCGAATCGACGAATGTGGTGGAGGTGATCCGCTGCAGGTCCCCACGATCTTCTACATGACGCCCGAGCGGCCCAACTGCGTCGTCGAGATCTCCGACGTCCTTGGCGTCAAACAACAGGCACTCGATGTGCTGGCACAGCAGAATTCCTTCAGCGCACAGCACTGGCGTGCCCAGGCCGCCGACACCACCCTGCAGAAGGTCGCACCAGGGTGGACGCCAGGAGACACTGACGAGGAACTCGGCCGCCTCGGCGAGCGCCAGATCTTCCTGTCACTGGCAGTGGCCAGTGGCCTCGGCAGCCACAGCGGTGCCGTACTCGGTGAGCCCTACCGGCGCGAAGGCACCTTTCTCCTGGACCGGCTGAGTAAGTAACCGACATGGGTACCACTGCCACTCATTCCGGAATTGGCCACGACAACGGCAAGGAATGGCGCAGGGACCTGGTGACGTCATTGCTCGGAGTCTGGTTGGTCGGTGCGGTATTCAGCGACGGCTGGGCGCACTTCAATGTTCCCGAACTGGAAAGCTTCTTCACGCCATGGCACCTGGCTCTGTACTCGGGGTTCACCGTGACGGCCGGATGGATCGCATTCCTCACCTTGGGAAACCGTCAGCCAGGCGTCCCCGTTACCGCTTGGCCGCCCTACGGCTACCGCGCGGCGGTCCTTGGCGTCGTTGTCTTCGGAGTTGGGGGCGTCACCGACCTTGCCTGGCATGAAATATTCGGCATCGAGATCGCCGTCGACGCCCTCGTCAGCCCCAGCCACTTGCTGCTGGGCGCCGGTGGCCTGCTGATCCTGACCAGCCCACTGCGCGCACAGCGGGTGCTGGCGCCGGCCGGTGATCGCTACCCAACGCCGCCATGGACATTTCCATCCGTGCTCTCGCTCGTGTTGACGACGGCACTGGTCGCCTTCTTCCTGCTGTACACCTCGCCGTTTTCTACGCCGGCGCCGGTCCAACCCTTCGTACCCACGCCGGCGAACTCCCCTGGGCACCAGGCGGCGGAGTTACCGGTAATCGCCGCACTGGCCGGATATCTCGTGGCAACGGTGACGATCACTGTGCCGTTCTTGCTGATGCTGCGCAGCCACGCGGGCCTACCTCGCGGCGGGGTGACGCTACTCGTCACCACCGTCGCGGGGCTGTCGGTTGCCGTGGTCGACTTCCCGCCGATCGCCGTAGCCGGAGCCATCGGCGCCGCCGCCGGAGCCGTGGTGGTGGACGTAGCGCTGAGGTTCCTTCGTGTTCGAACAGCCCGCGGCGCTGCACGGCCCGCGCTCCTCGGCGCCCTGGCGGCGACCACGATCTGGTCCGGTCAGCTTGTCGGTCTCGCATTGGCCGACGCGCTCCGCTGGCCCCCATCGCTTTGGCTCGGCCTCGTCGTCCTCAGTGCGTTCACCGCTGCAGCGTTGGGCTTGCTCGTCTCCTCGTCGAATGCATCGGGAACACGTTCCGAGTCATCCGCCAGACCTTCCCGTTCCTGATCCAGTTTCCCGCACCGCTTCGAGCAGCAGTTGGATCTCCCGCTCAGTGTTGTAGTAGTGCACGGAAGCGCGCACGAGCTCATCGATCCCGCGGTTCTCCATGTCGAGTCTTGTGGAGGGCACCCTGGACACACTGACGTTGATGCCGCATACCCCCAGCCAGGCCTTCACATCTTCGGGCGCAACGCCCTCTATCGTGAACGTGACGATCCCGCAGAGCTCTGCGCCCACGTCCCGCAGTGTCACGCCGGACACCCCGGCGAGTCCACGCCGGAGTTCCTCGGCCAGGGCGTACACCCGGTCGCGAATACACTCGACTCCCCAGTCCAGCGCGTAGTCGATGGCCCTGCCTAGCCCGATCTTGGCCGCGTAGTTGAACTCCCACGACTCGAAACGTCGGGCGTCTGAGCGCATCCGGTACTCGTCTCGTGCCACCCAAGTGGCGGCGTGCAGGTCCAGCATCGGCGGAGACAGTTCGTCGAGCACGTCGCGACGAACGTAGAGCAAGCCCGTGCCACGCGGCCCGCGCAGGTACTTGCGTCCCGTTACCGACAGCATGTCGCACCCGATCTCGGCGACATCGAGCGGTAACTGACCGGCCGACTGGCACGCGTCAAGCAGGTAGAGCACGCCTGCTTCCCGGGCTACCTTCCCTACCTCTGCCGCAGGGTTAACCAACCCGCCGTTGGTCGGTATGTGGGTCAGCGACACGAGGCGTACCCGCTCGTCGATCAGCTCTCGCAGTCTGGACACCGAGATCTGCCCGGACTCGTCGTTCGGCACGACCTCCACCGCGAGGTCGTGCCGCTGCGCAAGTTGCAGGTAGGCGATGAAGTTGCTGGCGTACTCCGCCTCACTTGTCAGAATTCGGTCGCCTGGGGTGAAGGGGATGGAGTAGAAAGCCATGTCCCACGCGCGAGTGGCGCTGTCGACCACGGCGACCTCGTCGGACCCGCAACCGAGCAGGCGTGCCGCCGAGCCGTAGACCGCATCAATCTGGCCTGCGGCCGCCGCGGCAGCTTCGTATCCGCCGACGCGGGCCTCGAGCCGCAGGTGCGCAACGGTGCTGTCCAGTACCGGCGCGGGCATCAGCGCGGCACCGGCGTTGTTGAAGTGGACGACGTTCTCACAACCTGGGGTCTCCCGCCGCGCCCGGTCCACGTCGAAAGTGTGCACGGCAGTCACCGTCATACGACCTCCTCTCCGACCCGGGGCGCGGGCGCGTCCGCCAGCGCCCCGGAGTGATCGACCAGCCGGAGGAACGATCGCACTCGTTCCTTTGCCGGACGGGTGAAGAAGGTCTCGGGCGAGGCCTCCTCCACCACCACTCCCCCGTCCATGAACACGATCCGGTTCGCGACTTCTCGGGCAAAGTGTGTCTCATGGGTGACGATCACCATCGTCATGCCGTCGGCGGCCAGCTCCTGGATCACTTCGAGCACCTCGGCGTGCAGCTCGGGGTCAAGTGCGGAGGTTGGTTCGTCGAATAGCACGGCTTCTGGTTCCATGGCGAGCGCTCGGGCGATCGCGACCCGCTGCTTCTGCCCACCGGACAGTCGCGAGGGATGCACATCGCGCTTGTCCGCCAGGCCTACCCGTTCCAGCAGCCGCTCGCCGAGGGCAACCGCTTCGGGCATGGGCAGCTTCCGCACCTGTCGCGGCCCCTCGATCACGTTGCCCAGTGCTGTCATGTGTGGGAACAGGTTGAACTGCTGGAACACCATGCCGGTCCGCTGCCGGGCGCGTTGCATCAACTTCGCCCGTCCACGACGGTCGCGACGTGTACCGCACTCGAAGGCGCAGTCGCAGATCCGCACGTGACCGGCGTCGGGCTCCTCGAGCAGGTTCATACAACGCACCAGTGTGGTCTTACCCGACCCGGACGGGCCCATGAGCACGACAACCTCGCCGCGCTCGACGGAAAGGTCGACCCCACGCAGCACCTCCAGGTCGCCGAAAGCCTTATGAATGCCGCTGAGTTCAATGGTGGTGGTAGTCATACGTACGCCTTTCCCATGCGCTTCTCGAGTATCCCCTGGCCCACAGACAGCAGCGAGTTGATGATCCAGTAAATTGCTCCGATCATCAGAAACGCTTCCATGTACCGGAAATTAGAGTTGCCGATACTTTCCGCCACCCTGGTCAGCTCCACGACAGTGACCACCGAGGCAAGCGAAGTATCCTTCATTAGCGCGATGAAGCGCCCGCCGACCGCCGGAGTCGCGACTCGGATGGCCTGCGGAAAGACTATTCTGCGGAAGGTCCGCCAGTAGGGCATGCCAATGGAAGATGCGGCCTCCCACTGTCCGTTGTCGACTCCCAGAATTCCGCCGCGGAAGTTCTCGCTCAGGTAGGCCGCGCCGAAAAGGCTTAAGGCGAGAATCGCCGACGGTATCGGCGTAAGTTGCACTCCAAGTTGTGGCAAACCAAAATAAATGATCATTATCTGGATCAGTAGGGGGGTGCCCCGAAACACCGAAACGAACGCGATCGCGGCACCCCTGAGAATCTGAAAGTCTGAGATTCGTGCTAGTGCGACCAGTGCACCAAGCACGGAACCCAGCACAAAGGACACCACGCCAAGCAGCAAGGTGACGCTCAAGCCGCGGAGCACCATGGGGAACGAGTTGACTAACATGTCCATTGTGGTGCTCCTAACCCTGATCGGCGGGCAGGGCCTGCAGTTCTTGCGTCATGTCGAGGTCGAGCCACTGTTGGGAGATGCGGGTCAACGTGCCGTCCGCCATCATGTCCGAAATCGCCTGGTCGATCTCCTTCTTGAACTCAGTCGAGCCCTTGCGGAACGACATCGCGTTGACCTCGCTCTCCAGGAGCTTCCCGACCGGCCTCACCTGCAGCTGGTTCTGCTTGGCAAGGTAGGTTCCCTGGAAGCGAGAGACCAGCATCGCATCGGCGTTGCCGCGGGAAAGGTCGGTAAGGCCCAGTGTCGCGTTCTGGTACGTCTTGACCTGCACACCCGGGATCTCCTCCCTGGCGAACTTCTCCTGGGTGGTACCGGCAGACACCGCGACGGTCTTTCCCTCCAGATCTGCCAGGGAGCTGACTGCACCGCCTGCGGCGGGCACAAAGATCGAGACACCGTTAACCTGGTAAGGACGGGAGAAGTCAACCTGCTTCTTCCGCTCATCGGTGATCGTCTGACCAGAGATCACGATGTCGAAGCGCCCGGCGCGGACGCCTTCGATAAAGCTCTGGAAGTTCGAGGCGACGAACTCTACGTCCTCGACGCCTATCCGCCGAGCCACCTCGTGCGCGACGTCCACGTCATAGCCGACGGGCTTGCCCGCATCGTCCAGGTAATTCCACGGCGGGTTGGCCTGGGTCAGCGCGACACGCAGTGTGCCGTTGTCCTGAACACGCTGCAGCACGTTGTCGGTGCCCCCACCCGAACAACCAGAGAGAACTGCGCTGGCCGTAACAAGAAGTAGTGAGATGGCCGCTCTAAGTGGCCTTTGGACTGGTGGCATTCCCATGACGTCTCCTCGACAGTGAATCCGCTGACAAGACGGCCCATCGCACGGGATGAGCCGGCTTCGCCGTGTTCGGTCGGGGCCCTGGTTTCAGTCGCGCGTCGCGTCACTCGAGTAGGTGAACACTATGCCCCCGTTGGGTATACAGTCAATGACCGCCTGAGATACACGGCAAGAAGTAACGCTCACGCGACAGTCGGGGCGTGCAGGTGCTCGTCTACAGTCGAACGATTGCCCAGGCTTATTACTACACGTGGTCTCCCTTGCCGAAGCAGGGTCCTGCGCCGAATCCTCAAGGCAGCGCCCGGAAAGGAGGTAACAGCCTCCGGATCACACCCAAGGTCCCGACTTCGGCATGTCCTCCTACCCATTGCCAGCTATCGATCCGAGCCAGCCCACAAGGCCGGCCAGGGGACGCAGCACCTGCGAGAGGTGTTCGTGTAGGTACAGCAAACAGACGAAGAAGTGCTCTGATCGCCGGCGGGGTTGGTCGCGAGACTCGCCGCGGCCATCTGGCCGGCGTCCGCAACGGAGCTCACGGCGATCCAGATCGTGATCAAAACACTTCGCTGTCTGCACAGCGTGATCCTGCTGGACGCACCACGAAGTTGTGGCAGACGACCGGGCGTGGGGAACGCCTGCTACCAAAGGCACGACGGATGTGTGGGAGCACGACAAGTTCGCCTATCTCGGTATGTTCGACGAACCCTGTGGCGACGGCACCGGAGAACTGCTACGGGATTCGAGACCGTTACCGACGAGGACGCCATCGCCGCCGCACAGGACCGTCAGCCGAGTTCCACGGATCACGATGAACACGCAATCCGCGGTTCTCGTCACCCTGTCACAATTGCTCAGTCGGCATCCGATTCGACGGCGCAAGTGTCCGTTCTGCACGTTCGCTTCCGCCATCTCAGGATCACCGCCGCGATAAGGACAGCCAGCGACACCACCGCAAGTGCCGGTTGGATCGGTGCCCACAGTCCCAGTGCACCTGATACACCGAGAAGTCCGATGACGATCTTGTTGCAGACCGGACACCCGACTGCGAGCGCGGAGAGCAGCGAGGACCCGAGAACACGTGTGCGGCCACGATCACCGGCGGAGCCCTGGACGACGATCGCAAACCACAGGCCGGTCAGCCCGACCGTCAGCAACAACGCCGGGTATTCCCACCAACGCACGGGAGTCATCCTCGTGAACCAGTCGGTATCGATCACATCCGTAGGAACGCCAACGATCGCGGCACTGACGAGCGTCGCCCCGACTCCCCTGCCCCATCGCCAGGACGGTACGGCGACAGTAGTGCGAGACAGCGGAAGCTGGACCTGACCCATCCGCACACAACCTCGTCTCCGGCTCCCGCGCACAACTACGACCTATATTAGTACATCAGAGCGGCTCAGACCCGGTTTCGGTCGTTAGATGTCCGCGCCCGCCTCCCGTAGCCAGGCCAGCGGGTTGAGCTTCTTACCGCTCGGGCCCCAGACCTCGAAGTGCAGATGTGGTCCGGTGGACCTGCCCCGATTCCCAACCTCCGCGATCACGTCGCCTGCCTCGACCCGCTCCCCTACGCTCACCGAGTACGAGTTGATGTGACCGTAGACGGTGACACTGCCGTCCTCGTGCTGAAGGCGAACCCACAGTCCGAATCCACTTGCGGGTCCGGCATCGAGGACGACACCCGTCATGGCCGCGCGGATCGGCGTCCCAATCTCGTTGGCGATGTCGAGGCCGTAGTGGGTGGCGCCCCATCGTGGCCCGTAGTTGGAGGTGATCCTTCCCTGAACGGGCGCCACCACGCGCCCGCGGGCGGCCTCTTCCGCCGCTTCCCGCTCCTGCCGTTTCTTCGCTTCCGCCGCTTCCCGCTCCCGCTGCCGCCTCTCTTCCGCCTCGCGGGCGATTCGCTCGTTGCTGACCTGCTTCGCGGCCTTGAGATGCGCCGCCTCGTCCTGCGGAGGCATCGTCTGCGGCGAGAGGAAAACACCCGCCCCTGTGCCGTCTCCGCCCACGCCGGACCTGCCACTTGGGTCGTCTGCGTCCATCGCGAGCAGTGTGATTCGCGGCTCGTGATGAGTAACCGGCGGCTCGGTGAGAACTTGGAGGGCTGCGGCACCGGCGCCTGCGGCGACACCGACGACCACGGCGGCCGCACGCAGGTTCGGCGTTGGTCCACGTCGACTCGAGACCACCAGAGCTGGCACCCCGTCGGAGTATGTACTTGCAGTGGGGGCTGTGGGCTTGTCCCGAAGGCCGGCAGGCCTGGACGATCGGTGTCGGGGCACGCGCTGCCTCTCCGTGTCGGGTTGCCAGCGACCTGGCTCCGTTGCGCGAACGTTACCACTACTGCGCATAGTAGGTCGCGGGCGGTGTGACACGGTCCATATCCCTGCCGAGGCGTGTAATGCACGAGAACTCAGGTTCGACCCGTCGCCCACCGTCTACAATCACCTCTTCCTCCGGCGGGATTCGAAGATCAGGAGCGGCGCGGAGCAGGGCAACATCTACTATTATTAATAGTACTATTGTATATAGTACCCACCGTTATTCGTAGCTCGTTAAACAGACTTCGATCTTTCGCTGGGGTTCGTTCCTACGACCGAACTGTAGGACGCGCTCGCGTTGACCGCCCACGCGACACTAGGAAGCGATAGGGTCACCGCGGTTTCCACTCGCCATCGTGCTGACAGCTGCCAGGATCAGAACGAGCACTCCGACGATGACGTTGTTCCAGTACACCGGCTCACTCGGACTCGTCTCACTGAGTGGCAGGACAAACGGCGCAACGATCAGCCACGCGCCGAGCACGAAGTTCGTCCAACTCAGTTCCGAGAAGTTGGCTGGTGACGCGGTACGAACTAGTGCCATCACCGCAATCGCGAGGCCGATAATCACCTGGTTCCAGGCCGCGTTGTCCTGCTCGCTGTAGTTGAGCACCCAGGGTGAGACGGTCAGCCACACACCGAGGAGAACATTCGTCCCGCTAGTGAAGGACGTAACCGACAGAGCTGAGGCGGAGGAACGGTTCGAGGTACTCGAACTTCTGTCGGCCTGGTTTCGTGGTTCTGTCATCGTGAACCCCGCCTCGGTAAAGGACACGCCGGTACAGACCACGACTTCCCGCCGACGAACCATCGAAACACCTCGTGTGGCAAACCTCGGGTCGACGAGCTGCCCGACCCCACCCGAAGCGCCATGTCAGCGCCTTGCAGGACAGGCAAGGGAAGCCAACAGGGTGTGCCCGTCGGCCGCTGCGGACGGGCACACCCTGCGTTTCCTACATCACCTGGCGGCGACGGGCTCCTCGACGGTGAGGGCGTCGGTGGTCTCTGGCGTCACGGCGTCTGTCGTCGTGCTGGCACGGAACCTCCGGAGTCGGAGGCTGTTGCTGACGACGAACACCGAGCTGAACGCCATGGCCGCACCGGCGATCATGGGATTCAGCAGACCGGCTGCGGCCAGCGGCAGGGCTGCCACGTTGTAGGCGAATGCCCAGAACAGGTTGCCCTTGATGGTGCCAAGGGTCCTGCGAGCCAGCCGGATCGCGTCGGCCGCCACCCGGAGATCACCACGTACCAGCGTCAAGTCGCTGGCCTCGATGGCGACATCGGTGCCGGTACCCATCGCGAGGCCGAGGTCGGCCTGCGCGAGGGCGGCGGCGTCGTTGATTCCGTCGCCGACCATCGCCACGACCTTGCCCTCGGACTGCAGGCGCGTCACCACGTCCACCTTGTCCTTCGGCAGCACCTCTGCGATGACCTCGTCGATGCCCACCTCGATGGCCACCGACCTGGCGACCGCTTCGTTGTCGCCGGTCAGGAGCACCGGGGTGAGCCCGAGCTCGCGTAGCTGCGTGATGGCTTCCCGAGAGGTCGCCTTCACGGTGTCCGCGACGACGAGGACGGCACGCGCCTGCCCGTCCCAGCCGACGGCGACCGCGGTCTTGCCTTGCTTCTCCGCGGCGGCCTTGGCCTCGGCCAGTTCGGCGGGTAGGTGCTGGCTCCACTGCTCCAGCAGTGCGGTACGCCCGACCAGCACCGCCCGGCCTTCGACGTTGCCTTGGACCCCGAGGCCCTCAAGGTTTGTGAAGTCCTCGACAGCAGCCAGTTCCCCGACGCGTTCCTCGGCGCCGCGAGCGATGGCTTGCGCGATCGGGTGCTCGGAGGCGTTCTCCAACGCACCCGCGAGGCGCAGCACCTCCTGGACAGCTACATCGTTGGCAACGTGCACCTCGACCAGCGCCATCTTGCCGGTCGTGACAGTACCGGTCTTGTCCAGGACAACGGTGTCGATTCGCCGCGTGGACTCCAGCACCTCCGGCCCTTTAATAAGGATGCCCAACTGGGCGCCACGCCCTGTTCCCACGAGAAGGGCCGTGGGCGTGGCCAGGCCCAGAGCGCACGGGCAGGCGATGATGAGTACGGCTACCGCAGCGGTGAACGCCGCCGACACCGAGCCACCGGCGCCTAACCAGAACGCCAGCGTACCGACGGCGAGGGCGATGACGATGGGCACGAACACCGCGGAGATCCGGTCGGCCAGCCGCTGTACGGCCGCCTTGCCGGTCTGTGCCTCCTCCACGAGCTTGGCCATCTGTGCCAACTGGGTGTCGGACCCGACTCGGGTGGCCCGTACAACGAGGCGTCCACCCGAGTTCACGGTCGCGCCGACAACCGTGTCGCCGGGACCGACCTCGACGGGGACGGACTCGCCGGTGAGCATGCTCGCATCGACGGCCGAGCTACCTTCCTCGACGACGCCGTCGGTCGCGATCTTCTCGCCCGGCCGGATCACGAAGTGGTCGCCGACTGCCAGTTGATCGGTGGGGATGCGCTCTTCGCGGCCGGCTCGCAACACCGCGACTTCCTTGGCGCCCAGCTCCAGCAGCGCCCGCAGGGCCGCGCCTGCCCGCCGCTTCGAGCGTGCCTCGAAGTACCGGCCGGCGAGAATGAACGTCGTCACGCCGGCGGCCACCTCGAGATAGATGTTGCCGTCGCCGCTCATACGCTGGACCGTGAGCTCGAACGCGTGGGTCATCCCGGGCACACCCGCGCTGCCGAACAGCAGTGCGTACAGCGACCACAGCAGCGCCGCCAGGGTGCCCATCGAGATGAGTGTGTCCATCGTCGCGGCGCCGTGCCGTAGGTTGGCCCACGCCGCCCGGTGGAACGGCCACGCGGCCCAAACCACCACTGGCGCTGCCAGGGTGAGGGAGATCCACTGCCAGTAGGTGAACTGCAACGCCGGGATCATCGCCAGCAGGATGACCGGGACCGACAGCACGATCGCCCCGATAAGCCGCTGCCGCAGCGAGCGGATCGGGTCCTCCGGTTCCTCGGCGCCTTCGCCGGCGGCACCTGACTCCACGCCTCGGGCTGCGGGGAGCGCGGCGGAGTAGCCTGCGGCCTCCACCTGCTCGACCAGCTGCTCCGGTTCCACCCCGTCACCAAAGCTGACCTTGGCCTTCTCGGTGGCGTAGTTGACGGTGGCGTTGACCCCGTCGAGCTTGTTCAACTTCCGTTCGATCCGCATGGCGCACGACGCGCACGTCATGCCGCTGATCGCCAGTTCGATCTCGTGACCGGCATCCGGCTTCGAGTTCGTCACGTCAGAGGTCATCGTGATGTTCCTTCCTCGATCCGGGATCAGTGGTGATCGCCATTGGTCGCGACGGTGAACTCGGCGGTACGGACCTCGCCCTCGTGCCGGAAGTCCAGGAACAGGCGGTACGTGCCTGCGGAGGGAACCTCGGCAAAGAATGTGACCTGGGGACCGGGTGTTGTCCTGCCGTCTCCCGGCGTTCCTTCGGGGTGAACGTGCAGGTAGGCCAGGTCTCCTTGCCGCAAAGCAACCAGGTGCCCGTAGGCGCCGAGGTAGGGCTGCAGGTCGCTGATCTCACGTCCGTCCTTGGTGACCGTCAAGTTCACCTTGGAGGTCTGTCCCGGCACGAGGTCGCCGTTCAGGCGCACCTGGTAGCCGTCGACGTTCGACACCCTGGACGGCTCGTAACTGGCCGGCCGGTAATCGCCTGGTGCAGCCAGATCGACGCCCAGCGTCACACCCTCATCGCCTGCGGGCACGAAGTCGGCGAACGCCCGGTAACTTCCGGCCTGTGCGAGCTCGAGCGGGACCGTCCAGGTGCCGCCGGTGCTCATCTCCGGATGCACGTGCTGGAAGCCGGCAGTGTCGCGCCGCACGACGATCAGGTGCATGCGTTTCTCGTGCTCGACGTCGAAGCGGGTCAGCGCCTCGCCGTCGCCACCGAGGATGCGGAAGGAAAATTCTTCGGTTGTCCCGGGGTTGAGCGTCGTGCTGGTGGGCGTGAGGGTGTACCCGCCCCTGGACGACGCCAGCCCGCCGGGCTGGTCGGGTTGCACGGCCTCCGCGACGGTGCCGCTGTGAGTGTCCCCGTGCCCGGCGTCCTCGGTGCCGTGCGCGCCGGCCTGACCGGCGAAGGGACCGACAGCGGTGCCGGTCGTCCAGCCGCCACCGGCGACCAGGACGAGCGCTACACCGTAGGCGGAGAGCTTCCCTGCTGTGTTCATGTCCGTCCTTACCGCGGGCCGCTGCCCGCAGATCCAGAAGTGACCGCTCAGGCGGTCAGTTCATATCCAGCCTCTTCGACAGCGGCGCGTACGTCGTCGGCCTCAATGTCCTTCGCACTCTTCACGGTGACCGCTCCGGTGGGCAGATCCACCAGAACCTCGGTGACCCCATCGATCTCGCTGACCTCTTCGGTCACCGAACGCACGCAGTGGTCGCAGGTCATCCCCTTGACGGTGTAAGTGGTCTCGGCCATGACACTTCCCTTCGATCTCTGGTTTCTGTTGACAGACGGTCACGACCGCACGAGTCGCGCGATCGCTTCACTGGCTTCGCGAACCTTCTCTGTGGCAGTGTCACCACCTTGCTCGATCGCTTCGGTCACACAGTGCTTGAGGTGCTCGTCCATGAGGCCCAGCGACACCGACTGCAGCGCCTTGGTGGCCGCCGAGATCTGCGTGAGCACGTCGATGCAGTACTCGTCGTTCTCCACCATCCGCTGCAGTCCCCGCACCTGTCCTTCGATGCGACGCAGGCGCTTGAGCAGGTTTTCCTTGTCTCCGGAGTATCCCCGCATGTCATTTCTCCTCTACTTCATGCCGACGAGCCAATGTTACCCCTTACCCGTATTCGGGCGAGTAACCATGGACCTCACCGCGCCTCTATGTATACCGTAGGGGGGTACCGCAGTCAAAGGAAGGGACGAGCGATGCATGTCACGATCGACTTCGACAGGTGCGAGGGACACGGCCTCTGTGCGCTGGCCGCTCCGGCAGTTTTCTGGATCGACGATGAGGGCTACACCCAGTTCGTGGCCGAACCACCAGAAAACGAGCGGGACAAGGTCATCAGCGCAGTCCAGGAATGCCCGGCACGCGCGATCCAGCTTCGCTCGCCGGGCCCAGCATGAAGCGCCCGACCGGGCGCGTGGTCATCGTCGGGGGTGGCGTTGCGGGTCTGCGCGTTGCCGAAGCACTCCGCGGCCATGGCTTCAGCGGTGAGCTGCTCGGCATTGGCGCCGAAGAACACGCCCCGTACCCACGTCCACCGCTGTCCAAGGCTGCGCTCCATAAACCGGGCGGGGTCGAAGTGCTGACCAACTCGGCTACCGATGTGCGCTGGAGCTTCGGTACCGCGGCCGTAGACCTCGACCTCGCAGGTCCGTCCGTGACGCTCGACGACGGCCGACTCATTGAGTCCGACGCCGTCGTCATCGCAACTGGCGTTCGAGCCCGCACACTTCCCGGCACGGCAAGCGCGCTGTCACTACGCACTGTCGAGGACGCAGAGCGAGTGCGCGCCGTCCTGGCCGGAGCTCCAGGACATCTGGTGATCATCGGCGCCGGATTCATCGGGTCCGAGGTCGCCGTCGCCGCTCGCGTAAGGAATTGGGAAGTCACAGTGGTCGACGCGCAGACCACCCCGCTGGCCGCTGCGCTCGGACCGGCCGTCGCACAATGGCTGTGGGAACAGCATCGGGCACGGGGTGTGCACATCCGCTTCAGCCAACCAGTTCGCTCCGCGGATAAGGTCGGCACGCGATGGCACGTATCACTCGACAACGGCGCCGTACTCGAGGCCGACGCCGTCATAACGGGTCTGGGAGCGAAGCCCAACACCGAGTGGCTCGGAATGTCCGGACTGGATGTCAGTGACGGGGTGCTCACGGATGCGCGACGACGGGCAGTGACCGCGGACGGCACAGTAGCCGGCAACATCATGGCTATCGGCGACGTCGCGCGCACTCCGTCCCCGCTGACCGGAGGCCGGGCGATCCGCTGGGAGCACTGGACTGCGGCGGTGGCCGATGCGCGCCGCGCGGCAACAGTACTCGTTGGACTGGAGCCACCTCCCGAGTTACCGACCGTCTTCTGGACAGACGTCTACCAAGATCGGATCCAGGTCCTTGGCCTACCTCGCGGCACGGAGTCCGAGCCCGAGCCAGGCCCGCGTGGTTTCTGCGTGCGCTACGACAGTGCGGGCATCCTCAGCGGCGCCGTGGCGGTGAACTGGCCGCAGCGGCTGGCCGTGCTGCAGCGGGAGATCACCAGGGCCGGTGTGGCGACATGAAGGAGCTATGGAAAGCAGGCCACCACAAGCACGTCCGCGGCTCGACGGTCTCGGCGGAGGCCATACTGCGCCTCTGCTGCGGCATGCTGCTGCCCCTGGTGCGGGCACGCGTCCACCGTCGCGGTCGTCAAGTGTCGATTGACGCTGTGGTCAGCGTCTCGGCGACCTCCTCCTGCGCCAGCCGCGACTGATCTGCCATGTTCGCCTCGCCTACCACCTCACCCTCCTTGAAACGCTATACCCAACGGGGGTACTGTGTATGGAATTAGCCGTCGAACACGAAGAGGACCAGAGAATGAGCACTGACGTGTACACCGTAAAAGGCATGACCTGCTCGGGCTGCATGAACAAGGTGACAGCCGCAGTGACGTCCGTGGCAGATGTCGACGATGTGGACGTCGACATCTCCAGCGGCGAAGTCACTGTCATCAGTAAAGTTCCGGTCGACAACCAACTCGTTCGTGCGGCCATCAACAACGCCGGCTATCAGATCGTCGACTGAGCATGACGGGTGAGCAGCAACCCCAGGCGCCAGTAGTCATCAAGACGGTTGACAACGGCCCCTACCAGATCAAGGGTCCGATCCAGGTCGTGGACCACGACAACAACACGTTCGAGATCGGCGCAGGACGCACGCAGTTGCTCTGCCGCTGCGGCCAGTCCGCCAGGAAACCGTTCTGCGACGGTTCCCACGCGAAAACTGGCTTCCAAGCCAGCGAACGATCCGTTCTGACTGCCGAACAGTAGACCGGCGGTGGGTGTGGGCGCGGACACGACCACACCCACCGCCAATCAGCATCACCACGTCACCACAGCTCGCATCTCGGGTATCCGGGGATGTTGCCACGAGCACGGCTGCGCTGCCCAGTGAATGTCCGATAAGGATAGTGGGAGCGGCGAGCACGGCACGAAGGCTATTCGCAGCGGACACCACGTCATCGAGATTGGATCCGAAGTCGGAGTTGCCAAAGTTGTCACCGGACTCGCCAAGGCCGGTGAAGTCGAATCGTAGTACCGCGATCGGCGGACTCCGTTAGCGCGCGAGACAGTCGGACGCCTGGCGATACAGGGAATGTACGAGGCGCACTCATCGGTACCGTCGCGAGCCTTACGGTGATGTTGTTCGCGATGACGCTGTTGATCCAGCACCCGGTCTCCGCTGTCGGTGGAGTGCTGCTGTACGGGATCGCGGCGTTCTCCGTCGTGGCCCCGCTCCAGCTGCGGGTGATGACCAAGGCGGGTGACGCACCCGATGTTGCCTCGGCCGCCAACATCTCGGCGTTCACGCTCGGCTCCGCACTCGGGATCTGGCTCGGAGGCCTTGCCATCGACTCCGGACTCGGTGTGGTCTCGGTGAACTGGATCGGCGGCATTATCAACGGCGCAGGCCTCCTGTTCGCGGTGTCGTCGCTGTGGCTGGACCGCATCATCCCGGCACAGCCTTTCGAGGAGCAGCCGACTGCCGTCGCACATCACCACTGATAACGAAGCTGAAGGCGGGCGCCCACCTTCACCGGTGTCGAGCTGAAACTCGGCGTCATCCAGAGCGCGAGCAGGCTAAGTCGGATGCAGCCCAGCCTGCGGCGAAGCCCGTAGACGAATATCCTCTGCGATCGTGAGTAGTAGACACGTCGCAGTTCGACGGCGACAGAGTTGGAGGTGTGGTCCAAGGTGAACGTCGGCGGCGCACTTCTCCTCTTCGTCCTGATGTTCATCATCGCCTCGGGTCTGTACGGCGTCGCGTTTCTCGTCCGGCTTGGCAAGACGATGACCGAGGTGCGGCCGTTCCTTTCTGGCCACGACCCGACCGAGCACGCGGTGTCCCGCTATCACGTCCGCTGGTACGCCATCACCATGGTCCTCCTGGCGTTCGACATGGAGATGGTGTTCATGTACCCGTGGACACTCGTCGTGGCCGAGAAGGGCGTCTCGTCGGTCGTCGAGATGTTCGTCTTCCTCGGGATCCTCATGGCAGGGGTTGTCTACGCGTGGAGAGAGGGAGCCCTGCGATGGACCTGACCTCGTGGCTGTTACGGCACACCCCGCCGCGCCCACTGGTGGTGACCACACCCGGTGGGATCGGGGCGCGACTCGCCGTCGAACGCGTCATCCGGGAACGCGGCTGGCGAGTAGCAGCCAGTCCTGCCGAGGCGAACATCCTCGTCGTGGCCGGGCCGATCACCAGGCAGATGCAGCCATACGTCCAGCAGGTATGGAGTTTGGTACCGGCGCCGCGCGTTCGCGTGGACGTCGACACCGCGGCAGCCGCATGGGCGGAACTGGATGCGGCGACGAGAACACTTCGAGATGCCGGCCAACAGCGTGAGCAAGCAGTCCGCGCCTCGCAAGACACGCACGAAACGCCTGGGCACGAACAGCACGAGCACGAGGGACATGAGGGGGACGGCGATTCAGGACAGTCCGAACACGGCCAGCACGAGCAGCACTCTGGTGAGCACGACCAGCACGAGGAATCCGACGACCAGGGCCACAACCATCACGGCCACGACATGGGCGACATGGAAATGCCTGGCGGCGTTCCGATGGCCGACCGGGCAGAAGATCGCGACGGCCTCATGCTCGACCAGCTCCACGTCCCACTCGGCCCATTGTTGCCGGAATGGCCTGCCGGTCTCGTCATCCGGACGACCTTGCAGGGCGATGTCATCCAGGAGGCGACAGCCGAGGTAGTCGGTCTCGACGGCGCACCACGGGAGCCATTCTGGACAGACCGCAGTTCACCGCCGGTGGAAGCAGCACGCCGAGTGGCTGCTCGACGGCTGGACTCCTGTGCGAAGTTGCTGTCCATCGCCGGCTGGCCTGACGCCTCGTCGCAGGCGCGCGTGCTACGGGACCAGGCCCTACGCGGAGAGCACGTCACAGAGACAGCCAAGTCATTCGCCCAGTGGGCCCGCCATGTGCGGCGCTCCCGCATGCTCCGCTGGTCGTTGACGGGAGTGGGAGCCACTCCAGACGACCCGTCCACTCCCCCGGCACTGGGAGATGACGCACTAACGCGACTGCACACGTGGATCGCGTCGGCGTCAGCTGCGTTCGATCAGTCGAAGCTGGCCGAAGTCCACGAATCCGAACTCGACGGAGCCCAAGAGGCCCAGTGGACGCTGGCTGTCCTGCCCGCTCTACTCGAAGGCCAGGAACTCGCCAACGCCCGCCTGCTCGTGGCGAGCCTCGATCCCGACCTCGAGACACTCACCCACCACGAGGTCCACCATGGTTGAGGCGACCGGCTGGCTCGGGGCACTGCTACTGCCGTTGGTGCTGGTGGCCTTCGCGCTGGCGGCTGTCGCGCTGGATACCGGGCTCGCGGCGCGAGCTGCTGGAAGCAGCGGTAACTTACGTGCGACGGCGACAGCACCGTTGCGATCCGTGGCCGGCTTACTCGTGCAACAGCGGCGACGCACTCTCGCCGCCGACACCCTGCTGTGGCGGGGCTCCGGCATCGCGTTGCTGACCGCGGCCGTGGCGGCTTCGTTCGTCACGCCACTCGGGCACTGGGCAGTGGGAGACCTGTCCGTCGGGGTCGTGTGGTTCAACGCGATGGAGATCGTCGCGTGGGCTGCCGTCTGGCTGGCTGGCTGGGGAGCCAACTCGGCGTTCGGCCTGGTGGGCGGCTACCGGTTCCTCGCCCAGGGACTGGCGTATGAGCTGCCGCATATGTTCGTGCTGACGACCGCGGCACTCGGCGCGGGCTCACTGCGGATCGCGGATATCGTCGCGGCACAGCAGGACCTGTGGTTCGTGGTCTGGATGCCGATCGCGTTCGTCGTGTTTCTGGCCTCGGTTCTTGCGATGGCGTTCTTCAGCCCGTTCGACCATCCCGTGAGCCGTGACATCGCCGGCGGGGCAATGGCGGAGATGTCCGGTGTGGACAGGTTGGTGTTCGCCGGGGGACGCTGGCTGCTGCTGGTGTCCGGAGCGGCGATGTCGGTTCCCCTGTTCCTCGGCGGAGGATTGGGACCGGTGCTACCGGCCTGGCTGTGGTCGCTGGTGAAGACCGCTGTGGTGCTGGCCGCGCTCGTCTGGGCCGGACGGCGGCTGCCCACCATCCGGATGGACAGGTTCGAGGAGATCGCGTGGATCGTGCTCATTCCCGCGACCCTGCTCCAGGCCCTCGTCGTGGCTGTCGTCGTCATATGAAGGGCTGGACATATGTGGTCTGAGATCGCGTTCTGGCTGTGCGCCGCTGGGGCCGTCATCACCGGCATTCTGGTGTTCCGCGTGGACTCCATGGCGCGGGCCACCTTCTCGCTGTTGGCATCGTTCGTGTTCGCGGGGGTCACGCTGCTGCTGGTGGAACTCACCTACCTGGGCGTGCTGGTCATCCTTATGATGATCATGGAGATGGTCATCATGGTGGTCTTCATGCTGATGTACATGATGAACCCTGCCGGTCTCATGCCGATGTCCATGGTGCACAACCAGAAGGGGTCGCTGGCGATCTCGATCGGAACGTTCGCCGTACTGGCCACCGGAATCTTCCTGATCGACTGGCCCACCACCTCCGCGCAGCCGCCACCGGACCCAACGCTGGCGCTGGGCGAAGCCCTCATGGGTTCGAAGATGCTCGTCATGATCGTCCTTGGCCTTGCCCTGTTCGCCACGATCATCGCCACCGTTGTGCTGTCGACGCAGCGGGGCCGCTACGACCGCTTCGGTGACCGACTGGATCGCAAGCGCCCCGACGACCCGGTCCGGGGAGGTGTCGGTCAATGACCCTGCAGGACTACCTGTTGCTCGCGGCGGCGCTGTTCAGCGTCGGGCTGTACGGCGCGTTGTCCCAGCAGTCCATCGTCATGATCATGATGGGGCTCGAGCTGATGATCAACGCGGTGATCGTCGGCGGCGCCGGCTTCTGGTACTTCACTTCGCCCGCTCGCGCGGACGGCCAGGTTTTCGTGGTGCTTGCCGTCACTGCCATGGCGATCGAGATGGCGGCCGGATTCGCGGTGACCACGGCAGTGTTCCGAGCGAGGGACGTTGACATGACCGACATGGCCGCGGATCTGAAGGACTGAAGCCATGCTCTGGTTGCTTGTCGGGATTCCGCTGGTCGTCGGAACAGCCCTGCTCCTGTCCGGCCGCCGCGCCGACCCCTACGCCGGAGTTGTTGCGATCGGCGCCACCGTGTTGACGCTGGCGGCGTCGATCCTCGTGGCCGTGGACCGGCCCGCGATCTCGGCCTCCTATCTGGAGGGTGTCGCCTTCGGCCTGCAGGTCGACGGGCTGTCGGCGGTCATGGTGATCACCGTCGCGGTCGTCCTGCTCGCGGTGCTGGTGTTCGCGGCGGGTGAGTTCGGCCGAGACGAGGCGCGGGCGCGGTTCTTCGGGTTCATGCTGGTGTTCGCGGGCGCGATGCTGGTGACGGTCACCGCAAGCACCATGGTTGCGCTGCTGATGGCGTGGGAAGTGATGGGCGCGATGTCCTACGCGCTCATCGGCTTCTGGTGGCGCGATGCCGGACGCGCGAGCTCGGGAACTGTGGCGTTCCTGACCACGAGGGCCGCTGATCTCGGTCTCTATCTCGCGGCGGGCGCCGCGCTGGCGGGCGGCGCGGGGGCGCTCGAACTCAGCGAGCTGGCTCGGCTGCCGGACGGCTGGCGGGACGTGGTTGCCGCGGGTGTTGTGCTTGCCGCGATGGGCAAGTCGGCGCAGCTTCCGTTCAGCTTCTGGCTGTCTCGGGCCATGGACGGCCCCAGCCCGGTGTCGGCGCTACTGCACTCGGCCACGATGGTCGCGGCCGGGGCGTACCTGCTGTTGCGGCTGGAGCCGCTGCTTTCGGCCACCGCGTGGGCGGCAGTCTTCGTCGCGTGGCTCGGCGCGCTCACCGCACTCGCGCTTGGCGCGGTAGCGCTGGTGCAACGCGATCTCAAGCAGTTGCTGGCAGCGTCCACGTGTGCCCAGGTCGGGTTCATGGTGCTCGCCGCGGGCGCGGGCGGCGTAGCGGCCGGAAGCGCACACCTGGTGGCACACGCGCTCACGAAGAGTCTGTTGTTCCTGGCCGCGGGGGCCTGGCTCGCCGCGCTGGGCACGAAGAACCTGCCCGACTTGCGTGGGGTAGCCAGGCGATACCCGGTCGTCGGGGCCACGTTCACTGTCGGCGCGGTGACTCTCGCTGGGATCCCACCGCTGTCGATCTGGGCGACCAAGGACGTGGTGCTGGCGGCAGCGCTGCACGAGTCGACACCGCTGTACCTGCTGGGGCTTGCGGCTGCCGCGCTCAGCGCCGCCTACGCGGCGCGCGCCGTCGTCCTCGTCTGGTCCGCACCCGCTCTCGACCCAGCGTGGGACACCGACCGGCAGGGAACCCGCCAGGTCACCCCGTGGCAGCGTCACGCTCTACCACCGTTGGCGGCGGGCGCGGCGCTGCTCGGCATACTCGCCGTGCACAGCGTGTGGTCTGAGTTCGCGGCCATCGTGGCCGACGGCCAGGAGCCGACGCCGGTGTGGTGGGAGTATCTCCTGTCCGCAGTGGTGGCCGTGGCCGCCGCTGGCGCCGCGGCCGGCGTGGTGTGGCAACGCGGCGACGTACCGATGCAGCAACGCCTCGGCGAGTGGCTCGGTCTGGAGGCGCTCGCGCGCGCCGGCGTCGCCGTTCCCGCTCAGCGGGCTGCCGAACTGCTCGCCCGGTTCGACGACCGGGTCGTGGACGGTGGAGTGCGCGCCACCGCCGTGGTCGGCACCTCGTTCGCCGGCACGGTAGACGCGCGACTGGAGTGGTCGGTCGAGGCAACCGTGCGGGCATTGGCGAGCGGTTTTCGCAAGCTCGGGAGGTTGGCCCGGCGGCCCCAGACCGGCCAGCTCCATCACTACTACGCCCAAGCCGTCGTCGTTCTGGCGGCGCTGGCAGTCCTGCTGGTCGTGTTGTGATGCGTAACTCTTCGCCTGGCAGTAACACCAGCACAGATTGGAACGGGAGGTGAGCGTGCTCAGCATCGTGGTATTCCTGCCGCTAGCGGTCGCGGCCGGGCTGCTGGCCATGCCACGGATCAGCGACGTGGTAGTGCGCTGGACCTGGATTACGGCCAGCGCGGCGGAAGTCGCCATGGTCGTCGCGCTGTGGGTCAACTACTCCCCCGGCCAATCCGGATTCGGTTACGAGGTCAATCAACGTTGGATCCCGACCGTGAAGTCCGGTTACCACATTGGAGTCGATGGACTCAGCCTGCCGTTGGTGGGCGTGACCACGGTGCTCTTCCTTGCCTGCGCGATCTACTCCCTGCGCCAGACCCATAGGGTCCGCGCGTTCGCAGCGCTGTTCCTGTTCCTGGAAACGGTCAGCCTCGGCCTGTTCGTCTCGCTGGACCTCATTCTCTTCTTCGTGTTCTTCGACCTGTCCATTGTGGGCATGTACTTCGTGATCGCCGGCTGGGGCCACAAGGACGCGGCTCGCGCCGCGCTGAAGTTCTTCCTCTACACCTTCGTGGGCTCGCTGGCGCTGCTGCTCGGCTTCATCGGCCTCTACGTCGCCGCCGAACCCAGCACGTTCGACATGGTCCAGTTGAGCGAGCAGAACCCGCTCGCGGGCAAGGGCACTCTCGGTGCCCTGGTGTTACTCGCGATCGTCGTCGGCCTGGCCATCAAGACACCCACGGTGCCGTTTCACACCTGGCTTCCCCCCGCGCACACCGAAGCACCAGCCGCTGGATCAGCGATCCTGGCTGGCGTACTGCTGAAAATGGGAACATACGGTTTCGTCCGGATCGCGATGCCGATGTTGCCCGACGCCTGGCGCACCTACGCTCCGGTCATCGTGATCGTCGGAGTGGTCAGTGTGCTCTACGGAGCGCTGGTCGCCCTGGCACAGCGCGACTTCAAACGAATGATCGCCTACACCTCGGTCAACCACATGGGCTACATCATCCTCGCGGTCGGCGCGGCCGGGCTCGTCGCCTCGTCGGACTCGCAAGCACATGACCTCGCCGTGACAGGGGCGGTGACCCAGATGGTGAGCCACGGGCTAATCACGGGGGCACTGTTCCTGCTCGCAGGCGTGCTGTACGAGCGGGGGCACACCTACGACATGAGCTCGTACGGCGGGCTGGCCGCCAAAGCCCCGAAGTTCGCCGGAGTGACCGCCGTCGCCGCTTTCGCGTCACTGGGCTTGCCCGGGTTCTCCGGGTTCATCGCCGAGTTCCAGATCTTCACCGGCTCGCTCGGCGGTGCGCCCGTCGCCACGGCACTGGCCTTCCTCGGCATCCTCATCACGGCCGCGCTGTTCCTGCGGGCGTACCAGCGGATCTTCCTGGGGTCGCCATCAGCCGGCAGCAGCGGCACCGGCACCACTGACCTGACCGCCGCCGAGACGGTGTCGATCGTGCCGCTGATGGTGTTCGCCGTCGTGATCGGACTCTTCCCACGCTTCCTGCTGGACCTCATCGAGCCCGCCGCCAGTACCCTCGGCTCCCTGCTGAGTCGCTGACATGGACGCTTCGATGACTCAGGAGCTGACCTTTCTGCTCCCCGAACTGTTCCTCGCCGGCGCCGCCGTTTTCGGTTTGCTGCTGGGTTCCTACCTCCCCCGGCAGTGGCAGTGGCTGGTTCGTGCACTTGCCGCGGCCGCATGCGCGGGTGGGCTCGCGGCAACGGTCGCCAACTGGTCGCGGCCGGGCATGACGGTGTTCGAGGGCACCTATTCGATCGATGTGGCCACCAACGCTGTCCGTGCGATGGTGCTGGTGTCGGTGCTGCTGGTGCTGGGCCTGGCCGCTGCGGACATTCGTGGCGATCGGCGGGAAGCCGAGTTCGTCGTCCTGCTGCTGCTCGGCGCGCTCGGCGCAGTGCTGCTCGCCGGCGCCAACGACCTCCTGCTGCTCGCGGCCGCCTACCTCTTAGCCAGCGTGCCGCTTTATGCGCTGACCGCGTTCGCCAAGGACTCTCCGGGCACCGAAGCCAGCATGAAGTACTACCTCATGGGTGCGCTGGTCGGTGTGACGATGCTGTTCGGGCTGATGACCCTGTTCGGCGTCGCTCGTTCTACTGCCTATCCGCAACTGTCCGAGTCGCTCCCGTCCGCTGCCGGGGGCGCCGTCGCGGTCGGTGCCCTCTTGCTCCTGGCCGGGCCACTGTTCAAAGCCGGCGCCGTACCAATGCACTTCTGGGTACCCGACGTCACTGAAGGATCTCGCCCGCCGGTCGCCGCCCTGATCACCACCATTCCCAAGATCGGCGCCGTCGTCGCGATCTACCGATTCGTCTCAGCGGCCCTCGCCCCGACGGCGCTGGACTGGGGACTGTTGATCGCGGTACTCGCGGCCCTCACGATGACGCTGGGCAACCTTGCCGCCTTCTTCCAGGACAACGTCCGACGGCTGCTGGCGTACTCGACCATCAGCCAGGTCGGCTACCTACTCATGGCGGTCGCGGCCGCCGGAAGCGCGCCCCTAGCACTGCCCAGCCTGCTGCTCTATCTCGCCGCCTACGCCGTCACCAACCTCGGAGCGTTCGCCGTCGTCTGCGCTCTACCCCGCGCCGCGACCATCGTTGACTACCGCGGGCTACTACGCCGACATCCCTGGCTCGCGCTCAGCCTGGTGGTCTGCCTCCTCGGGCTCGTCGGCACACCACCAACCGGCGTGTTCGCCGGCAAGCTCACGGTGTTCACCGCGGCGTTCGATGCGGGTTTCGGCTGGCTCGTCGTCCTGGCGATCGTCAACACCGTCGCCAGCCTCTTCTACTACCTGCGCTGGATTGCACCGACGACGCGCAGCGAACCCGGCACCTTCGAACAGGTGAACCGGTGGCCCGCCGTTACGGCCTACATTGCGGCGCCGGTCTCACTCGCCATCGGCCCGCTGGCCGGACTCATCCTGACCGCATTCGAGGGAAACCTCATCCTCTCCTGACCGGCCGACGCGGCTTAACGTCGCGGGCCTGAGGAGGCACCCACGCGAACGCCAGGCCTGCGAAGTGCATAAACAGCGGCGTGGGTATGCCGAGTGCGACTGTGTCTCGTAACCGAGCACCCGCCCGTCTAGAGGTCTGCAGGATCCTGCCAAGCCTGCCCGAGATGCGAGCCAGCTTCTCGGTTCGCGGACGGCGGGCAGTGTCGTAGGCTCGCAGGCCGCCCTTGACGCCGTGTTCGTCGAGCCCGGACGCGATGCTCCTTAGAGTCCGCACAAGGTCCACGGTCACTGCCGTCACTTTCGATGATCTGCCCGAGACGCTTTGGATATCCAGTTGCAGACGTACCCCCTACCCGTATAGTGTCGCGGCGGCGAGGAGGTCGTATGCGACGTTTAGCGGAAGTCAAACCCGAGGACGCTCCAGCCCGATCACGTGAACTGCTGACCGACATCATCACCCGGCGCGGAAGTGTCGGTCCCATGGTGTCGACCATGGCGCACTCCCCCGCGCTTCTGCAGGGGTATCTCGAATTTTCCCGTGCCATGAAACGCGCCAAGCTGCCCCGAGCACTCGGCGAGAAGATCTCTCTGGCAGCACAGGAGTGGATCGGGTGCGACTTCTGCCTCCAGGCCCACGCAGCCGCCGGACGGGCAGCCGGACTTACCGACAACGACATCGCGCTCGCCCGGCAGGCAATGTCGACCGACGCACGGGAGACGGCTTTGATCTCGGCTGCCCTACGGATCCTGGCCGAACCATCATCGCTGAGCGACGAGGACGTGATTCAACTGCGATCGCACGGCTGGAGCGACCGGGTAATCGTCGAGGTCGTGGGCCTGGTCACCCTCAACCTGCTCACCGGAGCCTTCAATCTGGTGGCCGGACTGGAACCGGAGACCGAAGACCACAGCGGAGACATCGCCCAACTCGGCGCTTCCTGATCCAGCGCAGTCGACGCACCAAAGCCGAACCAACCGAATAACGAGAAAGGCACCACCCTTGTCCGACGTCCAGCACCACCATCCCGCCGCGGGTCCCGCTCCACATCCCGACCACGATCACCACGGCGCCGATCAAGACGAGCACAGCCATGCGAACCACCACGGCTCACACCCAGCCACGTGGGCGAGCGCCGCTTCCGCGACCCTTCACTGCCTCACCGGATGCGCCATCGGCGAAGTGCTCGGCATGGTCATCGGTACCTGGCTTGGCTGGAGTGCGGTGGCCACGATCGCGCTGGCGGTCGGGCTCGCGTTCGTCTTCGGTTACGCGTTGAGCATGCGCGGAGTGCTCCGGGCGGGCGTCGGGTTCAAGCAGGCGCTCAAGGTGGCACTGGCTGCCGACACCATCTCGATCACCGTCATGGAAATTGTCGACAACGGCGTGATGGTCGTCGTTCCCGGGGCGATGGAGGCCGGGCTGGCGAGCGTGCTGTTCTGGGGCGCGCTGGCCTTCGCTTTCCTCGTCGCTTTCGTGGTGACGGTACCGGTCAACAAGTGGCTGATCGGCCGTGGCCTCGGCCATGCGGTCGCCCACGCCTACCACCACTGACCGAACCACGGGGCGACGCTAGAAACTTGGAACCCTTTCGCAATCAGCTTCTCCGTGGCCGATCTGCCAAAGCGAAAGGTCGGCCACGGAGAGACGCGACATAACGCCTGGAGTGCGGTAAGCAAGCTGATAACCAGCACAGCCGCTCATCTACGGAAGCGGTGCCAACTCGTCAACACGATCTGTGTGCATCTGGCCGTCCCGAAAGGCGCGGCCCACGCGCAGTCGGATACCGCGGTTCGCTCGTGTCGCTTTGAGTACATCCAGGACCTTAGGGGTCGCGCCAGAATCGAGATACCGCGCAACACCATCGTCGCCAACCACCCCGTACCCGCTTTCGACGCAGTGCCCCATGAGCGCACAATCGAGAGTATGCCTACGGGCTTTCGACAGTAGCGCGTTCTGTGGGTACTTCCGCAAGCACGCGATGTCGACGACATAGCCCTCGAACGTCTCCTCGTCGGCCATCAGTCCTCCGTCGCGATCTTGTGTCCCGAGAATGTCGTCTCCGTCCTACCCAACCCAGACTCACGGAAACCTCAGTACTGCCCGGAAGCAGCGCAATGCGTAGCTGCTTCGCAACTTGTGCCGTGGCTGCGTGATTCGGCAACGACTCATTGTGCGACAGACGACGATGCCTTCCGCTGGGAAGTAAGGTTCCAGGGTGGTGCCGTGCGCTGCCGCTCCATCGATACGACTTCGGTAGGCCGTGACGTTCTCGCGAACGAGAAGTCGACTTCCTGCATGGCTTTCACTGGCATGTCGTAGATCGGCGTCTGACTCATCGCGGCACCTCACCCAGCCCTATAGTGCGCTTCATCCCCGCTCTTGTTGTTCGATCCTAAGACTAGGTAGGTGCCGCGGGCGCGGAAGGAGTACCGCGCCCGCGGCTCGTCGGTTCGGGAGCCGACGGCGGGGTCGCACGCAGGCAACGCACCACCCCTCTTCTTACTATACCAGATAGTAGGCCCGGCAAATCGGCAGCGGAAACATCCGGAGTGACTGCTGGGGCCGCTGTTGCAGTTGAGACAGATGTGGCCAAGGTATACACTTTCGACAAGTACTAGCTCAGGTAGTTGGTAGTGAGGCGGGAGTAGGTCATGAGTCCACGTAGACCTTTTGCGTGTGTTGTTGTGGCCATGTCAATTGCGACACTCTCGCTCGCCGGTTCGCCCGGAACAGCTTTCGGAACCCCACCTCCACCGAACCCGAGCGACGGGGAACTCGCGGAAGGCCGCACAGCGGTGCAGACCGCAGCCGAACAAGTTGGCGTCCTGGCGAGTCGGGTGGCCGCGGCGGGAGCGGCGCTGGATGCGGCACAACTGGAACTGGCCGCCAAGTACGACAACGTCACCGTGGCGCAGCGGCAGCAGAAGGTAACGCGAGAAGTAGCAGACGCCGCACAAGCGGCCGCCGAAGGCGCCCGAGTCGAAGTCGAAGCCGTGGGTGCACATATCCAGCAGGCACAACGGCAGGTCGACAAGTTCGCTGCCGCTAGCTATCGGCAGGGAAGTGCGGTCGGGTCGATCAGCGCATACCTGGGCGCCGAAAGCCCGAAAGACCTCCTTGCCCGTGCCGATCTGTTGAACGCCATAGGTGGCGCAGAACTTGATGCGCTCGACACGATGAGTCGCGCCCTTGTTGACAAGGCGAACCTGAACTCGGCAGCCCGTGCCGCGTTCGCGGAAGCCCGCACGCGGCAGCAGCAAGCCGAGGAAGCCGAAGCCGCGGCGACAGCGGCGTATGAATCCGCGGTGGCCGCCGAGGCCGCTGCTCAGAGACGTGCGGTCCAGCTACTCTCCGATCAGGACGAACTCGAGCAGCAACTTGCCGACGCGCGGCGCAATCTCGCCGGCTTACAAGGCCAGCGCGACACGTTCGACAATTGGGAGGCTGCTCAGCAGGCAACGCGACAAGCGCCTTCGCAACCGACACAAGATGGTCAGAGTGCCGCTCCCACACCCAGTTCGGCCACAACCGGGACAGCGCAGCGACCACCCGGCCGGGCATTGGCACCGACCACGGGAACGATCACCTCAACTTACGGGCCACGCTGGGGCAACATCCACTACGGACTCGACATAGCCAACAGCATCGGCACACCCATTGTGTCCGTCCTGGACGGCCGAGTCGTTTCATCCGGCCCCGCCAGTGGGTTCGGGTTGTGGGTTCGAGTGCGCCACGACAACGGCACCGTCACTGTGTACGGCCACATCAACCAAGCGCTCGTCAGCGTGGGTCAACGCGTCGGCGCCGGTCAGCGGATCGCCACTGTGGGAAACCGTGGCCAGTCGACGGGACCGCACCTGCACTTCGAAGTCCACAAAGGTGGACGCAAGATCGACCCGCTGTTGTGGCTGCGCAGCAACGGTGTCTCCATCTGAGCTGGAACAGACTTGCGGACAGCGCAGAGTCAAGATCCTGAGCGGCATGAAAACCGGATTCGGTGGCGACCTAGACCTTGGTTGGACCGCTGGCGCTGCCTGCCGCCAGGTGTGACCACTCACGATCGCGGCGATGCGGTGTGCGGCCATGTTCGTGACGTGCTGCAGAAGCGCCTGGATGACGTCCGCGGCCAGATCGCCGAACTCGTAGGACTGGAGGGCCACTTGGAATCGCTGCTACACCGAGCCGAGCAGAAGCCTCCCAGTGAACACGACTTAACCGCCGTCTGCTGGATCCTTGATAACGAACTCGGCAACACCGGCTCGCCAGCTTCCCGCGATGCCGACGGCCAGTCACTGACGTGCACCCTAGCGTCCTCGGCCATGCTGATGTCATCGCGCCCTTATACTAACCTACGTCGTAGATACGTATCAGGCAGGTAGAAGCTGATCGAGGAGCGGGCATGCGGCACCAGCGGCCAGAAGCGATGACTACGTGGATCTGACCGAGTTGGCTTTCTCCGGCCCCCTTGTGGTTGGCCGCACTGCTGTCGACGGCGGCTGGGACGGTGTCGTTCGCATCCCCCTGCTGCCTTCCGTTGGTGCCCGGCTATCTGGGCTACCTCGCCGACCTTGTGGGCGCCGATGCGCCGGAGGTCACGGATCCAGGCCAGTGGTACCCAGGTTGGCCCCGCCACTGGCCGCGGCCTACTGCTCATCCTCGCCTACTGCCTCGGTCTCGGTCTCCCCTTCGTGCTGCTCGCACTCGGTGCGAATTGGGCAGTACGTGCCACCACTTGGCTGCGTCGCCACATCCGCCGCGTTCAGCAAGTCGGCGGCGCGTTTCTCCTGGCCCTCGGCGTTGCCTTGGTCACCGGCCTGTGGGGTCAGCTCATCAGCTGGCTCCAAGGCCCCATCGCCGGGTTCACTCTTCCGACCTGATCTCAGGATCGGCACCGCGTTTACCCGAGCTTCCTGCGGGGACACGCGCTTTGCACCCGTGACCAACTACTAGGGTATATAGTAGCTGGTTTGCCGTTCAACGTTGGACTCCAAACCAAGAGTGGCTGTTGCCTACTCGATGTCGACCGCCGTGTCCGCAAGCGTGAAACCAGCCTTTTCCAACCGCTCCACCAACATTGCGGGAACCAGTTCAGCGGGGTCGTACGACACCGCCACCATCCCACTCGCGTGACTTGCCCTTGTGGCAAGCACTCCGTGTACTCCGGTCAACGCCATGGCCGCCCGACGCGCGCAACCGTCGTCGTGGAGGCCGGCAACGATGAGGCAGATCTCGTCCTGCATCTCATTCCCCTTCGTCAAGCAGATTCTGACCACATCGGACGACGGTGAAGCGCCTGCCAGGGACTGAGCGCCAGAGATGACGATGGCCCGCCTTTAGTGACGTCGCAACTCGGAGGCCATGGCGAGCGCGAACGGACACGCGCCGGGGCGCGACCGGCGACCGAGGCGGCAATGACGAGTGTCGGGCAGGACAAGCAAAACGACGCCCACCAGTCGACCACGAGCCAACCAGTCTCCTAAGTTGTATAGTAGAGTGGTCGGCGGGAACCGACTCCCAGCGTATGGAGGAAGCATGGACTCACTGCTGTACACCGTTGCCATCCTGGCTTGTCCGGTGGGGATGGGCGCGATGATGTGGATGATGATGCGCGGCCAGGGCAAGAGCTCCAGTAGCGGACAGTCGGAGCAGGTGCAGCAGCTACGCTCCGAGATCGATGAGCTCAAGGCGGAGCGCGAGTCTCGACGCGCAGAAGGATCTCGCTGACATGCCTACCTGGTTCTCTGCGTTCGTCGCAGTCGCCGCGATCACCGCTGTCTACTTCTTCTGCATCCGCCCGATGCGCAAGGGAAACTGCGCGATGATGCCTGGTTCCAAGCACGATGCTGACCTCGATCGACAGATCGCGGACCTGCAGGAAGAGCTTCGGGTCCTGCGTGCGGAGGACTCGCTGGAGTCAGGGCGGCTTCCCCGGCGACCAGCGCCACCCACTGAGGGGTAGTCCCGCACTGCTGTTGAAAGGTAAAGCCCATGACCGGCTCGAACGTTCGGGCGTCGGACGCTGACCGGGAGCAGGCAGTCACCCTGCTACAGCGGGAAGTCGGTACCGGGCGGTTGACCCTGGACGAGTTCTCTGAGCGCTCAGCCGCCGCCTACCAAGCACGTACTGTCGGCGATCTCGCGACCTTGACCAGCGATCTCCCGCGCACCGATCCGGCCCCGACGCCGCGTACCCTTCGTATTGATTCGCGCAAACTCATGTCGCTCGCGCTGCTTCTGGGCATCGCGTTGCTCGCCTTCGCCGGTCCACTCGCGGCGGGCGCCATGGCCGAGTTGACGACGCTCCTCTCAACAACCTGCCACTGAGGAGTGGTCTCGTTCCAGATCAACCAGGATCCAGACCGGAGTCTACAGGGGTACGCACTTTGTGCGGCTCTGCGCAAGCACCGAACTTTGTTCCTCTCGGTAGATGCCTGTTGCGCTCGGAGTTGGTTGTGGACCTCGGCATCCTTGGGCAGCTGACCTCTGCGGACGAGCCGGTGGAAGATGCGACGCGGTTCCCGCGACGCCATGTCCTGCGGCGGCGGCGAAGTCGACTCGTCCACCGCGGAAGCACCTCGACGACGACCCGTCGGTGGGCACCTTCTCGCCCGGCCGCACCGCCAGCGACTGCCCGGGTTCGACCTCGTCCAGATCGACCAGTTCCTCGGTGCCGTCGTCACGACGGACCCGTGCCTGCTTCGCGCCCAGCTCGAGCAGTACGGCGATGGCGCGTGACGCCCGTCCCTTGGCGCGCGCCTCGAAGTACCGGCACAGCAGGATGAACGCCAGGATCAGTGCGGCAGTCTCGAAGTAGAGATCGCTGCGGGCACCCGCAACAGCTGCACCAGGGAGAAGGTGTAGACCGGCAACTGCCCAGGGCGGTCAGCGAATTTACGTTCAGCTGACGATGCCGTGCGCGGGCTGCCGCGTCGGTCAGGATCGGCCAGGCCAGCACCAGCACCAGCACGGCGATTCCCAGCGGCCCCACACCACACCTCCGAACGTCACCAACTAAGCTACTACGTAGACTAGTTGGTGACCGTCGCAGGAGGCACTGCCGGGTTGTGTGACGGGAGGCGCCAACGACCGGCGGCACTTACGATGGGTCTTAGGCCGACTGACGGAAAGGCGGTGATGGCCTTGATGAACGGCATGATGGGAATGGGCTGGTGGATGGTGCTCTGGGGACTGCTCGGACTGGCGGTGCTCGTGCTCGTGGTACTGACGATCGTTCGGCTGGTCCGCTCGGACTCCAACCGTTCCGGCACCCGAGCAGGCGAGGATCCAGCCCAGCTCGAGCTGCGACGTCGTTACGCCGAGGGGCAGATCGACCAAGAGGAGTACCTGC
>NZ_PQHZ01000036.1 GCF_003385185.1 Amycolatopsis palatopharyngis | reverse complement strand
GGGAGGGAGGGGGGGGGGGGGGGCTGGGAGGCCGTCGATGCTGGTGCCGTTGTACGGCGCGGTCTCGCAGTAGGCGCGGAACTCCTCGTCGGTCTTGCGGCCGAAGTGCTCGGCGTGCAGCGTGCGCTCCTCGCGGTAGTCCATGAACGGCACGGCGAATCCGCAGGTGTCGCTGATCAGCCTGGCACGTACCACCACGATCGCCCGTAAACCCGCGCCTTCGGCTTCGGCGAAGTGGCCGATCAGCTCGTCCCAGCGTGGGTCGTCGCGGAACACCGCCACGCCCTGTCCGTGCACCCGGACGATCTTCGGCGGGCCGGTGAAGGCGCACCACATGAGCGTGATCCGGCCGTTCTCCCGCAGGTGTGCCAGCGTTTCGGCGTGACTGCCGCCGAAGTCCAGGTATGCCACCGTCTGCTCGTCCAGCACGGCGAGTGTGCCGGCCCGGCCCTTTGGCGAAAGGTTGACGTGGCCTTCCTCGTTCAACGGCGCGCTGGCGACGAAAAAGACCGGCTGTTCCTCGATGAAGTCCCGCAGCCGGCCCTCGATGCGCTCATAAGTCTTCCCCATTCCGCACATTGTCCTCGTCGAAGGCCCTGCGCGGTTTCGCCGGGGCCTGAGTCAGGTGCTGACCACAAGTTCCCGGGTGGCAGCTCACAGGTCCCGGACGAAGCACACCCGGTCCTGGCCCGGGCCGTCGTAGTCGGAGTGCACGGGCACCTCGCCGACGACCGTGTCACCGGGTTCCAGGCGGAAGCCCAGTTTTCGATGAAACGCGATGGAACCGTGGTTGCCGGGGGAGGTGACCGCCTTGACGGTCCGTCGGCCGGCCGCCGCCGCTGCCTCGAAGAATGTGCCGTACAGCCTGCGCGCCAGGCCGCTGCCCCGGTGTCCCGGTTCGATGCCGACGAAGTGGACGTACGCCAGCTCGGGGTCGTCGGCAGAGTGCAACCCGACCAGGAATCCGGCCACCGCACCATCATCGGTCTCGGCGACCAGGCTCGTCGTCGCGAAGTGCTGCAGGAACAACCTCGGCAACAGCAGCGCCAGCTCACGGGCCGCCTCTGGAGAGCGCGAGTCCCCCCACCACGCCTGGATGGCGCGGACCAGGGTCTGATGATCGGCTTCCGAGGCGGCCCTGAGCGTGATCATGGAACGACGGTAATCCGATCCGTGGGCGGCGGTGCGATGCCCGGGTTCGCGCCGAAGTAGGCGATCAGCGCGTCCAGGTCCACCGGGCCACCGGACAGGTTCGTGCCATTGGTGAGTTCGGTGAACCCGTCCCCGCCCGCTGCGAGGAAGTTGTTCACCGAGACCCGGTACTCCGCGGCCGGGTCGACCGGCGTGCCCTCGATCGTCATCTCCGAGACCTTCGACCCGATCGGCGCGGACGCCGAGTAGGTGTAGTTCAGCGTCGAGGAGATCTGCAGGATTCGTGTGGCCTCTGCCTGCCACTGCTGCTCCAGCACCCGCTTGAGCTGCTCGCCGGTGAGGGTGATGGTCTGCATGATGTTCGAGAACGGCTGCACCGCGAATGCCTCGCCGTATGTGACGACACCATCGCCCTCGCCATTGGCCGAGGACTCGTAGACGAGGTCGGTGCGGATCCCACCGGGGTTCGTCATCGCGATCTGTGCGTCGTTGGTGCGGGTGGCTTCCAGCTGAGCGTCGGCGATCACCGAGCCGAGCGGGGACTCACCGGATTCGCCACCGGCACGGACCAGGTCGGCGGTGATGGTGCCGATCGGCTCGTTGGCGATCGGTGCGGCCTTCTCGTTGGCCCGATCGATCAGTTCGACGACATCGGCATCGGGCGCGACTTCCCTGGTGACGATCTCGTTGTGTGCGCTGGTCTGCTCCCGGACCACGTCTCGGGTCCTGCGGTCGATCGTGAGGTCGACGACGGAAAGCAGCCTGCCGAAGGACGCCCCCTGGATCACCGGACGCGGGTTGCCTGCCGGGTCGTCGATCATGCAGCTGTACTGCTGGTGGGAGTGCCCGGTGAAGAAGGCGTCGACCTGCGGTGCGGCCTTCGCGGCGATCTGCGCCGCGGCTCCCGGCGTGATCCGGCAGTCGTTCGGGCCACCACCCTCGGTGTTGTCACCCTCGTGCAGGAGCACGATCTGCGACTTCACGCCGAAGCGATCGAGCATGCGGGAGGCGCGGTCGATGGCCTCGACCTCGTCGCCGAACTCGAGCCCCTCGATGGCTTCCGGAGTCACCACGTCCGGCAGGTCCTGCAGGGTGGCGCCGATGATGCCGACGGGGATACCGCCGGAGCGTTCGATGGTGAACGGCAGCATCGCGGGCGTGCCGTCGTCGAAGTAGATGTTGGCGCCGAGGAACGGGAAGTCCGTGCCCTTGTACTTGCGGTCGAACTGACAGCCGTCGTCCGGGTGACAGCCACCGGACTGTATCCGGCGCAGCTCGTCGTAGCCCTCGTCGAGTTCGTGGTTGCCGACCACCGAAGCCTCGACGTCGAGGTCGTTGAGGAACTCCACCGTCGGCTCGTCATGGAACAGCGCAGAGACGACCGGCGAGGCGCCGAGGCTGTCTCCCGCGGAGAGCACCATCGAGTTGCGGACCTCGTCCCGCAGACGCTGCACGTGCGTGGCGAGGTAGGCGGCACCGCCCGCGTCCACGGTCGAGCCGTCCGGCAGGCGGACGCGGCCCGACGATCCGGCTGGTGGCTCCAGGTTGCCGTGCAGGTCGTTGAACGCGATGATCCGGACGTCGGTGGTCCGGTCGGGCGTGGCGACCGCAGGGGTACCCGCGAACGCGACCGTGGCCAGCGCGGTGGTCGCGATCGCGGCCACGGCACGCAGGAGCCGGGGTGATCTGGTCATTGTTCCTCCGCATCAGCGTCCTATCCCCTTGAGGACGCACATGGCGGAGGAGTTTGCCTGGTGAAGTGGCGCAGGAGAAGAGATCCCGCTATTTCGATGGAAAAGTGCCGCATGCGCCCATATCCGGCAACCGGCACGCCACCGTTCGGCCATCGTCCATTCGGCCGACCCGGTCATCCGCGTCCAGCTGTTCGACCGAGGTCAGCGGCCTGCCGCGGCCCATAACTTCAAGGCATGACGACGGCACAGGCAACGGCCCTGCAGTACGGCTTACTCGGTTTTCTCGCGGTGTGGGGGACACTGCTGATCCCGCAGCTCCTCCTGCACCAGGCCCGCTACGGCCGGATCCAGCCGGTTCGCGTCGGCACGACGGCGGCCGTCACGCTTTACGCCTGCCTGGCAGTGGCTGTCGTACTGCTGCCGCTGCCGTCCTCGGGAGAACCGCACCTGAGCCAGAGCGTCCAACTGGTACCCCTGCAGTGGATCGCCGATGTCATCCGGGAGTCCCAGAACGCCGCGAGCCCGGTGAGCACGCTGGCGTTCGAGCAGCTCGCGATGAACGTGCTCCTGTTCGTCCCACTGGGGATCTTCGCCAAGCTGCTCTGGCACCGCCGGTTCGCCGGAGCTCTGGCGATCGGCTTCGGGGCGTCGGCGTCGATCGAGATCGCCCAGCTGACCGCCAACTTCGGCACCGCGCCGTTCGCCTACCGCATCTTCGACGTCGACGACCTGATGTCGAATACGACGGGAGCGGCTCTCGGCTGGATCCTGGCGGCGCTGTTCGCGCTGCTGCGTTCGCAGGTCACTACCAGTACTGCCGCGACCGATACTCTTCCCCTACCTGCAGCAGTACCGGCTCTGGTTCGCCAAGGCTCGCCAACCGTGCCCGTCTACGCAGGGCATCTCGCCGCTGCGCACGCCGGTCCTGGTGCGCGACGGTGGCCGCAGCAGCGATGAGGACGATCAGGACGAGCGCAAGGACCAGGGCGATGTCAGGCATTGTCCGCGCCAGCCCCCTTGCCGCCGTCTTGTGTGACAGGTCACACAGCGTACGCATCCGGGAGCAACTTCGCCACCCCGGTACGGATGACGCGGGAGCCACTCAGCGCGGAGGCAGGACGCAGAACTCGTTGCCCTCGGGGTCGGCGAGCAACACCCACGGATGGCGTGATTCGTCGGAGAGCACGGTGGCGCCGAGGCCGACCAGCCGCTCGACCTCGTCGTACTGGCCGCCGTCGGCGGGGACGAGGTCGAGGTGCAGGCGGTTCTTGACGCGCTTTTCCTCGGGCACGGGCTGCAGGAGCAGCATGGTGCGGCCCGCGGCCCCCAGTTCCACATACGTCAGCCCGTCGGCATCCTGCCAGCGGCGTAGTACCTCGTACCCGAGCGCGGCGCACCAGAACGTGGCCTGCTCCCGGCTTCGGCGGCAATCGAGGACAACAGCGAGAATTCTGCTCTGCATCCAGCGGTAGTACCCAGGAAGCGGCAGACTAAGGCGTCGTGAGGCAGCAGCAGCGGCCGACCAAGGACGAACTCGCGGCGGCGTACAACCACACCATTCCCGATGTCATCGCCCCGGGGCTGCGAGTGCTGTTCTGCGGCATCAATCCCGGCTTGTACTCCGGCGCCACCGGTCTGCACTTCGCCCGGCCGGGCAACCGGTTCTGGCCCGCCCTTTTCGCAAGCGGTTTCACGCCGCGTCTCCTGCATCCCAGTGCGGAGATGGAGCTGCCCGCCCTCGGGCTCGGCATCACCAACCTGGTCGCACGCACCACCGCTCGCGCCGACGAGCTGACACAGGACGAACTTCGCGAGGGCCATCGAATCCTGGAGCAGAAGGTCGCCGAGTTCCGTCCCACCTGGCTCGCCGTGGTGGGCATCACGGCCTTCCGCACCGCGTTCGGCAGGCCGAAGGCCACGATTGGCAGGCAGGACGAGCGGCTGGGCGACACCAACGTCTGGGTGTTGCCGAATCCGAGCGGGCTGAACGCCCACTGGACTCCGACGACGTTGGCCGAGGAGTTTCGCCGACTACGGTTCGCCGTCGATGTTTCGGGCAATCCAGACAACGGGGACACCGCTAACGCTGGCACATAACGCTTTGTGTTCACTCGCCGACGATTTCGTCACTGTGTGACCCCCCTCTCGGGGGAACATGCGTCACGGAATCGATGAATGACCATCAAAAGCGTCACGGGCTGCTTCGTCCCGAGTCACACGGGGAGCAACGGACGGACACCCAGGGGAGCACCGCCAGGAGGTGGTGAGCGAACGCATCCTGACCAGGGTGAAGTGGAGATGGAGAGCCAATGGCGCAAGTTATGGGCACGAACAGAGGCCAACCACAAGTGCCCACCCGCGCCACGCGGGGCCTGAGCGTGGCCGCGGTCGATCCGATCCCGATCTTCCGGGAGGGCCTTGCCGTGCTGATGCAACGCGCCCAGGGCCTGCACTGGGCCGGCTACGCGGGGACCCACCACTCCGCGTTGCAGCTGTGTGAACAGGTCCGCCCGGACGTGTTGCTGATCGACTCCGGCATGGATCCGCAGTGTCACCTGCTGCGACTGCTCGTCGCCGGCGACACCGGGATGACCGTCGTCGTCCTCGTGCGCGAGTCGACGCGCACCGCCGAGTTCCTGACCTGCGCAATCGCCGCCGGAGCCCACGGTGTCGTCCTGCGCTCCGGCGAGCCGCGGCGAGTCGCCGAAGCCATCCACCGCGCGCATGCCGAACGCCGGTTCGTCGATCCCGCGCTCACCGCGCTGGTCGCGCGACCGAAACGTCAGCCCGCCCACGCCGGTGACGGATCCGGGCCCGCAAGGGGGCAGATGCCGTTGTCCCGCCGGGAGTACCAAGTGCTGCAGCTGGTGGCCGAGGGCATGGAGAACTCGGCGATCGCGAAGGTGCTGTACCTGTCGGTGGAGACCGTGCGCACCCACGTGAAGAGCATCCTGCGGAAGTTGTCGGCACGAGACCGTACGCATGCCGTGACGACGGCCTTTCGCTCCGGGTTGCTGGTGATTCATCCGGACGACTCGCTGAAGCAGCCTGCGAAAACACCGCTGCCGACCCAGGCGGAGCGGACGTCCAACACTGTCGCGTGACCTCCGAACCCTTCGAAGTGTCCGGCGTCACACCTTGACGAAGCTGTATTCGTCACAAACGAGGTGAACTCGCTTGCCGATGGTTACTCACAGGTAATAGGCTTATGTTACCGGCCAGTAGGGCAGCGATGTCCGCGGGAAGACGTGCACTGCCGGCATGCGAACACAAAACGGAGCAACCGGCACCGCTGGGAACACGGAGAGACGAATGGGCCACTACAAGAGCAACGTGCGAGACCTGGAGTTCAACCTCTTCGAGGTGCTGGGCGTCCAGGACCGCCTCGGCAAGGGCGTGCTTGAGGAGTCCGACGAGGAGACCGCCCGCGGGGTGCTCTCCGAGCTGAACAACCTGGCGGTCGGCCCGCTGGCCGAATCGTTCGCCGACTCGGATCGCAACCCGCCGGTCTACGACCCCAAAACCTTCTCGGCCACGCTGCCCGAGGCCTTCAAGAAGAGCTACCAGCAGCTGTGGGACGGCGAGTGGTGGCGCCTCGGCCTGCCCAACCACCTCGGCGGCTTCGGCCTCCCGCCCTCAGTGCAGTGGGCCGCTTCCGAGCTGATCCTCGGCGCCAACCCGGCACTGTTCATGTACATGGCGGGCCCGAGCTTCGCGATGATCGTCGACAAGAACGGGACCGAAGAGCAGAAGCGCTGGGCGCAGCTCATGATCGACCGCGCCTGGGGCGCGACGATGGTGCTCACCGAGCCCGACGCCGGTTCCGACGTCGGCGCCGGTCGCACCAAGGCCGTCCAGCAGGAGGACGGCTCCTGGCACATCGACGGCGTGAAGCGGTTCATCACCTCCGCCGACCAGGACATGACCGAGAACATCATGCACCTGGTCCTGGCCCGCCCCGAGGGCCCAGGAATCGAGACCAAGCCGGGCACCAAGGGCCTTTCGCTGTTCCTGGTGCCGAAGTTCCACTTCGACACCGAGACCGGCGAGCCCGGCGAGCGCAATGGCGCCTACGTGACCAACGTCGAGCACAAGATGGGGATCAAGGTCTCCACCACGTGTGAGCTCACCTTCGGTCAGCACGGCACCCCGGCAAAGGGCTGGCTGCTCGGCGAGGTGCACGACGGCATCGCGCAGATGTTCCAGGTCATCGAGTACGCCCGGATGATGGTCGGCACCAAGGCCATCGCCACGCTGTCCACCGGCTACCTGAACGCGCTGGAGTACGCCAAGGAGCGGGTGCAGGGCGCCGACCTGCCGAACATGCTGAACAAGGCCGCCCCGAGGGTGACGATCACGCACCACCCGGACGTCCGCCGTTCGCTGATGCTGCAGAAGGCCTACGCCGAGGGCCTGCGAGCGGTGTACCTCTACACCGCGTCCTTCCAGGACCAGGTGTGGACCCAGGAAGGCGATGAGGATTCGCTGAAGCTGGCCGAGCGGGTCAACGACCTGCTGCTGCCGATCGTCAAGGGTGTCGGCTCCGAGCGCGCCACCGAGCAGCTCGTGCAGTCGCTGCAGACACTCGGCGGCTCCGGCTTCCTGCAGGACTACCCGATCGAGCAGTACCTGCGTGACGCCAAGATCGACTCGCTGTACGAGGGCACGACGGCCATCCAGTCGCTGGACTTCTTCTTCCGCAAGATCGTCCGGGACAAGGGCCAGGCACTGGCCTACATCGCCGCCGAGATCACCAAGACCATCGACCCGGAAGCGGGCGGTGCTGCCGCTGGCCGGCTCAAGCAGGAGCGCGGGCTGCTCAAGCAGGCGCTGGACGACACGCAGGGCATGCTCGGCTCGCTGATCGGCTACCTGACCTCCTCGCAGGAGGACCCGCAGAACATCAACAAGGTCGGCCAGCACTCGGTGCGGCTGCTGATGTCCGCCGGCGACCTGCTGGTCGGCTGGAAGCTGCTGCAGCAGGCCGAGATCGCGCTGACGAAGCTCGACGGTGGCGTTTCCGGCAAGGACGAGGCCTTCTACAACGGCAAGGTCGCCGTGGCGTCGTTCTTCGCCAAGACCGTGCTGCCGGAGCTCACCTCCCGGCGCGCGATCGTCGAGGCCGCCGACAACGACCTGATGGACATCGACGAGGCCGCGTTCTGATCCAAGCCTGACCCGCCTCCCGCGGGATGTTGTTCACGATGGCCGCTTCGGGCATACCGCTCGGAGCGGCCATCGTGCTGTACGGGGCATGTGCTCGGTCAGGCGTAGGCGGGAGCGACCTCGTCGTAGCGGGTCGACCAGAGGGGGACTGGCTCGCCTGCCAGTTGGGCCTCCAGGCGGTCCAGGTAGGCGTGGGTGCCCGGGATGAAGCCCTTCGCGTTGCGGGCAGACAGCCCGGAGTGCGTGAACGTCAGGATCGTCGCCTCGCCGTCGGCGACCAGTTCGTAGCGAACCACGCTCTCCTCGACGATCCGCTGGTTCCACTCGTGCTCGAGCACGGCGGTGCGACCGGCCGCGGGTGGTTCCCAGACGAGGATCCTGCCGGTCATGCGCTTGACGTCCGGCGGGACGGGTGGCTCGCTCGGCAGCATCTCGATCATGCCGCCCCGGCGGGGTTCCATCGTGGTTTCACCGAACCAGCTCGCGCGCTGGTCCGGATCGGTCAGTGCCGCCCAGACGGCTTCGATCGGATAGGGCACACGGCGCCGGAACGACATCGTGGCGCGGTCGCCGTCAATGTGCAGGTTCCCGTTGCGGGGATACTCGGTCATGACTTCTCCGTTTTCTGCTCCGGTCGGTACGTGTCCGCGAGGTGCCGCTCGATGGCGTCGAGGTGGCCGGGCCAGTAGCGCCGGTACCGGCTGATCCAGTCGTCGATCTCGACGAGCCCGTCCGCCCGCAGGGCGTAGATGCGCCGCTGCCCGTCGGGCCGCATCTCGACCAGTCCCACCTCACGCAGGATCCGCAGATGCCGCGACACAGCGGGCTGAGTGAGCTCGGGCAGGCTCGCCACCAGCTCACCGGCGGCCCGCTCTCCTTCGGCGAGCAGGTCGAGCAGTGCCCGTCGGTGCGGCTCGGCCACCGCTTCGAAAACATCCACGGCAGTTATATTACGGATGACGTATATAAGCACAAGTATATATAAGTACTCCGCGTCAAACTCGATCGTCGAAGCGTTTGATGGTGGAGACCCGAGGTAACCCCCTCGCTACAGGCGGGCGGTTACCGGCAGGGCCGCCCGGACATGTCGGCAGAGGAGAAACGATGACCGTCACCGGAATCATCACCGCGATCGTGGTCGGCCTGATCCTGGGCGTACTCGGCAGGGCTGTGGCTCCCGGCAAGCAGGGCATCCCGATCTGGCTCACGATCGTGGTCGGCATCGCGGCCGCGTTCATCGGCACCTGGATCGCGCGTGGCATCGGCTATGCCGAAAGCGACGGCTTCGACTGGCTCGAGCTCGTCACGCAGATCGTCCTGGCGGCTGTCGGCGTGACCCTCGTGGCGGGAATCTACGGGCGCAGGTCCATCAGCCACTGACCCCAGTCGTCACCGAGGCCCCGATCGGGTATCACCCGGTCGCGGGTATCCGGAGGCGACCTGCGGGACTTGGTGCCACGCTTCTACACCTGACGTGCTCAGGCAGAATCGGCAGAAGGAGAAGGCATGCTTGGCGGAATCTGGGGCATTATCACGACGATTGTGGTCGGCCTGATCCTCGGTGTGATCGGCCGAATGCTCGCCAAGGGCGATCAAAAGATCCCGATGTGGCTCACCATCCTCGTCGGCATCATCGCCGCGTTCATCGGCAACTGGCTGGCCGGGCTGTTCGGAGTCGAAAACACCGACGGCATCGACTGGATCCGCCATGCCTTCCAGGTGGGCGCGGCCGTTATCGGTGTCATCGCCGCCGCGGCGGCCTACCCGAAGATCGCGGGTGGACGGACGGCGCACAGGTCCTAGCCCCCGCTACCGGTAGGTTCCTGCCGTGCACAACGGCTGGCTGGATCTCACCGGGACCGAACTGACCGAACCACCCGAGGTCGAGCCGGACGGACTGGTCCGGCTCGACCTCGATCGCAACAGCCTCACCACGCTGCCGGACCGACTGGCCGGCGCAAGCAAACTCGAACACCTCAGCGTCTACGCCAACGAACTCGAGACCGTTCCCGCCTGGCTGTGGGACCTGCGCGAGCTACGCGTACTCAACCTCGCCGACAACCGCCTGAGCAGCATTCCGCCCGAGATCGGCAGGTTGAACCGGCTGCACACCCTCGATATCGGGCACAACGCGCTGACCCGGCTGCCCGACGAACTCGGCGAGCTGACCGAGCTGACGGACTACCTCTACCTCGCCGACAACCGGCTCACCGAACTCCCGGAAAGCCTCTGCGGCCTGGATCGGCTGCGCTACCTGGGTGCCACGGACAACGCCTTCACCGAACTGCCGTCCGGCCTCGGCCGCATGCGCGCACTACGCGAGCTGCGCCTGCAGCACAACAAGATCAGCACGCTGCCGGAGTCGATCGGCGAACTCGATGCGCTGCGCGAGTTGCACCTGCGCGGCAACCGGATCAGCCGGCTGCCGGACGCCGTCGCCGGACTGGCCGACCTCCGCCTGCTGGATCTGCGGGACAACGGGCTGACGGAGTTGTCCAGCGCGCTACTGGAACTCCCCCGGCTCGACAAACTGGACCTGCGCTGGAACAAGCAGCTGCGGACACCGTCCTGGCTGGGTGAGCTGGAGGAACGAGGCTGCGTCGTCCTGCGGTAAACGGTTTGTCCGCGAAACCCCGCTGCACGCCACCGCCACCGCGACCTCAGCGCTAGCGGCAGTAGACGGCGGGTTTCGCGGCATAACGCACGTTCCGGGTCTCCCGGCGCACCTCGGCGCCCGTCTCGAGGTCGTAGAAGATCCGGGTGTCCGAGATGCTGAACCCCGGAGTTCCCGGCTCCGGCGTGCAGTCCGGTTGTGTCCCGAGCCGAATCCCCGGCGGGGTCACCTCCGTGCGCGGACCCGTGCTGCTCTCGACACGGAAGCGTTTGGTGCCCCAGATACGGACGGTCACCGAACCTCCGGAGACCTCGGACTGAATCGCGATCCCCGTGTCACCGTCGTTCGTGAAGGCCAGGTCGACCACCGAGCCGTCCTCGGCGAGGGAACGCGCGTCCCGGGCGACCGGATAGCGGTCGAAGTACTGCACGTGCTCGGTGTGCCCCGCATCCTTCAACCCGGCGAAGTACGCCGCGTTGTACAACGTGGTGGTGAACTGTGAGACACCGCCGCCGATCACTCTCGGGCCGCTGCCGTCCTCGAAGACGGGCGCGGTGACGTACCCCTGCGACGCCGTACGCGGCCCGGTGTGACCCTCGAGGCTGAAGGTGGCCCCCGGTTCGATGATCGCGCCGTCGACCTCCCGGGCGATCGCGGCGACATTTCGCGCTACGTCACCATCGAAGCCGGTGGTGCTGAACTCGCCGATGACCTCCTTGATCCCGAACTTCTCGGCATCCTCGGTGGTGACCTCTGGCTGTTCGACGTCGTAGACGACGCGCAGGCCGGGACGCTCCGGATTCCTCGCGACCTCGACGAACGGCGCCAGGGTCTTCTCCCAGTTGATCGACCGGCCCGGCTCGGACGGCCGCACGGTCGGCCTGTCCTCGGTGAAGACGATCTGCGCGTTCTTGCCGGGCACCTCGGTCGCCGCGAGCTGGGGCTGCAGCACGTCGCGCAACTCGGACTGGTCGAGCTGCACCTGCAGGCTGCCGTCGTCCTGGGCGGCGAAGCGCAGTGCCGCCCCGACCACGCTCGGCTTGAGCACCGCTTCTCCGCCCTCACCGCGGACCGGAACCGGGCCGGCCAGCATCGGGTTGACCACGCCGTCCAGCGCTGCCCGCACCCCGGCCGCGGTCGCTTTGGGCGGGGTGACCGTTACCGGTATTTCCACGCCCGCACCCAGCCACCCGTCGCGCACCAACTTGGCGGCGGTGTCGAGATCACGGACCTGCTGGCCCTGCCTGGGTTCCACAGCGGCCGCCTGTACGAGGCCGTCGGTGCCCGGCACATCCTCGATCCGGATCGTTCCCTCGATGAGCGGATGGTCGAGCTGCGTCTCGGCGAGTTCGGCCACCGCAGCGCGCAGGGTGTCCGGATCGGCGGTCGTCAGCACCCCCACCTCGCGGGTGGTGAAGAGCGACGCCACGCGGGTGACCGGGTCCAGGGGCTGGTTCCCGGCCTGCTCGAGTGTTCCCGGCCAGTCCAGGCCGAGGCCGGCTTCGACGGGATCGAGTTCGGTCTCTACATCACCGGCGAGCACCGGCACCGGCTCGACGAGCCGGGGTTCGAGCAGACGACGCAGCTTGGACTCGGCCTTGTTGCGCTCCATCCCGCCGACGTCGACGCCCGCGACCGTCACACCGCGCGGCACGTCGCCGACGGTCAGCACCAGATCGACCGTGTAGAGCAGCGCGAGCAGGGCGACGGTTCCGCCGGCGACCATCAGCGTCCTGCCGAGGCCACGGCGGAACCGGCCTGCCGGTGTGGGCGGCGGGATCACGACGGGACCGGCGTCCAACAGCTCCTCGACGAGGTCGTCGCCGGGGCCCGGATCAGTGGCGTCCACGCGGTCGACGCCGGGAGAGTCGGCCCAGGGATCGAGGGGGGCGGCCGTAACCGCAGGCATCTCGCCCGTTCGGGCGGCAGGCTGCGGGTCGGGGTCCCAGTCCGGCCAGTAATGCTCGTCCCGCACGCGCCCCTCCGACCTGTGTGGCTACAAGTACAGCCCTGTGCCGTGTTCCGTGCGCTCGCTCGCCATCGCGTGGATGTCGCGCTCACGCATCACCAGGTAAGCCTCACCCTGGATCTCGACCTCGTGCTGCTCCTCGGGGTTGAACAGCACGCGGTCACCGACCTTCACGTTCCGTACATTATTGCCTACACCCAGCACATCGCCCCAGTTGAGACGGCGCGCCACCTGCGCTGTTGCGGGAATGACGATGCCGCCGCTACTGCGCCGCTCACCGTCGTCACCCGACATCCGGACCAGTACCCGGTCGTGCAGCATCTGGATCTCGAGCTTCACGTCGGTTCTGGCCGCCCTTTCGTGGTCTGACACGGGCTCATATTAACCGTCACTCCCCTGCCGGACCGGCCATGACGAGGTGCAACTTTTGCTCACCCTGCGCCTCGAGACGAACAGGAACACCCCAGTCCTGCCTGGTAACCCGGCAAACCGGGTGCTCGGCGTCGCTGTCGCAGCTCGCGGCCTGCGCGACGACCTGCAGCACACCTTCGCCGTGGCCTTCGGCGAGGCGCAGCGTGCGCGTGAGGTCGGTGCCCACCCCGGCCCCCTCGGCCAGCAACTCGGGTGGGGACGCGCTCACCTCGAGCCGGGTGGACGGGCCGTACCTGTCATCGAGCTTCTCCCCTGGCGGAGGCACGAAGACGACCGTGAACTCGAGTTCTCCCGGCGCGAGCACGGTCGGCGGGCGGCGTACGGCGTGTGCCTCGCCACTGATCGTGTCGACGCTGCCCGAGGGCAGAGGCCGTAACCGGTGCGCGGCGGACTCGACCACGAGCACGTCGGTTCCCCGGACCAGCAGCCCGGAGGGCTCGGCGAAATCCGCGGCGAGTGTGCTGACCTCCTCGGTCGCGGGTTCGTAGCGACGGATGGCGCCGTTGTAGGTGTCGGCGACGGCGACCGATCCGTCGGGCAGTGCGGCGACGCCGAGCGGGTGCTGCAGCAGGGCCTCGGCCGCGGGTCCGTCGGCGTGCCCGAAGGAGAAGAGGTCGACACCGATCGCGGTACGCACGGTGAAGGTGTCGCCCTCGGGCTCGATCCAGCGCAGGGCCGAGGTCTCGGCGTCGGCCAGCCAGAGCCGGTCGGCGGTGGCGGCGAGCCCGGAGGTCTGCGCGAAGAAGGCCTCGGTGACCACGCCGTCCCGCAGGCCCTCGACCGTCGTCCCCGCGAACCGGGACATCCGGCCGGTCAGCGGGTCGAAGAGGCCGAGGGTGTGATTGCCGGCCATCGCCACGACCACACCCGCCGCGGGTTCCCACCAGGTGAGGTCCCACGGGCTGGTGAGGTCGAGTGCGGTCCCGTCGCCGTCGACCGGGCCGTCCCGCCACTGCTCACCGGTGCCCGCGACCGTCCGGACGGTGCCGGAGTCCAGGTCGAGACCACGCAGCCGGTGCCCTGCTGTGTCGGCGACGAGCACGTCGTAGCCGACCCGCTCGGCGATTTCCCGCGGCAGGACGGCGAGCCCGGAGGGCTCGGCGAAACTGGCCTCCTGCGCGGTTCCGTCGGCTCCGCCGCGGACGCCACTGCCGAACCGGCGCAGCACGGTCGTCGTATCAGGAGCCAATTCGGCGATCGAATGGTTCCCGGTGTCGGCGACGAGCAACGTCTCGCTCGGTGTGAGTACAGCTTTGCCAGGGAACCGCAGGTCACCGACGTGTTCCTCGGCAGGCACGTACGGACTGCCGCCGCGGCGCAGAGTGCCCTTCGCCTCGTGGGTCTCGACCAGCTCGGAGAGCACCCGCCGCAATGCCCCGGCGTGCCCCTCGCCCGCCGCGACGTGCACGACGTAGCCCTCCGGGTCGACGACCACCAGGGTCGGCCAGGCCTTGACGGCGTACTGCTGCCAGGTGACCAGGTCCGGATCGTTGAGTACCGGATGGTGCACCTCGTACCGGCGCACGGCCGCCTCGATCGCGGCGGCCTCGCCCTCGTGCAGGAACTTGGGGGAGTGCACGCCGATGGTCACCAGCACGTCGGCGAACTCCTCCTCCAGCGGCCGGAGTTCGTCGAGCACATGCAGGCAGTTGATGCACCCTGAGGTCCAGAAGTCGAGCAGGACGATGCGGCCGCGGAGTTCGGCCAGCCGGATCCGCTCGCCGCCGGTGTTGAGCCAGATGTCGCCGGTGAGTTCAGGGGCGCGCACGCGCGCTTGTGGTCGTACGGAAGTCACGTCCGGAGTCAACCAGTACTCCGGCCGTGGTGTTCCCTGCCTGCCTCAGGGCGCGGAGGGGACCGTGCCGGTTGCTTCCGGGGTCTTGGTGACCGTGTCCGTCGACTGCGTGGTTGTGGCCGGAGCCGTCCTGGCCTGCGGGACCTGGTGCTGGCCGCAGCCCGCGCCAAGGCCAACAAGGGTGACGACGAACACGAGCCCGACGACGTGACGTGTGAAGTGCATGGAGCAGCCCGAGTCTCTACGTGGTTCGAGTCACCGAGCGGTGACAGCACGTAGATCGCGAGCTTCCGGTAATCCGTTACCGAGTACTCGATCAGCGGGTTTCGGCCTTGTCCTTCAGCCTGCGCAAGGTGGTGGCGATATTGCGCTGGTTGTGCTCGTCGCGATCGAATACGCCGGTCGCCGTCGAGGTCGGCAGTTTGAGCCAGCCCGGCCGGTTGTCCCAGGTGCTCTCGGTGACCACACAGCCGTCACCGTTCTGCTCGATGTCGTACTGCCACCTGGAGATCGGCAGGCGCGCGAAGGTGACCTCGAAAGCGAATCGCTCGGCCGCGGCCGCCTCGGTGATGGTGGCGAGGGTGCTCCACCGGCGAAGACCACGCTGGTTGCCGCCGCGGAAGCGGGCCCCGATCTGAGCGTGGGTGGCGCCGTCCAGCCAGCGGAAGGTGGAGTACTCCTCGGCCAGTTCCGCGAGCATCGCCGGATCGCTGACCAGGGCGTAGACGTCGTCGGCCGAGGCGTTGATCTCGATGCGGCCGGTGGCATTGGGTTGGTTCACATACCTACAGTATGGAACCGGTCAATACCCCGAAGCTCAGTTGCGGCGCAACATCCGGGTGACACCAGCGGCGACCGTGGTCGCCAGGATCCAGCCCGTGGCGGTGAATCCGGTGGCCACCCATTTGTCCATTCCGCTCATGTACCACCGGCCCTTGTTGCCGAAGTCGACGATCGGCACCAGGAGGTCGACGGTGTAGAGCACCGGATTCCAGTCGAGGCCGGTGTCGTCGGCGTTGACCGCGCAGCGGGTCTCGGTGATCCGCTGCAGGTCGGGCACTCCCGCGCAGTTGTCGGGTCGCAGCCAGAACCACAGGCTGCCCGCGACCAGGAGTACGAGCAGCCAGCCGAGTGCCCGGACGGAGCGGTAGCCGTAACCGACCATCCACCGCTGCAACAGACTCCACAGGCGAACGGCGGGGCCGAGGGTGCGATAGCCGCGAGCGAGGGAGTCGTAGCGGAACTGCTGCTTCTTGAAGAGCACGGTGGCGGCGTGTTCTTCGTTGCCGCTGGCCCTCAGCATCGCGGCGAGCTGGTCGTACGGACCCGGCCGGTAGCCGTCCATGGCGTTGCTCAACAACACGATGCGCCGCTCGACGACGTCGTCGGCGCGCAGGGAGATGGGCTCGGTCAGGGCGTCGTAGCGGAACTCCTCCAGCTCGATGCCGTCTCGGGCCTGCCAGAAGTGTTCGTTGTCCGCCAGCGACGCGCAGTGCGCGCGGCGCAGCATCACGCGGCCATCAGGAGGGCTCGTGGGATTCAGCAGGAACTCGTCGGCGCTGACGTCACTCGCGTCGAGCGCGATCTGGTGCTGGTGGGTTGAGTGCAGAGTGGCGCCGGTGATCGAGACTCGCCGCTTGACGGTGGCGCCGTCCATGTTGACCCCGCCCTCGGCCCAGAAACCTCGGTCGGCGTTCGCGGTCAACATGATGTCGCGACCGACCTGGACGGTGCGCAGATCGACGGAGAAGCTGCTGGATTTCGCCACTGCGGGACTGCTGAGCTGGGTACCGAACAGTTCGATGCTGCCACCGACGTCGACGCCCTGCAGCCGCAGGGTGCCCGCGACTGTGGAGTCGGTGAGCAGCAGGTTTCCCGCGATTCTGGAGCGGCGCGCGGACACGACATCGCGTTCGGCGTGCAGCAGTTTCACGTTCCAGGCGAGGAGGTTGCCGCCGATCTCGACGTCGGCCATGCGCACCTGCCCTTCGGCGCGCAGCCCGGTCGCCTGGACGTCACCGTTGATCGAACTGCCGTCCAGATGCAGCACCCTGTCGTAGTAGGGCTCGGCCGCCCCGCGCGGGATCCGCAGGTGCGCGCCGGCAAGGCGCAGGGAGCCACCGATTCGGGCGTTGACCATGCGCAGGGTTCCGGTGGCCACGAAGCTGTCGCTGACTTCGACGTTCCCGCTGACCTTGACGCGGTCGGCGATGAGCGCTGGCCGGGGGTCCACGTAGGGATCGGACGTACGCCAGGCGTCCACGACGATCGGGCCGTCCTGGTTGACCTCGAGCTTCGCCCCGCGCAGCACGATGTCGCTCTCGACGGTGGCGCTGGGGAGGTAGACGACGCCCTTCGCGGAGAACCGTCTTCCGTCACCGGCGCGGCCGAAGGTGTCGACCTCGCACAGCAGGCTGCCACCGATCTGCAGACCGTTGCCGTTGAGGGCGAAACCGTCCGGGTTACGCAGGGAGGCGCCGGAGAAGTTGACGTTACCGCCGGCCCGCATGCCGGGTATGCGGACTTCCCCGTGCGCCTCGAGCCGGTAGGCGAGAAACGCACCGGTGACGACGAGGCGGTCGGCCTGGATGGCCTTGCCACGCGGGTGCTCGATCCGCGTACGGGTGAGTACGACCGAGCCCTCGATGACGGCGTCGGTGAGGTTGATGGCGGCGTCGGGCACGCCCCGATCGCGATCATTGGCGCGCCGGACGGTGGTCTCGTTGTCGGCGCGACCGCCAAGCTCCACTTCGACGACACTGCGGATGAGCCGGACGTCGTTGCGGCTGCGCAGGTTGCGGGCCTTCAATCCGGGAAGCCAGCATTTGCGGAAGACGAGACCGAGAATCGTCGCCTCGCGCACATCGGGCGGATTCTCGAACCGGCAGCGTTCGAAGCGGAAGAGATACTGGAGTTCGGCGGCCCGCAATTCGAGGCGGCCGGTGATGTAGGCGTCCTCGACCTGCACGATCGGGGCGTTGCTGGCCTGCTTTCGCCAGCGGAGCAGCCCTGCGGAACCGGGTTCGAGGAACGGACGCAGCAGGTCGTCGGCCTTGACCTCGTACCTTTTGTCCGGATTCGGATCGAACGGGTCAAACGGCGGCCGGGGCGACTCGGCAGGGGGAGAGGCGTCCTCGTCGGGCTCGCCCGGCTCCCTTGCCCCGGGACGAAGAAACGCCATGACAGATCCCCTCAGTTCGGCATGCGTCCCCAGAGAAGCCGATCATGAGCGATCCTCGCAATCGGCCTAACGGAGTACAGCGGTCTGGTCGCGGTTGCGGGGTGGGACGGCGCCAGGACCGAATCCGTTCCTGAGCAGGGGTAATCCGGCAGCTTCGAGTTGTGCCGACACTGCCCCGTCCGGGCGAACGCTGTGGCACAATCAGGCCTCGCGACAGTCAGTGAGACGACGGACACGTGCTGTACGGGGGTACGGCGCACTCACCAGGCTGACCATGCAGGGGAGGGCATGATCGTGGGACAGGAACCCGGCGCCGCCGGACCGCAGGGCATGTACGACGCCGTCACCAGCCCTGGACCGGCAGCGCCTCCACCAGGCGCGCCACCACTGCCACTGTCACCTACCGGGCAGGTGCAGTACAGCCAGGGCGAGACACCGGCACCACCACCGGACTTCACGGCATTGGGTGGCCAGCAGGCCAAGGCCGACTTTGCCAGTGCGTCGGCTGGCGGCGGCTGGGAGTACGACCCGGAGGCGATGGTTCAGGTGATTCAGAACCTCGAGGATGTCGTGGAAAATGACTTAAGACGGATGGAAAAGGAAGCTGACACGATTGTCGGTATCGACCCGCCAGGACACGAGGTCGTCAGCGAAGGCTACGTCAACGACGCCAACCGCGCCGGAGCGTCCTGGAACGCACAGTTCAGCAACAACAAAACGTTCCTCAACGCTTACATCGACACACTGAAAGACATCCACGACGCCTACCAGCGTCAGGACGAAGCCGCGCTGGAAGCCCTGCGCGGGAAGGAAGCCTGAATGCGACACCGCAGTGTCAGCGCCACCGTACTGGCTTGCGCCGCCCTTATCCTCGCCAGTGGGTGTGACGACGGGAACGCCGCTGGTTCACCCACGACAGCACCACCGACACCGGCGACGCAAAGTCCATCCAATTTCGGTGCCCCGACAGTAGAGAACCCGCTCGACACCAGCAGCATCGACACCAAGCCCTGTGACGTCGCCAAGCCCGAACAAATGGAGCAACTCCCTGGAACCGTCGGCGAATCGAAGACAGAGGACACCGCAGCCAAGAGCAAGTCCTGCGCCTGGCTCTTCGACGACGAAGACCAATTCTCTCTCGGAAGTGTAACTGCGGGCACCAATCTCGAGGTCGGGGCTAACGGTTTGCGGACGTACTACAAGGCTCAGGCACAAGGCACTTTGACCGTGTTCGAGGAACTGCCACCAGTCAAGGGTTACCCCGCAGTGGCGTATGAACAAGGTGGGGAGCGCGAGGGCAAATGCGCCATGGCCGTCGGGGTCCGCGATGACCGCGTTTACTCGCTCACCGTCAGCCTACGGAAGGATCACCCGAACTACTCTGAGCCATGCACAATTGGCGCAAAGATCGCTGGGTTTGCGATTGAGTATCTGCAGGGGAGGCAATAATGGCTTACACCGCTGCGGAAATCTTCATGAAGATGAACTCCAATTGCAACACAACGCAGAGACTGGATTCGGCGCAACAAGCCTCACATCGCCTCGAGGTCGTGCATCGCGAGATGGCTCAGTCCCTGAGCACCGGTCAGAAAACCCTGAGCAAGTTCTGGAAGGGCGAGGGCGCAGATGCTACGGCAGGCGGGCTGAACCCCCTGATCAAGACTTCCACTGAAACGGCCGACAGGTTGGAGGGCGTTCGGGAGTCGATGTACGAGCAGAACTCGGCGTTTCACGAGACTCGTGGTTCGCTTCGCCCGGTCAGCACTGACCGTCCCGACGATTCCGGGTTGTTCGACTACATGTCCATCGGTGCCAGTGATGCCGAAAAGGCCGCTGCCGAGTGGGACACCAACAGCCGGCACAACATCGCTCAGTACGACGCCTACTCGCGCATTACTGAGACGAACCGTCCCCGTGTTGCCGTCGAATACACGCCGGTCGACGCCAAAGCGGACTCGGGCAATGTTGCGACTTCGCGGTCTGACTCGGTGACGCAGTCGGGCGGTAGTAGCCCTTACGTCGGTAGTGGCAGTGGGTACAACGGCCCGACGAGCGCCAGTGCCTACAGCGGCGGGACTGGGGCGCCGTTCGCGCCTGCGCCGCAGGTGCAGAGCCCGGCTCCGGCTCCGGCACCGCCACCGCAGACGCAGGTGCCACCGGCCGCCAACTGGCAGCCGCCCGGGAGCGGCACCACACCGTCGCGGACCGCTCCGACTCCACCGTCCCAGCAGCCTGGTTACCAGCCTCCCCCGCGCGGCGGCTACGGCACCAACCCGCCGCGCAACCCCGGCTTCGGCCCGCCCGGCGGCGGTGGTGGGTTCGGTCCCATCGGATCCGGCGGCGGGCCAGGATCCGGGACCGGCGGCTTCGGACCGCGCGGCAGCGGCGGCGCCGGTGGCGGAGGCTACGGCGGCGGGGCTCGTGGCTTCGGGCCGATGGGCGGAAGCGCGGGCGGTGCCGGTGGCCCGGGCGGCGGGCAGCCCGGTATGGGCCGGGGCACTGGCGCGGTCATGCCCGGCGAGAATGCCGCCGCGCGCGGTGGCGCGGCCGGGTCCGCGGGCGCGTCCGGTGGTCGTGGCGGGGGCATGATGGGCGGCCCCATGGGCGCAGGCGGACGTGGCGGCAAGGGCGGCGAGGACGAGGAGCACCAGCGCAAGATCACGCTGCCCGGCGACGACCCCGATTCCCTGTTCGGCGGCAGCTACGAACGCACGACACCACCTGTTATCGGCGAACAGAAGAACTAGAAGCCCGAGGGGGGCCATGCTGCACGACCACGTCGAGATCAGCCTGTTGTCGTACAAGACGATGCTGGAAGAGCACAATCTCGGCGAACCGCACATCACCCTCGTCGGCGGCGAGAAGTGGTACCCGGAAGACGAGCGCAGGCAGCTGCGGGACATCAGTAACGCCGAGCTGGAACGGCTCGGGCTGTCCCGCGGCGGCCGCCTCAGCCCCGGCTTCCTCGACACAGTGCAGGTGCTTCAGCGGCCGGGCACGGAGTTCTACACCTGGGCCAGTATCAACGGTTCGCACGTCACCGTGCGTACGGCAGTCAGCGGCAGAGAGGCCGTGATCGCGATCGCCAACAGCGACACGTTGTTCCTCTGGCCCGGCAGACCGGAAACAGCAGCACAAGACCTCATCGCGCAACTGCCCGACACCCCGCCGGCCAACGTCCACTCGATGTCCTGTGCCGAGGCCGACTACGAGGCCGTCGTACGCGGCAACCCGACGCACGACGGCGGCAGCGCCCGCGATGCGAAGCAGATCGCTCGTTGGCTCAAGGCGCCCCGCATCCACGTCGGCCAGTTCTACGCCGCAGTCCGCGACAGCGGTGGCGCTCGACGGCGAACCAGCAAACCGCCGTTCTGGATAGACACAGACGCGGGCCGGATCACCGCAGGCGTCGACTCCAGTGGCTGGCTGAGCCTGTCCGGCGCCGGGCCACAGGAACTCACCGCCAAGCTGTACCGCCTCGAAGCCGAACTGCGCGGACGCTAGCTCAGCCATACCTGGCCACGAGGCCGGTCGCCAACTCCTTCGCCTGCGTGGTCAGCTTCTCCTGGCTGACCAGCGAATTCCGGTACCAGACATCGGCCAGTCCGTTCCGGGTGCGCGTGGTGATCCGGATGCGGTTGTGCGGCAATCCGTCACCGAAGTCCTCGAACTCGCGGGCCATCGCCGCATCGTCCGCTCCAGGGATGTCGATCTTGGTGAACTTCTCCGGATCGAGCATTCCGTTCTCGAAGAGCTTCCGGGCGAGTCCGATCGAGGATCCATTGAAGGACGTCACGATCTCAGCCGTCACCAGCAGGGTCGGCCGCACGGGTGCACCGCCTCCCGGTGGGGTCACCGCACCCTCGAAACGCCAGATCAGGCTTCGGGAACTCGTCTTCGGTTCCGTGGCGTACCGCGCCTGATCCCCGAGCATTCCCTGCACCAGGTCCACGGTCACCGCCGGCCGGAAATCCGGCAGCACATCGAGCTGCCCGGGATCCCGTGGCGGTCCCGACGGCGTTGGCCGGGGATCTGGCGGCGGTGCCCCGCCGGAGCAGCCTGCCATTGCCAATGCGAGCAACACGCTCACCACGACCACACCTCGCACATCAGTTCCTTCCTCGGATGGCACCCGGAAGCCAGAGTTCGGTCCGATCGCGTAGCTCCAATGTCGGTGCACCGGGTGCGCCGTGTGGCGGCAGCGCCAGCAGTTCCGCGATGACGTCAGCGACCGAACCGCAGCGTTGCCACAGCGGGCCGCGCTCGGTCAGCCCGTAGTCCTCCGCCCGGTAGCGCGCCGCGATCGCCTCGTCCGCCGCGCGCACCAGGTACGTGTCGACCGCGCCCGCCAGCCACCGCTGGCCGTGAATCGCGATCACTTCGCCGCCCTTTCGCAGGTGCACGAAGTGGAACCCGCCAGCGCGGGTACGGGTGATCGCAGCCAGGTGCTCAGCCTCTCGGATCATGCTGACAATCTAAACTAGAATTTCTAGTTCGTAATTCACTCGATGGTTTGAAGCGCGAGCAGTGGTAGTTGCGAGAGGATGACGAGATGACTGCAACCGATCCTGGACCCGTGGTGCAGCGCATCCTGCTCGGCGCGGAGCTGCGTGACGCGCGCGAATCTGCCGGCCTCTCGACCGCAGACGCGACCAAAGCGCTCGGCTGGTACGCGGGCAAGCTCTCTAAGATCGAACAGGGGGACGCCAAGGTCACCGACAAGGATCTTGCGAAGGCGGTCAAGGTCTACGGGATCGTTGATGACCGAGCCGGTCGGCTTCAGCAGCTCGCGACAGACTCTCGGCGGCGGCTACCACCGGCTCGAGTGCCGGAGTGGGCGGTCAAGTACGTGAACCTGATGGCGGCCGCTCGCGAGGTGAAGATGTTCAACATCGACTGCTTCCCCGGAACCGTACAAACACCGGAGTATGCGCACGCCATGCTGTCGGAAGCCGTCATGTTCTCTCCGGCGGAGCTGGAACGGATGAGCGAGGAACGTGCCTCCCGTACCGACCGGTTCACTGCGGCGGACAACCCTCCCCGACTCTGGCTAGTGCTCGATGAAGCCGCGCTACACCGCCAGGTAGGCGGCGCGAAGGTGCTACTGAGACAGCTGGAGAAGGTTCGGGATCTCGCCAGGTTGCCAAACGTCACCGTTCAGGTAATCCCGTTCGATGGAGGTGCACATGCGTCACATGGCGTTGCCTTCTCGATCGTCAACCTGTTCGAAGGCAAGCCAGGGATCGTCTACGTGGAAAGCCTTACCGGCTCGGACTACCTCGGCCGCGAACACACCCGCGCGTATAACCTGGCCTATGACAAACTACGGGTGGCCGCGTTGAGTGAGCGGCGAACGATCGAGTTGATCGATCGGCGGATTGCCGAGTTGTAGGAGGATGCCGGTGCCGCTTCCGCAGCCCATGACCTGGCGGAAGTCGTCCCGAAGCGGCGGCGGCGAGAACTGTGTCGAAGTTGGCTGTGCGCACGGCACCCGTGCGATCCGGGACACCAAGCTCGGTGAAACGAGTCCCGTCCTGCACGTCACCGATCGTGCGTTCACCGCGTTCCTGCGTCACCTGCTCCGCTGATGACGAGCAAGTGAAGTCGAATTTCTGTGCCATGCAGGACAAGTCCGATTGGCGCGTGACGCAGTGACGGTGGTCCGTTCGACAGCACGAACCGTCGCGAACACCGGAATCGGTGTTGCTGCGGTCGTGCTGGTGGCACTTGTCTGGCTCGGGGTAGCGGCGCCCACCGGCACTCATCCGTTGTTCTACTTTGGGTTGATCTTCCTCGGTGGGGCAGCGTTGAGCTTGCTGCTCGCCGATGTGGGCGCCGCAGCCGCCGGTTCGCGAGGGCCCGCTGCCTCCCAGACCGATTTACGGTTTTTCCAGGGAATCCGCAGGCTGGTGCTTGCCATGTGGCTGTGCACTGTCGTCGCCGGCGCGCTCGGCGTCCTGGTGGTGCTCGCGATCGCGGGCGGCCGGGGCGGCACCACACCGCTGAGCACAAGCACGATGACCGTGGCATTCGTCGGGGCTGCCATCACAGTCGTCTGGGCCGGCATCACGTCGGTCGTCATGCGCCGCGTGCTACCCAGAAGTTGAAACCGGTGCACTATTGGAGCTGTGGACGTCACTTCCACTTCGCTACTCCGCCCTTCTGTCCACAGGCGCCGCCGCCGTCGAACCCCGGATTAACAACTCTGGTGCGAACAGGTACTCCCCGGACGGCGCTCCCGCACCGGTCGCCTCGTCCAGCAGCGTGCGCGCCGCACACCGCCGCAGTACAGCCTTCCTCCAGCAGCGACCACACGAGACTTGCCCACAAGGAGATCGCCGATCTGCGGCAAGCCTGTCAACCCTGCCTGCAACTTTCATGCAAGAAACGACGAAGGTGGTCGTAATAAGCTGTCTCAATGGACGCTGATCAGCCCAGTCCTGGAGTGGCGCTAACCGGCTACCTCAGGGCCACTGGGTTCGAGATCGAGGCGTGCGAACAGCCCGGCGAATACGTCGTCACCGCGTTCCGGGATACCCCGATGCCGCTGCGGCCTCGCGTGAGCCTGCCGGATGACCTGCTTGCCGAGTATCTGAGCGAGATGGAGCGCACGCCGGGCGCCACAGCGGGATTGAGCGCGTTGTCACTGACCGAGGTCCACTTGGAAGAGGCACTGAGCGCAGGCGTCGGGCAGAACCGCACGACTGCGGTCGGTGTGCGCCGCCGAAGGCGTGGGGGCGTGGAGTTCTTCTGGGAGCGTGCCCCTGCGCCATCCGCGCCGGAGTACGACGCCGCACCGGAGGAACAGGAGTGGCGCGCCGATCGGCCGTAACGACTCCTGCGCTACGGGTGGTGCAGGAGGTCTTTCGCCTCGCTTCGGCGAACGTGGCCTCTTCTCGGCACCGCTGGAGCGCCGTGGACTCCGTCTTACCGGTCGGCCGTGTGCCCAACGGCCGACCGGCGGCGGGTGCCACCTGGGGCTACTCCCCGCTGTGAATCGGGTTGAGCACCCTGGAGAGGAACTCCTGCGTACGCGGCTCCCGGGGATCGGCGATCACCTGCGTGGGCGGGCCCTGCTCGACCACCACCCCCGCGTCCATGAACAGGACCTTGTCGGCGACCTCGCGGGCGAACTGCATCTCGTGGGTGACCACGAGCATGGTCATGCCCTCGTCGGCGAGTTTGCGCATCACGCCGAGTACGTCACCGACCAGTTCGGGGTCCAGCGCGGAGGTCGGCTCGTCGAACAGCATGACCTCCGGGTCCATCGCCAGCGCCCTGGCGATGGCTGCCCGCTGCTGCTGCCCACCAGAGAGCTGCGAGGGCATCGCGTTCGCCTTCTCCGCGAGGCCGACCCGCTCCAGGTTGGTCAGCGCGACCTTCTCGGCTTCGGTCTTGCTTCGCTTCAGCACCTTGCGCTGGGCCACGGTCAGGTTGTCCAGCACGGTCAGGTGGGCGAACAGGTTGAACGACTGGAACACCATGCCGATGCCCCGACGGGCGAAGTCGAGGTCGACGTCGGGGTCGGTCAGTTCGTGCTCCCCGACGACGACCTTGCCGCCGTTGGGTTCCTCCAGCAGGTTCACGCACCTCAGCAGCGTTGACTTGCCCGAACCGGACGGCCCGATGATGCAGACCACCTGACCGCGCTCGACCTGGAGGTCGATTCCTTTGAGGACCTCCAGCTGGCCGAAGGCCTTGCGCAGCCCGGTCACATTGACGATCACGTCACTCATACCTCTTGCCTCACTCGCCGGCGGGCTGCACATCGCTCAATGCCGTACCCGACTCGCTCACGGTGCCAGTCGCTCATACCCCTTGCCTCACTCGCCGGCGGGCTGCACATCGCTCAATGCCGTACCCGACTCGCTCACGGTGCCAGTCGCTCATGCCTCGACCTCCAGGCCCTGCTGCTTCTTGCGCCCGGTCCTGCGTTCCAGGTACCGCGACAGGTAACCGAGTGGCAGCGTGATGATCAGGTAGCACAGCCCGGCAAGCAGGATCGGGGTGAGGGACTGGGTGTTGTTCAGTCCCTCACGGCCGAACTTCGCCAGCTCGTAGTCGTCCCGGAAGAGGCCGAGCAGATAGATCAACGAGGAGTCCTTCGTCAGCAGGATCAACTCGTTGGTCAACGGCGGCAGGATGATCCGGAACGCCTGCGGGATGACGATGGTGACCATCGCTCTGCCCGCGGACATTCCCAGCGACCGCGCGGCTTCCACCTGCCCGGGCGGGACCGCCTGAATACCGGCGCGCAGCGTCTCCGCGATGTAGGCCGAACCGACAAGACCCAGCGCGATCGCCGCGGTGGAGTAGATGTCGAACTGGATGCCGAACGCCAGCGGGACACCGAAGCCGAGCGCGATGAACACCAGTAGCGCCGGAACACCACGGAAGAATTCGATGTAGGCCGTGGCGATCCAGCGATACGGCCCTACCGGGGACAACTTCATCAACGCAAAGATGAGCCCGAGCGCCAGCCCGAGTGCGAATCCCAGCGCCGTGTAGATGATGGTGTTGACCAGCGCCGTCTGGATGATCCCCGGAAACTGCTGTGCGGCGGCGTCGAAATTGAAGAACGCCTTCGCGATCGTCGGCCAGTCGGCAAAGATCGCGAGCAGCAGGACAACGACCACCAGTACGGCGTACTGGGCACCACGAAACACCCGGGCGCGTTTGCGCCGCGACATACCCACGTCGTGAACTCCTAGAGAAGAGGCCGGTTATTCCGCTTACTTGGACTCCGGCTTCGTCCCGAACCACTTCTCGTAGATCTGGTCGTAGGTGCCATCACTCTTGGCCTTCGCCAGTACCTCGTTGATCTTGGCCAGCAGCGCACCATTGCCCTTACGGACCGCGATGCCGTACTCCTCACCGGTCTCGAACTCCTCGGTCACCTCGGTGTCCGGGTTGTCCTTGACGAACTGGTACATCACGAAGTTGTCGTTGATCCCGGCGTCGACCTGGCCGGTCTTCACCGCGGTCTGCAGCAGGGCGAGATCCTCGAACTGGCGGACGTTGTAGCCGAACTCGCCCTTGTGTTCCTCGCCGTAGTCCTCGCCGGTCGTGCTGAGTTGCACACCGAGAGTCTTGCCCTTGAGCTTGTCCAGGCTGTCGATCCCCGAGCCCTTCTTCACCAACAGCACCTGGTTGGCGTCGAAGTACCCTTCGGAGAAGTCCATCACCTTCTTGCGTTCGTCCTTGATCGTGATCGCGGCAGCCGCCAGATCACACTGGCCGGTCTCGAAGGACTGACCGGACTCGATGCCCTCGAACGAGGTATCGAAGATCTCCTGCTCGACGCCCAGGTCCTTGGCCACCAGGTCGACGAGGTCAACGTCGAAGCCCACGGTCTCGCCGCCCTGGGTGAACTGGAACGGCGGGTACGGCAGGTGCGTGCACGTGGTGAGCGCGCCCTCCTTGACCAGCGAGATCTCGCCCCCGGCCTCCGAGTCGCCACCGGTGTTGACTTCTTCCGCACAGCCGGCCGTGGTGACGGCCAGGGCCAGCGCGGACAGCAGGACAAACGCCCTGCGGGGGGATCGACGCGCCACGATGTCACTCCTAGTAGTTCTTACTGGCTTGAGTTCACGCATCCTGCCATCCATTGGCACCAGAACCCAGTATCGGCAAGTTACAGCACCGTTGCGACGCGCGTCGGCGGGAGAGATCCCCAGGCCCGCTGGCTAACCTCCATCCGTGCGCACGCTCTGGGGAGTCCGCTCGCTCTACCTGCTCGCGCTACTCCCGATCACCGGCGCGGCAGTTCTGGCCGTGCGGGCGCCACGGATGCACCTGCTGCTCGATCACTGGCACGTGCTGGCGAAGGTGACCGACGACGAGGGCCTGCTGCTCCCCGCAGCGCTGTTCACCTACCACCTCGATCAGCCGTTCGCGATCCCCGCGCTGCTCTTCTGGAGCGACGCGGTCCTGTTCGCCGGGGACAATCGCGTGCTCACCGTCCTCGCCGTGGTGCTGACCGCCGCGGTCGTGGCCCTGCTGCACCTGATGCTGCCAGCGAACCTGCCTGTCCCGAAGAAAGCGGCCCTCACGACGGCCTTCGCACTGCTCCTGCTGTCCCCGCACGGGGCCGAACTGTGGCTGCAGAGCACAAACGGGATCAGTTGGGTCCCCGCCTTGTTCTTCCTGGTGCTCGCCGTGGCCCTGCTCGCGCTGAGCTGGCCACGGGTCCGGACGCGCACCGTGGTGGTCGTCATCCTCGTCTCCGGTGCCACCACCCAGTTGCTGGGCTATCCGAAGATCGCCGAGGTGCGCAAGGAGTCGCACTCCAGGTGCAGGCCAGGGACGCGCTGCTCGACCTGCGCATCCAGCCCGGTGTGCTGCCCGCCGCGAAAGCGCTGGGGGCCTATCCCTTCACCGACGACTTCACCCTGGGCTGCGGGGACACCGAACTCGGCGACACCGTCGACCTCAGCTCCGTGGGAACGGCCACTGGGGTGATCGACAGTGGCCCGCCCTCGGGTGGCGCGCTGTTGCGCGGCTGGGCTGCGATGGACGGCAAACGGGCGGACTGTGTCCTGGTGGTCGATGCCACCGGCGTGGTGGTCGGCGGCGGAATCACCGGCGTCGGCCGTCCCGACGCGACCTCGGCGGCAGGCGGCGAGAGCCGGGCGGGCTGGCTCGCGGCTGCCGCACCGGGAGTAACCGAGCCGGCGGTCCTGGTGACCGCCGGGCCGAAGCTCTACCGGGTGCACGTGGCAGGGTGAGGCCCCATGAACGCCAACTCCGCGCCGAAGCTGCCGCCCTCCGGCCGCAGGGCCCGCCCCGCCAGGGCGAGGACCACCAGCAGGCCCGGTGCGCAGTTCGACGGCTACCTCGCGCCGGGACGCCCCTATCCCGGTGCCTTCGACGAGATGTTCGGTCCGGACGGCGTCGTCCGGCCGCCGTACCGCTCGCTCTACGAGTCGATCTCCACGCTCGCCGCGACCGACCTCAGCGCGCGGGCGGAAGCGCTGGATCGGGCCATGGTGGACCAGGGCATCACGTTCTCCCTGTCCGGCCAGGAGCGGCCGTTCCCGCTCGACCTGGTGCCCAGAGTCGTCGCGGCGGCGGAGTGGACCCGGCTGGAACGCGGGGTAACGCAGCGGGTCAGGGCACTGGAGGCGTTCCTCGCCGACGTCTACGGCGATGCGCAGATCCTGGCCGACAACGTGCTGCCCCGCAGGCTGATCACCTCCTGCGCGCACTTCCAGCGGGAAGCCTTCGGGGTCAACCCGCCCAACGGCGTCCGGATCCACGTGGCCGGCATCGACCTGGTTCGGGACGAGGAGGGGACGTTCCGGGTGCTGGAGGACAACCTCCGCAACCCCTCCGGTGTGTCGTACGTGATGGAGAATCGGCGGACGATGACACGGGTCTTCCCGGACCTGTTCGCCAAGCACCGGGTGCGCCCCGTCGGTGACTACGCCGCGCACCTGCTGCGCGCGCTACGGGCGGCGGCCGCACCGAACGTCGCCGACCCCGTCGTGGTCGTGCTGACCCCCGGTGTGCACAACTCGGCCTACTTCGAGCATTCGCTGCTGGCCCGGCTCATGGGCGTGGAACTGGTCGAGGGCAGGGACATGTTCTGCAGGGACAACATCGTCTACCTGCGGACCACCGAGGGCGAGCGCGCGGTGGACGTGATCTACCGCAGGATCGACGACGAGTTCCTGGACCCGGTGCACTACCGGCCGGACTCCGTGCTGGGCGTGGCCGGCGTGCTCAACGCGGCCCGCGCGGGCAACGTCGTCATCGCGAACGCGGTCGGCAACGGCGTGGGTGATGACAAGCTCGTCTACACCTACGTGCCCGAAATGATCAAGTACTACCTGGACGAGAAGCCGATTCTGCCCAATGTGGACACCTACCGGTGCTGGCACTCCGACGAACACGACTACGTGCTCTCACACCTGGATGAGCTGGTGATCAAACCGGTGGAGGGCTCAGGCGGGTACGGCATCGTGTTCGGGCCGGACGCCTCGCCGAAGGAACTCGCGGCGATCCGGCGCAAGGTCAAGGCCAACCGGCGCGGCTGGATCGCCCAGCCGGTGGTCCAGCTGTCCACGGTTCCATCCAAAGTGGATGATCGGCTCGCACCCCGGCACGTCGACCTACGGCCGTTCGCAGTCAACGACGGCAAGGAGATCTTCGTGCTGCCCGGCGGACTCAGCAGGGTCGCACTGCCGGAGGGCAGTCTCGTGGTGAACTCCTCGCAGGGCGGCGGCTCGAAGGACACCTGGGTGCTGGCGGCCCGGTCCTCGACGGCCGAACGGGAGCTGGATTCGCCCTCGCTGGCGGAGACATCTACTGTGGACGGTCTTGTCGCCGAGCAGGGACCAGAGCTGACGACGTCCCAGCAACAGCAACAACAGCAGGCAGCTAAAACACAGGCATGAGGAGGCGCCGATGCTCGCACGAAATGCCGAATCCCTGTACTGGATAGGCAGGTACGTCGAGCGTGCCGACGACACGGCGCGCATCCTCAACGTGTCCGTCCATCAGCTGCTGGAGGACGCGAGTGTCGACTCCGACTTCGCCAGCAGGCAACTGCTCGCCGTGCTGGGGATCCTGCCGGACGACCAGGGTGAACTGGATGTGTGGAAGCTGACCGAACTGGTGGCGTACTCCAAGGAGAACGCCAGTTCCATCGTCGGTTCGATCAACTCGGCACGGGAGAACACCAGGGGTGCCCGCGAGGTGGTCTCCACCGAGCTGTGGGAATGCCTCAACGCGACCTGGAACGCCGTGCCGGAACGGCAGCGCTACGCCCGCAGGGTCGGGCCGCACTCCTTCCTGTCGTTTGTGGAGGAACGCGCCGCGATGTTCGCCGGGCTCGCCGACTCCACCATGAGCCGCGACGACGGCTGGCTCTTCCTGGTGCTCGGCCGGTCGGTCGAGCGTGCGGACATGGTGGTACGCCTGCTGCTGTCCCGCGTACAGGACAAGGCTTCCTCTCCGGGCTGGGTGACGGTGCTGCGCTCGGCCGGTGCGCAGGACACCTACCTGCGGACCTACCGTGGTGCGCTGGACGCGGGCCGGGTCGTGCAGTTCCTCCTGCGCGACACACTGTTTCCCCGCTCGGTGTTCCACGCGCTGCGGCAGGCGGAGGAGTGCCTCGACCAGCTCGACCCCGAACTGCACTCGCGGACGAACGAGAAGGCCGAGGCACTGCGTCTGCTCGGGCGCGCTCGCAGCGAGCTGGAATTCCTTCGCCCCGCCGACCTGCTTGAGGAACTGCCCCGCAGGCTGAACGCGTTGCAGAGCACCATCCGCGATGTCGGTGAGGCGGTCTCCGTGCAGTACTTCCACTCCGCGCCATGGGTAGCCTGGCGAGGTACGGAGGTATCACTGTGATGACGTCGGAAGACAGCTGGCAGGTACGCGTGGTGCACAGCACCGGGTATCAGTACGCGTCGCCCGCCACGCAGTCCTACAACGAGGCACGGTTGACCCCACGGTCCGACCGGACGCAGAACGTGCTGGCGACCAGGATCGAGACGACCCCCGCCACCAGGGCCTACCGCTACACCGATTACTGGGGCACCGAGGTCACCTCGTTCGACCTGCACGCCCCGCACACCGAGTTCACCGTGCTGGCGACCTCCGTGGTCGAGACCGCTGGCGCGGCCGAACCGGTCCGGGAGGGCACCTGGAAGGACCTCCGGTCGGAGTCGGTGATCGATGAACACACCGAGTACCTGCAACCCACGAAGTACACGCCGCGCGACCGCGAGCTTGCCTCGGTGGCGCAGGCTCTGCGCAAGAGCAGGGGTCCGGCGGACACCGTGCTGGCGATCGCGAAATGGGTGCACGACCAGCTGACCTACCGCCCCGGCAGCACCGGAGTACACAGCACCGCGACCGACGCGTGGCAGGCCCGCGAGGGCGTGTGCCAGGACTACGCGCACGTCACGCTGGTGATGCTGCGCTCGATCGGCATTCCGGCCAGGTATGTCTCCGGCTACCTGCACACCCGGCCATCGGCCGCGCTCGGCGAGACCGTAGCCGGGGAGAGCCACGCGTGGGTGGACGTCTGGACCGGCGGTTGGTGGGCATACGACCCCACCAACGCGATGCCCGTCGGACCCCGGCACGTATGGGTCGCCACCGGCCGCGACTACTCCGACGTCGCACCACTCAAGGGGATCTTCACCGGCGGCGCGGGCTCCACCCCAGAGGTGTCGGTGCAGCTGACCCGCCTCGCCTGAACGAGTCGCGCGTCACGCCTTGGCAGCAAACCTGGCCCAATTTCTTAGTGAAGGCTAGCCTTCCTTCGAAGTTCAATCAGGTTTCGCTATTCAGGGAGTTCGAGTGTTCCACGGCATCAGGCGGCGAGCGCTGGGCGTGATCACGGTCGCTGCCGCGGCCTTCGCGTTCACGGCATGCGGATCGGACGGCGACAGCGGAACCGGTGACAACGGCGCCGAACCCGCACCCGGCGACGCCGGCGCCTATCCGGTCACCATCAACACGATGTTCGGCGAGGTCACCGTGCCGGAGAAGCCGGAGCGGGTCGTGGCGCTCGGCTGGTCGGATGCCGAGACCGCGCTCGCGCTCGGCGTGCAACCGGTCGGCGCGAGCGACTGGCTCGGCTTCGGCGGCAACGGCGTGGGCCCATGGGCGGAGGGTCTGTACGACGCGCCCCCGACCATGCTCGGGACCACCGAGATCAACTACGAGCAGGTGGCGGCCCTGCAGCCGGACCTCATCCTGAACACCCGTTCGGACGGGAACAAGGACACCCACGACAAGCTGTCGCAGATCGCGCCGGTGATCGACCCGCCGCCGGACGTCGTGTCCTACGGCACCACGTGGCAGCAGCAGATGACGATGGTGTCCACGGCGCTGGGTCTCGCCGACGAGGGCGAGCGACAGATCAAGGAGGTCGAGACCGCTTTCGACGAGGCGGCCGAGGCGCATCCGGAGTTCGCGGGCAAACAGGTCGGTCTCGGCGCCTATTTCGGCAGCCAGTACGGCGCATACGTCAAGGGCGACGCACGGGTCGCCTTCATGACCGAACTCGGCTTCGAGAACAAGCCGGAGATCGACGCACTGGCCAGCGGAAACTTCTACGTCGACGTCTCCGCCGAACGCCTCGACCTGCTCAGCGCCGACCTGACCGTCGTCTTCCCGATCGGCAACGAGGCCGCGAAGCTGCGCGCGGACCCGCTGCTCGGCGAGATCCCCGCCGCGAAGCAGGGCCGCCTGCTGATCCTGGACGATCCGACCCTGATCTCGGCGTTCTCCGGCGGATCCACGCTGGCGACCAAGCACGCGATCGACAAGGCCGTCCCGCTGTTCGCACAAACCCTGGAGAGCTGACGGCCGTCCACGCCACCCCGCACATCCAGGGGTGGCGTGGACGGCCGCTCGTGCTCAGCCCTTGGCGTGGGCGTCGAGGATGTGGGCCACGGCCTCGGTCACCCGCTGGGCGTGCTCCACATGCAGCCACTCGTCCGGCACGTGTGCGTTGGAGTCCGGGCCGAGGACACCGGTGACCAGGAACTGCGCCTCCGGGTACTTCTCCCCGAGCAACCCCATGAACGGGATCGACCCACCGAGTCCCACGCTGCGCCAGGGCTGACCGAAGACGTCCGCGCTGACCTGCTCCAGCGCACCGGCAAGCCATGGGGCGGACTCGGGAGCGTTCCAGCCGTCGGCATGCTCGGTGCCACTGAGCTCCACAGTGGCCGAGTACGGCACTTCGTTCGTCAGCACGGTCTCGACGGCCTTCAGCGCGGCCGCCGAGTCGGCCGTCGGCGGTAGCCGGAAGCTCAGCGCCAGCGTCGTCCCGGCACGCAGGACGTTGCCCGCCTCGTCTGGGACGGGGAGTCCGGCTCCGCCGATGACCGACAACGTGGGGCGCCAGCTGTTGTTCAGCAGCAGCTCCAGCTCGTCTTCGACGACCGGCCGGGTGGCACCGTGCAACGGGAAGGACGACTTGACGGCACCGGGGGCGACCTGTGCGGTGGCGGCTGCCTCCTCCCGCCGGTTCGCCGGGATCTCCACGTTCAGCTCGTCCAGCAGGATCTCGCCGGTCTCGGAGTCCTCGATCCGGTCCAGCAGCCTGCGCAGCACCCGGAACGAGCTCGCGACGACCCCGCTGGCCAGACCGGAGTGCTGCGCCGAGTCGAGGACCCGCACGGTGACGCGGACCTGCGCCAGTCCGCGCAGACTGGTGGTCAGCCACAGCCGCTCGTAGTCGTTACCCCCGGAGTCGAGGCAGACGACGAAGGTGACCTGGCCGAGCCGCTCGCCCAGGTGCTCCAGGTAGAAGGGCAGGTCCGGGCTGCCGGACTCCTCGCCTGTCTCCAGCAGCACGACAGTGCGCGCGTGTACGCCGCCACCTGCCCGCACGGCCTCCAGCGCGGCGGTCGCGGCGTAACCCGCGTAGCCGTCGTCAGCCGATCCCCGGCCGTAGAGCCGCCCGTCACGCAGCACCGGGGTCCACGGCCCCAGCCCTTCGGACCAGCCCCCGACCGGCGGTTGTTTGTCGAGGTGGCCGTACATCAGCAAGGTGCCCCGATCCTCGGCACCCGGCGTGGCCGGGACATCGAGCAGCAGCACCGGACTGCGGCCGTCGAGGCGTACCACGTCGATGCTCGCACCGGGGATCACCCGGGCAGCGAGCCACGCGCGAACGTGCTCGATCGCGGCGTCGAGATGGCCGGAGCGCTGCCATTCGGAGTCGAAGCCGGGCGAGAGCGCCGGGATCTCCACCAGGCCGGACAGGCTGGGCAGGATGTCGTTCGTCCACAGCCCACGGACGGTTTCACGTACGGAATTCTGTTCCACGCCGCCATCCTGCCATCCGCTTTCCACCAGGCAGACGAAAGGGAACGACGGAATCCGGGCCGAACAGGTAAAAAAAACCACCTTGATCCGATCGTTGCGCCCAGCTCCTGGTCACAGTTCGTCCCGGCTATTGCCCAGAGGCAAACCCGGGGCTACGTTCACAATCTGCGTGATCCACATCACTCCGCTTTGTCCGGCTTGTTCGACAGGAACGGGGACATCGGTATGGGTAACCGCTCCACGCCTGCTGCTCACGCGGCGACAACTGAGCGGCCGGCACCGACCCCTGCGGCACTGTCCGTGAACAACCTCGAGGTCGTTTACGAGGATGTGGTGCTGGTCCTGCGCGGGTTGAGCCTGCAGGTCGGGGCCGGGTCGATCGTCGCGCTGCTCGGGGCGAACGGTGCGGGCAAAACCACCCTGCTCCGCGCGGTCACCGGGCTGTTGTCCCCGCACCGAGGCAAGATCACCAAAGGTGCGGTCCGGCTGGACGAGGAGGATATCACCGGCGCCGACCCCGCGGACGTCGTCCGCAAGGGAATCGCGCAGGTGATGGAGGGCAGGCGGATTTTCGCCGAGATCACCGTCGACGAAAACCTGCGCACCGGCGCCTACACGCGGCGATCGCGTGCCGAGGTCCGCGAGTCCTACGCCAGGGTCATGGAACTGTTCCCGGCATTGGCGGGGCGGCGCAAGTCCGTCGCGGGCTACCTCTCCGGTGGCGAGCAGCAGATGGTCGCGATCGGCCGCGCACTGATGGCCGCGCCAAGACTGCTGCTGCTCGACGAGCCCTCACTCGGTCTCGCTCCGAAACTGGTGGAACAGGTACGCGACATCATCGTGCAGATCAACGCGCAGGGCACGAGCGTGCTACTGGTCGAGCAGAACGCCATGATGGCGTTGTCCATCGCGCACTCCGGTTACGTGCTGGAGACCGGAAAGGTCGTCAAGGACGGTCCCGCGAGCGAACTGCTCGCCGACGAGGACATCCGCGAGTTCTATCTGGGCACCGCAACTGATGACGCCCTAGAGCGTCGCTCCTTCGCCGACGTCAAGAGCTACCGGAGGAAGAAGCGATGGAGCGCGTGACGAAGCCGGATTTCCCACTGCTCGAGGTGCGGGACCTGACGATGCGTTTCGGCGGCGTGACCGCACTGGACGGCGTCGGATTCGGCGTGCGGCAAGGCGAACTGTTCGCGGTGATCGGGCCGAACGGTGCGGGAAAGACGTCTATCTTCAACTGTCTCAACGGCGTCTACCGCCCACAACAGGGCAGCGTCACCCTGGACGGGCAGCAGTTGCTCGGTCGCGCGCCCGCGGCCATCGCGTCGCTCGGCGTGGCCAGGACGTTCCAGAACCTCGGCCTGTTCCAGCACCTGTCGCTGATCGACAACCTGATGCTCGGCCGTCATCACCTGATGCGCACCGGCTTCCTGAGCGGAATGTTGTGGTGGGGCAGGGCGAAAGGCGAGGAGATCAGCCACCGCGCCGCGGTCGAGGAGATCGTCGAACTGCTCGAACTCGAGCCCTACCGCTGGACTCCGGCAGGAATGCTGCCCTACGGAGTGGCGAAACGAGCCGAACTCGGACGCGCTCTGGCGATGCGTCCGCGACTGTTGCTGCTCGACGAACCGGTGGCGGGCATGAACCTCGAGGAGACCGAGGACATGGCCAGGTACCTGATCGAGGTCCGCGCGGAACTGGACCTGGCGATGATCCTGGTCGAGCACGACATGCGGCTGGTGATGGACCTCGCGGACCGTGTGCTGGCGCTGGACTTCGGCGTCGCGATCGCCGAGGGGACACCGGCCCATGTGCAGAACGACCCACAGGTGATCGAGGCCTACCTTGGTGGTGCGGCATGACTACCGCTGTCGATGCACCGGCCACTGTGGACACCCTGCCCGCGCGACTACTGGAACTCGCGCGGGAACACGGCGACGACATTGCGATCAGGGAGAAGCACCGCGGCTGCTGGCGGGAGTGGACCTGGTCCGGGTACGCCGAGCGCGTCGCGAAGGTCGCGGCCGGGCTGCGTGAACTCGGTGTCGGCCCCGGCGCCAGGGTCGCGATCCACGCCGAGAACCGGCCGGAGTGGGTGATCGCCGACCTCGCCGTGCAGGGACTCGGCGCGCAGAGCATCGGGATCTACCCGACCTCACCCGCGATGGAGGTGCAGTATCTGCTCGGGCACTCCCGCTGCAGTGTGCTGATCGCCGAGGACGAGGAACAACTGGACAAGACGCTGGCCGTCCGGGACCAGCTGCCCGACCTGCGGCACCTGGTGGTGATGGATCCGCGCGGCGTCCGGCTCGACGCTGACGAGGCGCTGCTCACCTTCGCCGAAATCGAACAACGCGATGACGCCACCGGCACGCTGGCGGCATACGCGGAGTCGGTGGCCCGCCTCGATCCTGCGGACACGGCGATTCTCGTCTACACCTCGGGCACCACCGGGCCGCCGAAGGGGGCGATGATCTCGCACGCGAACCTGGTGGCCTCGGCGCGCGTGTTCGTCGAGGCGCTCGGCAGCGACCAGCGCGACGAGGTGCTCAGTTACCTGCCGCTGTGTCATATCGCGGAACGGCTGATCTCCGTGGTGGACGCGGTCTGGGCCGGCTCGGTGGTGAACTTCGGCGAGGGCGGTCCGTCCTTTCAGTACGACCTGCGCGACGTCCAACCGACGGTTTTCCTCGGCGTGCCAAGGGTGTGGGAGAAGATGCTGGCCGGCGTGGAGATTCGCATGGCGGATGCCTCCCGGCTCAAGCGCTGGCTGTACCGCGCCTGTGTGCATCAGGGCAGACGGATCGCGCCGCGGCGGATGGCGGGCACGGCCACGCTTGCCGACCGGCTGATGTTCGCCCTGTGCGACACCCTCGTCTTCCGGCCGCTCCGCGAGAAGCTTGGCATGGTCCGGGTGAGGACGGCGATCAGCGGTGCCGCGCCGATCGCGCCACAGGTGCTGGAGTACTTGTGGGCCATCGGAATTCCGGTGCGGGAAGGATACGGGCAGACCGAGAACACGGCTGTCTGCACGCTGACACCCGCCGGCGATGTGCGCCTCGGCTCCGTCGGCGTGCCAATGTCCGGTGTGGAGGTTCGGATCGCCGAGGACGGCGAGATCCTGACCCGTTCGGCGGGAGTTTTCCAGGGCTACCTGGACAATCCGGACGCCACGGCGGCCACGGTCGACCCGGAAGGCTGGCTGCACACCGGCGATGTCGGGGAAATAGACGCCGACGGATTCCTGCGGATCACCGACCGCAAGAAGGACATCATCATCACCGCGGGCGGCAAGAACGTGTCGCCCTCGGAGATCGAGAACCGGTTGAAGGTCTCGCCCTACATTCGCGAGGCCGTCGTGACCGGGGACCGGCGCAAGTACCTGACCGCGCTGATCGGCGTCGAGCGGGACACGGTCGGAGACTGGGCGACCCGGCGCGGGCTGGCATACACCACCTACGCCGACCTCTCGTCGAAACCGGAGATCCGCAACCTCGTGCAGAGCGTGATCACCGAGGCCAACCACGACCTCGCCGCCGTCGAGCAGATCAAGAAGTTCACGCTGATCGACAAGGAGCTCGACCACGAGGACGGCGAACTGACCGCGACCCAGAAGGTCAAGCGCAGGGCCATAGCCGAGCGATTCGCCGACGAGATCGAGGCGATGTACCGATGACCGCCCAGAACCGCGCTTTCCCGGGAAAGTGCGAGTCCTCGAGTGCCGCACGATGCGCGGTCCTCGTCGCACTTTCCTGGGAAAGTGCGAGTGGCGGGGAGGTGAGCACGTGACCGCGTTTCTGCAGAACTGTTTCGCCGGGCTCGCGCTCGGGTCGACCTACGCGCTCGTGGCGCTGGGTTTCGTGGTCATCTACAAGTCGACCGGCGTGATCAACTTCGCCCAGGGCGGCCTGCTCGCCCTCGGCGCCTACCTCGGCTACACCTTCTCCAACAACCTGGCGATCGCGTTCGCCGTCGCCGTGGTGCTGGGCTGTCTCTCCGCCGCCGTGGTCGGCGCGGCGTTCGAGCGGATCGTGCTGCGCAGAATGGTCGGACAGCCCCCGTTCGCCGTCATCATGATCACCATCGGCCTGCTGTTCGTCCTGGAACCGCTGATCACGGCGATCTGGGGGTTCGAGAACAAGCAGGTGAACAACCCGTGGAACATCCGCACGGTCGAGGTCGGCGGGCTGGTGTTCGGTGTCCGTGACCTGTGGACGATCGGTCTCACCGCCGCCGTGGTGATCGCCTTCTTCCTCTTCTTCCGGTTCAGTTCACTCGGGCTGGCGATGCGGGCGACCGCGTTCGATCCAGAGGCAGCGCTGGCGCAGGGCATCAGCGCGCGCCGGGTGTACGCGGTGTCCTGGGCGATCGCGGCGGCACTGGCCGCGCTCGCCGGGATCACGATGGCAGCCGGGCCGGGCGGGCTGTCGCCATCGATCGGGTTCATCGCACTGGCAGCGTTCCCGGCGATGATCCTCGGCGGCCTCGACTCCCCGGCGGGAGCCGTGCTCGGCGGCCTGATCATCGGCCTCGCGGAGGCCCTGACCCGCGGCTACCAGGACCAGCTCTTCTCCTGGGCCGGCGACAACGTCTCGGTCATCGTCCCCTACCTGCTGATGATCGTGATCCTGCTGATCCGGCCATACGGGCTGCTGGGTACCAAGGAAGTGAGACGGATCTGATGGCGATCGCGACCAGGCGCCGGTCCTCCCGCGCCACCCCGCACCGTATTTTCTCCAGAACGCGCGCGTTCCCGTTCCTCGCTTCCTTCCGCAAGCGCCGGTCAGCCACCCCGCACCGCAACCTCACCCGCTCCTACCGTGAGGACCTGCGGCTGTTCGGCACGCCGTGGGCGAAGTTCGGCCTCGTCGCCATGGTCGTCGTCTTCCTCGTACTGCCCGCCGTGGTGCAGGACGACTTCTGGCTTTCCGTGCTGATCTACGTCGGCATCACCGCGGTCGGCGCGATCGGGCTGAACCTGCTCACCGGCTACTGCGGGCAGATCTCCCTCGGCCACGCGTTCTTCATCGGCGCCGGGGCATATGTGACCGCGCGGGTCGGCGGCGACCTCGGCCTGCCGCTGCCACTCTGGTTGCTCGCGGCCGCGCTGGTCGGCGGCGCGCTCGGTGGCCTGATCGGCCCGTTCACGCTGCGGCTGCGCGGGCACTACCTGGCGATCGTCACTCTCGGTCTCATCTTCGTCGGCGAGCATCTGTGGCGAAACCTCGGCGATCTGACCGGCGGCAACTCCGGCACTTCGGTGAACACCGACGTGGCGATCGGTCCGGTGGACTTCGGCGCACTGACCATCGTCGGGGAGACCTACTCGCGTAACCAGGGCTACTTCTGGCTGGTCTGGGGCCTGGTCGCCATCGTCGCGCTGCTCGCCAAGAACCTGGTCCGGACCAGGCCCGGCCGGGCACTGCAGGCCGTCCGTGACCGCGACCAGGCCGCCGAGGTGATCGGGGTGCGGGCAGGCAGGTACAAGATCGGCGCGTTCATGATCTCCAGTGCCATCGCCTCGATGGCGGGCGCGTTGTTCGGCTCGTACCAGCAGTTCGTCAGCCCGGACGAGTGGAACCTGCTGCTGTCGATCCAGTACATCGCGATCGTGATCGTCGGTGGGCTCGGAACGATCTTCGGCTCCGTGCTCGGGGCGATCTTCGTCGGCGCGCTGCCCGCGCTGATCGACCGCTACAGCGCGATCATCCCCGGCGTGCGCACGTCGGTCGGCGGGGACGGCTTCATCAGCGTCTTCGCGCTCAACCAGGCCATTTTCGGAGTGCTCATCGTGCTGTTCCTGGTACTGGAACCACGCGGCCTCGCCGGGATCTGGCTGCGGGCGAAGAACTACTTCAAGGCCTGGCCGTTCTCGTATTGATGACAGGAGGCGTCACCATGCAGGTGCATCGAAGGAAGCTCACGGCAGTTCTCGCCGTGGCGGCACTGGCCGTCACGGCCTGTGGTGGCGCGGGCGACGAAGGCGGTTCGGGTGAGGGCCAGGCGGGCGAGCCGGCCACCACGACCGGTTTCGACGGCACGACGATCAAACTCGGCGTGCTCAGCCCGCTCTCCGGCCCGATCGCGGTGATCGGCCAGCCGCTCACCTCCGGAAACAAGGTGTGGTTCGACCACATCAACTCGCAGGGCGGTATCGCGGGCAAGTACAAGGTCGAACTCGTGCAGGAGGACACCCAGTACAAGCCGGACGTCACCGTCCAGCAGTACAACAAGATCAAGGGCGAGGTCGCGGCGTTCACGCAGGTCCTCGGCACCGCGCCCACCCTCGCCGTGCTGCCGCAGCTGCGGTCCGACAAGATCCTGGCCGCGCCGGCGTCCCTCGACGCGCTGTGGGTGCGGGAGGACAACCTGCTGCCGGTCGGCGCGCCGTACCAAATCCAGTCGATCAACGCGATGGATCACTACCTGTCCGAGGGCGGTGGCACGCCGGAGTCGAAGATCTGCACGATGGTGCAGGACGACGTCTACGGCGAGGCGGGCCAGCAGGGGATCGACTTCGCTGCCGAGAAGTACGGCTTCACGGTCACGAACACGCAGCGGTTCAAGGTGAGCACCGAGAACTACGCGGGACAGGTCGGCGCCCTCGCCGGGGCGGGTTGCGAGATGGTGTTCCTGACCGCGACTCCGACCGACGCGGGCAAGATCTGGGGCACGGCGGCGCAGGCCAAGTTCACGCCGAAGTGGTACGCCCAGTCGCCGAGCTACGTGGGCGCGCTGGCGAAGTCGCCGGTGGCGCCGTACATGCAGCAGTACGTCACGATCGCCTCCGAGGGAACCGAGTGGGGCGACGAGTCCGTGCCCGGGATGAAGGACATGGTCGATCGCGTCGCGCAGTTCGCCCCGGACCAGCAGCCGGACTTCTACTTCGCCTTCGGTTACAACCAGGGCCGGGCGATGACCGCAGTGCTGGAGAAGGCGGTGGAGCTGGGCGACCTGTCCAGGGACGGCATCCTCGAGGCGTCCAGGCAACTCGGCAGTGTGAGCTTCGACGGGCTCACCGGCGACTACGCCTACGGACCGGCGGAGAACCGCAACCCACCGCGCTCGACCACGCTGTTCAGCGTCGACCCGGCGAAGCCGTTCGGGCTCGCGACGCTGAAGTACAACTTCACCTCCGATGCCGCCCGGGAGTTCGAGTTCAAGAAGGCCGACCTCTGACGGGAGTCGTCGGCGACTTCACGCGTCGGCGTGGGCGTGGGCGTGCAGTAACTGGGCTACGGCCTCGGTGACCACGAACTGGGCGTCGGGGTAGGTGCGGGCGAACAGGCCGAGGAACGGGATTGTTCCCACCGAGGCCTGTCGCCCGCCACTGCCTGGCGAACACGTCCGCGCCGCCCGGTCGAGGGCGGCCTCCAGCCAGGAATGGTCACGAAGCCCGCGAGGCTGTCCAGCGCCTCGCCCTCCCAGATGGTCCGAACCGTGTCCCGCACAAGCCGCTGATCCATGCCCCGATCCTGACACGCACCCACAGTGCTCTACGTCACAAAGACTCGAGGCCTTCTCGGATCATTGGGTGCGCCGGGTCGCCGTCAGGACTGGGAACTCACCGCCCACCCCTGGTCCAGAACGCGAACGCATGCCCTACTTTCGGCGGCCCCATCATCGGGAGTCCAAACGTTTGTGCAGCTCAGATACCGTTTTCCGGCAACGAATCGGCTTCGAGGACTCACCATCCGAGGCCTGTTCGTGTCAGGATGGCCGCGTGAACCGTCACCGCCGACGGTGACCCGAGCGCTCGGACCCGATGCGCAGGTGGCCGCCGGCGAAGTCGTGGTGGCCGCCACAAGCGGCTGCGCGGCACCGAACCGAGGAGACAAGCGCATGTCGTCCCCCGAACAGTGGACGCGCCCGGAGCCTGGCGCCGGACCAGCCGCAACAGCGGCGGAACCGACTCCGGAACAGGTGATAGCGGGTTTGCGAGCAACAAACGAAGGTGGCACTGACCTCACTCAGCTGCTCACCCCCGAAGGCGAGCGGGTCCCGTCGTCACAGTTCGACCCTTACATCGCCGACATCGACGCCGAAGCGCTGCGCGGGCTCTACCGCGACATGGTGCTGGTCCGTCGTGGAGACCGCGAGGCCAACCACATGCAGCGCCAGGGCCAGCTCGGCATCTGGGTTCCGCTGCTCGGCCAGGAGGCCGCACAGATCGGCTCCGGTCGCGCGCTCGAATCGCGCGACATGGCGTTCCCCAGTTACCGCGAACACGGCGTTGCCTTCACCAGGGGCGTGGACTTCAAGGAACTGCTCGGCATCTTCCGCTGCACCGACCAGGGCGGCTGGGACTTCAAGAAGCACGGCTTCCACCCGTACACGATCGTCATCGGCAACCAGGTCCTCAACGCCACCGGCTACGCCATGGGGCAGAAGTTCGAGGGCAAGGTCGGAGACGATGACGGTGAAGCCACCATCACCTACTTCGGTGACGGCGCGACCAGCCAGGGTGACGTGGCCGAGGGCTTCGTCTGGGCGGCGGTCTACGACGCGCCGGTGGTGTTCTTCTGCCAGAACAACCAGTGGGCCATCTCGGAGCCGACCGAACGGCAGTCGCGGCTGCCGCTGTACCAGCGGGCCCGGGGTTACGGCTTCCCCGGCATCCGGGTGGACGGCAACGACGTACTCGCCTGTCTCGCGGTGACCCGCTGGGCGCTGGAGGAGTGCAGGCACGGCAACGGACCGGTGCTGATCGAGGCCTTCACCTACCGGATGGACGCCCACACCACCACCGACGACCCCACCCGCTACCGGCTCTCCGACGAGCTGGAGGAGTGGAAGCTGAAGGACCCGATCGAGCGTGTCCGGGCCTACCTGGCCCGCGGCGGCGGCGCCGACCAGGACTTCTTCGACCAGGTGCAGACCGAGTCGGACGAGTTCGCCGCCGAACTGCGCGACTTCTGCTTCAACATGCCGGATCCACCACCTGAGCGGATCTTCGAGAACGTCTACGCCGAGTCCTCGCCGGTACTCGACGCTCAGCGCGAGGAGTACCTGGCCTACCTCGACGGCTTCGCCACCGCCGGAGGTGAGCGCTGATGGCTGCCCCCGTGAAGGACAACGTGAGCGCGGCGAGCTCGACCGTGCAGAACCTGACCATCGGCAAGGCGCTCAACCAGGGCCTGCGGGCGGCTATGGAGGCCGACGACAAGGTCCTGATGATGGGCGAGGACGTCGGCAAGCTCGGCGGCGTCTTCCGGATCACCGACGGCCTGCAGAAGGACTTCGGTGAGCAGCGCGTGCTCGACACGCCGCTGGCCGAGTCCGGGATCATCGGCACGGCGGTCGGGCTGGCCGTACGCGGCTTCCGGCCAGTGTGCGAGATCCAGTTCGAGGGGTTCATCTTCCCCGGCTTCGACCAGATCGTCAGCCAGCTGGCGAAGCTGCACTACCGCTCGGAGGGCCGGATCAAGGTCCCGGTGGTGATCCGGGTGCCGTTCGGCGGCGGGATCGGTGCGGTGGAGCACCACTCGGAGTCGCCGGAGTCGCTGTTCGCGCATGTCGCGGGCCTGAAAGTGGTGTCCTGCTCGAACCCGGCCGATGCCTACTGGATGATCCAGCAGGCCATCGCCTGCGACGACCCGGTGCTGTTCTTCGAGCCGAAGCGGCTCTACCACTCGGGCAACCTGAAGGCTCCCGTCGACACGGCGGCGACTCCGGACCCGCTGTTCTCGTCCAGAGTCGTCCGCAATGGCGACGCCGCCACCCTCGTCGGCTATGGCCCTTCGGTGAAGGTCTGCCTCGACGCCGCGACGGCGGCGACCGAGGAGGGACGCCAGCTCGAGGTGATCGACCTGCGGACGCTGTCCCCGCTCGACCTCGGTCCGGTTTTCGAGTCGGTACGCCGTACCGGCAGGCTCATCGCGGTGAGTGAGGCGCCTTCGGAGTCGTCGCTGACTTCGGAGATCGCCACTCGAGTGCAGCAGGAGTGCTTCTACTCCCTGGAAGCACCGGTGCTTCGGGTTACCGGGTTCGACACCCCGTATCCGCCGACGAAGCTCGAGGAGCACTTCCTGCCCGATCTCGATCGGGTGCTGCACGCCGTCGACCGTTCGCTGGCCTGGTAAGGGGGATTCGACAGATGCCTGACTACAAGCAATTCCCCCTGTCCGACACTGCGGAGGGGCTGACCGAGGCGGAGATTCTCGACTGGCGCGTCAAGCCGGGCGACGAGGTGACCGTAAACCAGATCGTGGTCGAGGTGGAGACCGCCAAGGCCGCCGTCGAGCTGCCGATTCCGTGGGCCGGCGTGGTCACCGAACTGCTCGTGGAGCCGGGGCAGACCGTCGAGGTCGGCACGCCGATCCTCACGGTCGACGTCGACCCGAACGGTGCGCCTCCCGCGGTCCCTGCCGGTTCCAACGGCTCGGCACCGGCGCCTGCCGAGGAGACCCCGGCCGAAACCGCCCCCGCCGAGGAGGAGATGAAGCCGCTGGTCGGCTACGGCTCCAAAGCGGTGTCCGCCAAACGTCGCCCGCGGAAGTCCCCCAATGTGGCATTGGGTACTTCCAACGTCCCCAATGCCACATTGGGGACATCCCAAACGGCACCGGCGGCGCCGGCGGAGCCTGTCGCCGCGGCGCCGAAGGGTGGGTATGTGCCGCTGGCGAAGCCGCCGGTGCGCAAGCTCGCCAAGGAGCTCGGGGTCGATCTGCACGAGCTCTCGGGCTCGGCCGACGGCGGGGTGATCACCCGGGAGGACGTGCACAAGGCGGCCAACGGCAGCACCAGCATCAGCGGAGAACTTCCGGAAGCGGAAGCCTCTGCGGCGCCCGCGATCGACCCGGCATCGCGCGAGCGCAGGGTGAAGATCAAGGGTGTCCGCAAGGCGACCGCGACGGCGATGGTGCAGAGCGCGTTCACCGCACCGCATGTGACGGAGTTCCTCACCGTCGACGTCACGCCGATGATGGAGCTGCGGGCGAGGCTGAAGAACAGCCCGGCCTTCGCCGGAGTGAAGCTGACCCCGCTGGCGTTCGCGGCCAAGGCCATATGCCTCGCCGCGAAGCGGACTCCCGACGTCAACGCGACGTGGGACGAGGAAGCCGGCGAGATCGTCTTCAAGGACTACGTGCACCTCGGGGTCGCCGCGGCCACCCCGCGCGGGCTCGTGGTGCCGAAGATCCGCGACGCCGACTCGATGTCGCTGCCCGAGCTGGCCGGCGCACTCGGTGAGCTCACGGCCACCGCGCGGGAGGGCAAGACGACGCCCGCCGACATGGTCAACGGCACGATCACGATCAGCAACGTCGGGGTCTTCGGAGTCGACACGGGTACGCCGATCGTCAATCCCGGCGAGTCGGCGATCCTGGCGTTCGGCGCCATCCGCGACACCCCGTGGGTGGTCGATGGCGAGATCAAGATCCGTAAGGTGCTGCAGCTCGCGCTGAGCTTCGACCACCGTGTGGTCGACGGCCAGCAGGGCTCGGAGTTCCTTGCCGATGTCGGAGCGCTGCTCTCGGACCCGTCGGTGGCGATCACCTTCTAGCAGGCGCGAACACCGCTGCCCGCCGCGCGGCACTCCCGTGCGGCGGGCGGTGGTTTTCGCCTGACTCCGCACAACGGGTGACGTTGTCGCCGCATGGGTCATCCCGGGAGCAAATCGGGCACCTCGGACGTTGGACAAGGTATGGCTGTCGCGTTACTGCTCTACGTGGTTGCCGAGGTGGCCGCCGTCTGGGCGGTGAGTTCGGCGATCGGTTTCTTCCCGACCATCGGATTACTGCTGGCCGGAGCGTTCCTGGGGTCGGCGCTCGCCCGCCGTCAGGGCGCGAAGGCGGCCAAGGCGTTCGTGGAGACCGCCCGGTCGGGCAAGTCCGCACACGCTGAGGTCACCGACGGAATGCTGATCGCGCTCGGCGGGCTGCTGATCCTGCTGCCCGGTTTTGTCAGCGACGTCGCCGGGCTGCTCTTCCTGCTGCCGCCTTCGCGGAGCCTGATTCGCCGCTCGTGGTTGCGCAGGCTGGAACGCCGCGCCCCGATGATGAATCCACAGCATCCACAACACCCGCAGCAAGCTGGGCCGGGGCAGCCGCGGGTCATCGTGGTGGACAGCGAGATCGTCGAAGACGACCGGTCATCGCGCCCCACACAGCAGCCGCGCCCGATCATCGACCCGCAGTAGTTCGACCAGCCTCAGGGCTGGGGCAGGTCGAAGTAGCTGCTGAAGCGCACGGCCGGGGCGTACTCGCCCTTCACCTTGACCTTCCCGGTGACGAACATGGTCGCGACCGCGACGGTGCCCGTCGCCATCCGGATGAAGTCCTCAGCGGCCAGGGTGATCGTTGTGTCCGGGGCACGGTCCAGGTCCTCGCCGGACACGCAGATACCGTCCTCGATCACCGTTTGGAACCGATCGAAACCATCGTCACCATCGCCAGGGGTAAATCGCCAGGAAACGACAAGGTCGATGTTTCTCGCACGTTCCGGAACGAAATGGTCGGACATTCGGCGGAAAATCTCGTCAATGAACACGGCGCGTAGTTCTTCGTGTTCGCCGATGGCCTTGATCTGTTCCTTCGACGCCCGATGCACTACATCGACGAGCACCTCGGTGGACAGTGAGCTCAGCTCGATTCCGGCGCCGGTCTTTCCCAACATATCCAGGGTTTCCAGCAACTGAACGAACTGCGCCGGGCTCAGGGCGGTCACCTCGACATGCCTGGCGAAGGCATTGATCGGATGCTCGGAGTCCTGTCCGCCGACCGGAGTTTCGGTGGTACGCGAGAAACGGAATCGCTCGCGCCAGGTCTTCGGCTTGTCTTTTTCGGACACGGCGGCGAATCCTACCGGCTCACGACGGTTCGGGAAGATCGAAGAATCCGATCAGCCCCGTTGCGAACGCCAGATCACCCTTTACCTTGATTCTTCCCGTGACGAACAGCACAGCCGGAGTCGTCTGCCGGGTGACGAGTTTGACGAAGTCAGCGGGGGCGATGGTGATGGTGACCCTCGGCTGCTCCAGCAACTCCCTGCGCGCCACGCACTCGGCGTTTCGGATGACGGTCTCGACGCGATCGAAACCGCCCCCGCCGACGGCACCGGAAAAGCGCCAGTGCACCACCGCGTCAAGGTCCCGCGCCCGCTCGGTCCGCAGTTGCGCGCTCATCCGGTCGAAGATCTCGTCGAGCATCCTGGCCCGCAGTTCCGGTTCGGCGAGCACGCGGTCCAGTTGCATGTTCGACGCACGGCCGACGAGGGTGGCGAAACGCTGCGGATCCACCCGGCGCAGCGACAGTGCGGGTACCGCGCTCTCGAGCCGGACCAGCACGGCGAGCAGCCTGCGGAAGCCGTCCTTGCCGAGCGCCGCGAGATTCACCTTGCCGACCAGGGTGTCGGCGTCGAGCGCGGGATCGAGTGCGGCAGGGTCAGCGCGCTCGAGCAGATCGAGCAGTGCGACGCCACGAACGACGGCCAGATCCGCCATCGAAACCCCGGTCTTCTCGGTCATCCGCACCCCCGCTCTACCTACTCGTCCGTAAGGCTACCCGTGAGTAGGTAGAGCGGCAAGCGTGCCGAAACTCGGCCCTGACCTCGTCAACCTGTAGCGTTCAAGAGAACAGGAGGTACGGGTGTCGGAGCATGTACAGCGTTCGCCTGAACGGGCCAAGCGCTTACCCCGTGCGGTCCGCGAAAGGCAGATCCTGGACGCGGCCGTGCGAGTTTTCTCGCGTTATGGCTACCACTCGGCGTCGATGGACGAGATCTCGGACGTAGCCGGGGTGTCCAAGCCGATGATCTATACGTACCTGGGCTCGAAGGAAGATCTCTTCGCCCAGTGCATCCGCCGGGAGGCCTCCCGGTTGCTGGAGGCCGTCGAGGCCGGGATCCAGCCGGACCTGCCTCCCGATATGCAGCTCTGGCATGGACTCCGATCGTTCTATCGTTTCGTCGCCGACTACCGGGAGTCGTGGACGGTCCTGCATCGGCAGGCACTCGCCGTCGGCGGTTCCTTCGCCGAGGAGATCACCTCGATGCGGAGCAGGGCCATCGAACTCGTCGCTGCGCTGGTGGTCTCGGCGGGCAGCCAGAAGGGCCTGGCCGACCAGGTCGAGAAGTCCGGTGAGGGCCTCGCCGCCGCACTGGTCGGCGCGGCCGAGTCACTGGCGGACTGGTGGCTGGACCACAGCGAGGTCACCGACGGCGTGCTCGCGTCCTGGCTGATGAACCTGGTCTGGCTCGGCTTCAACGACCTGGTCGAGGGCCGCGTCTGGACCCCCCAGCAATAGCCCCGGTCACCCCGGTATCGCACTTTCCCGGAAAAGTGCGATCACAGGGCGGTGATGGTGCCTTCCAGATGTGGCTTGGGCTTACGCGCGTTCCAGAGCTCGAACGCCCACCCGTCACCCGTTCGCCACCCCCCACGGAGACGCTCCGCGCCGCTGTCCGGCTCCAATCGCCAGGTGGTGAAGGCGACCTTTGCGGGGAGCAGGACGGGGAGCTTGAACCGCACGTCGACGGTGTAGGCGTCGGGCAGCCTGCCCTCGAACGCGGCCAGGCTGTGCGCCTTGGTCCACATCCCGTGGGCGATCGCCGAAGGGAAGCCGAACATCCGCGCGGTCAGCGGGTGCAGGTGGATCGGGTTGCGGTCACCAGACACCTCCGCGTAGCTGCGGCCGATGTCCCCCGGTACCCGCCAGATCGCGGTCGGTGACGGCGGAGCGAGCTGCTCGCGCTTTCCACCCCGCTCAGCACTCCCATCGCCGCGCCGGAGGTAGGTGCTCACATCCGTCCACACGGGACCGTCATCGGGCGTCTGGCTCGGGATGACCTCGCTGATCACGTCGAACTGCTGCCCCTTCTCATGGGGACGCAGGTTCTCCACCCGCACGCGCAGCGTGAACGACTCTCCGAGGCGAACCGGCCTGCGCTGCGTGATGCGGTTGGCGACGTGCACCATGCCCAGCAGCGGGAAAGGGAACGCCTGCTCCGTCATCAGCGCGATCTGCAACGGGAACGCCAGGATGTGCGGGTAGGTCGCGGGCAGATCGTCGGACAGCCTGAACCCGCAGACCTCGTTGTACGCCGCGAGATGTGCGGGGTCGACGACGACGTCGGGACGCACGTACTCGGTATCCGGAAGGCTGCCGCCGCCCTTGCCGCCGGGCAGCAGCCCGCCGAGGGCCGCCTTGGGATACAGCGTCGACAGGCTGGGCGCGGAGTGTATTTCCTTCACGACCATGAGGTCACGCGCCGATCAGGGCTTGGCCGCACACGCGTACGACGTTGCCATTGACGGCAGCCGAGGCGGGGTTGGCGTACCAGGCGATGGTCTCGGCGACGTCCACCGGAAGCCCACCCTGGGCGAGACTGGCCAGCCTGCGTCCCGCTTCACGAATGACGACGGGGACCGCGGCCGTCATCTTGGTCTCGATGAACCCAGGTGCGACGGCATTGATCGTGCCGCCGTGCTCGGCGAGCCGGGCCGCTCCGTCGTCCACCATGCCGATGACCCCGGCCTTGGTCGTGGCGTAGTTGGTCTGGCCGACATTGCCCGCGATTCCGGCGATCGAGGAGACCCCGATGATCCGTCCGCCCTCGTTCAGTACCTTGCCGGCGAGCAGCTTGTCGTTGACGGCGAGCTGGGAGTTGAGGTTGACCGCGAGTACGGCGTCCCAGCCGCCCTCGGTCATGTTGCCCAGTGTCTTGTCCCTGGTGATTCCCGCGTTGTGCACGACGACGTCCACTCCGCCGTGCCGTTCGGTGAGATACGTCGCGAGTTTCTCCGGCGCGTCGGCCGCGGTGATGTCGAGCTGCAGTGCCGAACCGCCGATCTTGTTCGCGACCTGCGAGAGGTCACCGCCCTGGGCCGGGATGTCCAGTGCGACGACGTGCGCGCCGTCACGGGCGAGCACCTCGGCGATGGCGGCGCCGATCCCCCTGGACGCACCGGTCACCAGCGCGATCTTGCCCTCGAGGGGCTTCTCCCAGTTCGCGGGTACCTGCGTCTTTCCCGTCGCCGGCACCGTGCCGACCCGGATGACCTGGCCGTCCACGAACGCGGACTTGGCCGAGAGCAGGAAACGCAGGGTGGATTCGGTCGCGTCCTCAGCTCCTTCGGCGACGTAGACGAGCTGCGCGGTGGCTCCGCGCTTGAGCTCCTTGCCGACGGAACGGGTGAAGCCTTCGAGCGCACGCTGAGCGATGCGTTCCCGGCCCCCGGCCAACTCCGGGGGCGTGCCGACCACGACGACGCGGCCGCACGTACCCACCTTGCGGATCACCGGGTGGAAGAACTTGTGCAGCTCACGCAGGTCCTTGGGATCCTTGATGCCAGTGGCGTCGAAGACCAGTGCGCCGTACTTCGTGCCGTCCGCGGCCTCGGTGCGCACCTCGATCCCGGCGTCGGCGAGCTGGCTGGTCAGGGTCTTCTCCAGCCGTCCGTTCGGCGCGGCACCCACGAGTGCGGGACCATCGAGCGCGGGCTGGCCCGGCGTGTAGCGACGCAACGGAGTCGGGCTGGGCAGGCCGAGCTTGGGCACCACGAACCTGCCGATCGGGGACTTGGTGAACTGCTGGTACCTGTCGGCCATCGACTGCCTCCGTTGTTGCCGCCTGCGTCACTGTCCAGCCTAACCTACTCGCGGGTAGGTTACACTTTCGATGGGTTCGGCATCACCGACCAAAATTCTGCGCGCTGGAGGAAGTCATGAGCTCAGCTGAGAAGCCGACAGGCGGGCGCGGGCGGGCTCGCGCGGCCACTGCGAAGAGCGGCGCCACGAAGTCCGGCGCGACGAAGAGCGCTGCCGCGAACGACGCCGCCGCCAAGGGCGGCACGGATTCCGGCGTGCGCAGGGTCGCCATCATCGGCGGGAACCGGATCCCGTTCGCCCGCTCGAACGGGCCCTACGCCAACGCGTCCAATCAGGACATGCTCACGGCCGCGCTGGACGGGCTCATCAGCCGGTTCTCGCTGCAGGGCGAACGGATCGGCGAGGTGGCAGCCGGTGCGGTACTGAAGCACTCGCGCGATTTCAACCTGGCCAGGGAGTGCGTGCTGGGCAGTGCGCTCTCGCCCGAGACCCCGGCGGCCGACGTACAGATGGCGTGCGGCACCGGTCTGCAGGCGATCGTCAACGTCGCCAACAAGATCGCGCTCGGCCAGATCGACTCGGCGATCGCGGGTGGCGTGGACACCACCAGCGACGCACCACTGGCCGTGAACGACAAGCTGCGCAAGCTGCTCGTCCAGCTCAACGCCGCGAAGAGTGCGGGTGACCGGCTCAAACTGCTGGCGAAGATCCGTCCCGGACACATCGTTCCGGAGATCCCGCGCAACTCCGAACCGCGGACCGGGCTTTCGATGGGCGAGCACGCCTCCGTCACGGCCAAGGAATGGGACGTCTCCCGTGCCGATCAGGACGAACTGGCAGCCACGAGCCACCAGCGACTCGCCGCGGCCTACGAGCGTGGGTTCTTCGACGACCTGCTCACACCGTTCCTGAAGCTGTCGAAGGACCAGAACCTGCGCGCGGACTCGACCGCCGAGAAGCTCGGCAAGCTCAAGCCGGCGTTCGGCGGCCCAGAGGGCACGATGACGGCGGGCAACTCCACACCACTGTCCGACGGCGCGTCGACCGTGCTGCTGGCCACGGAGGAGTGGGCCAAGGAGCGCAACCTGCCGGTGCTGGCATACCTGACGTTCTCGCAGACCGCCGCGGTCGACTACGTGCACGGCGACGAGGGCCTGCTGATGGCGCCCGCATATGCCGTGCCGCGGATGCTGGCCAAGGCCGGACTGTCCCTTCAGGACTTCGACTTCTACGAGGTCCACGAAGCCTTCGCCTCGCAGGTGCTCGCCACGTTGAAGGCGTGGGAGGACCCGGCCTTCGCGAAGGAGAAGCTGGGACTGGACGCGCCGCTCGGCTCGATCGACCGCGCCAAGCTCAACGTCAACGGTTCCTCGCTCGCGGCGGGTCACCCGTTCGCGGCCACTGGTGGTCGCATCGTGGCGACCCTGGCCAAACTGCTCGACGAGCAGGGTTCCGGCCGTGGCCTGATCTCGATTTGTGCCGCAGGCGGCCAGGGAATCACCGCCATCCTGGAGAAGTAGCGTCTCGCCACCGCGGCCGCCCTGGGATGCGCGACACCCTCAGGGCGGCCGTGGTGACTTCTTTCGCCGGCAGCGGAAATTGCGCGACTTTTGTCGGTGGTCACTCCTAGCATCGGAGATCTAATCCGAACAGGGGAGTGTTATGTCTCAACCCGACCACCGTGTCGCTGTGCGCGCACAGGCACTGGTGAAGACGTACGGGTCAACGCGCGCGCTGGACGGTGTCGATCTGGAAATCCAGGCCGGCAAGGTACTGGGGTTACTGGGGCCGAACGGCGCGGGCAAGACCACTACGGTTCGCATTCTCACAACGTTGCTGCAGCCGGACTCCGGCCAGGCGTGGGTCGCAGGGCACGACGTGCTCGCCGATCCGGACGCCGTCCGTCGCTCGATCGGGCTCTCCGGGCAGTACGCGGCTGTGGACGAGAACCTCACCGGTTTCGAGAACCTGTACATGGTCGGCAGGCTCTACGGCAAGAACAAGAGCACGGCCAAAGCGCGAGCCAGGGAACTGCTCGCCCGATTCCGGCTCGAGGACGCCGCCGACCGCCCTTCGAAGGGGTACTCCGGCGGTATGCGTCGAAGGCTCGACCTGGCCGGCGCTCTCGTCGCCGAGCCCACAGTGGTGATCCTGGACGAGCCGACCACCGGCCTCGATCCGCGGGGGCGGCTCGACACATGGGAGGTCATCAAGGAGCTGGTCGCCGACGGCACCACCGTGCTGCTCACCACGCAGTACCTGGAGGAGGCCGACCAGCTCGCCGACGACATCATGGTGATCGACAAGGGCAAGGTCATCGCCAAGGGGACGGCCGATCAGCTGAAGGGGCAGATCGGCGGGGAACGACTGGAACTCGTGGTCGCCTCTCCCGATGATCTCGATGCCACGGCACGCGTGCTGGCCGAGATCGGCACCGGGGAACCTGCCGTCGACCGGCACACGCGCAAGGCCGACGTGCTCGTGGACGCAGGACCCAAGGCCCTGATCGAGGCGCTGCGCAGGCTCGACGCGCAGAACATCGTGGTGCAGGACGTCGCCCTGCACCGGCCCACGCTGGACGACGTGTTCCTGTCGCTGACCGGCCATGCCAGCACCGTGGAAGAACAGGGGGCACCGGCGTGAACACCTTTGTGAAGGGCCTGTCCGACAGCCAGGTCGTCACCTGGCGAAACCTGATGAACGTGCGCCGCAATCCCGAGTGGCTGCTCGGCGCGACCGCGTTTCCGATCATGTTCGTGCTGATGTTCGCCTACGTTTTCGGCGGTGCGATCGGCGGTCCCGGCAGTGACAGCAGCGAGTACCGGGAGTTCCTCATCGCCGGCATCTTCGCGCAGACCGTGGCGTTCAACTCCTCCTATACGGTCATCGGTTTCGCCAGCGACCTGCAGAAGGGCATCATCGACCGGTTTCGCTCGCTGCCGATGTCCCGCTTCGCGGTCATCGTCGGCCGGACCACCGCCGACCAGGTGCTGAGCCTGGTCGTGCTGGTCGTGATGTCGGTCTGTGGCCTGTTGATCGGCTGGCGGATTCGCGGCAGCTTCGTCGATGCCGTACTCGGTTACCTGGTGATTCTGATGTTCGCGTTCGCCATGTCCTGGATCGGCGCGTACATCGGCCTGCTCGCCAAGAGCGTCGAGGTCGCCAACAGCGCGGGGCTGATCTGGATGTTCCCGCTGACGTTCGTCTCGTCGGCGTTCGTGCCGCAGGAGAGCCTGCCCGGAGTGCTTGGCACTTTCGCCGACTGGAACCCGTTCACCGCGGCGGTGAACGCGACCAGGGACTTGTTCGGGAACCCGGCACCGAGCGGCTATCCCGAACCCAGCGGCTGGCCTGCGGAGAACGCGGCGCTGTACGCCGTGCTCAGCTGCGTCGTGATCATCGCGATCTTCGCGCCGCTGGCCACAGCCCGCTACCGCAAGGTCGCCAGCAAGTAGGCACCGCACACCAAAGGTCAGCGGCCACCCCGCCTGCGGGCGACGCGGGCGGGGTGGCCTCCGGCCGCAGTCCTGGCGGATCAGTGCCGATCAGTATCGATCTGTGCCGATCAGTGCCGATCAGTGATGAGCCGGGATCGCGGACTCCACTGCCTTCGTGGCCTTGCCTGCCAGCTTGTGCGTCTTCGCCTGTGCCGTGCGCACGCCGTCGAACACGTCCTCACCCGCGTCGTGCACCTGCTTGCCGGCCACCTTTGCCGTCGTGCCCGCGACCTTCGCCGCCCTGCGGGCCCGCCAGCCAACGGATGGCTTGCCCTCGGTGTCGGCAGCCGCCAGCAGCAGCCCACCGGCGAGCCCGGCGTTCTTGAAGAAGTGGATCTGCTGGTTCTGCTTGTCGCCCGCGTCCTCGCTTTCCCAGAACCGATGTCCGGCCAGCGTGGTCGGCACGAGGCTGCCCAGCAGCAGCACCGCCGACAACCGGGGCAGCTTGCCCAGCGCCAGCGCCGTTCCGGCGGCGACCTTCACCGCGCCGTCGATCTTCACCAGCGTGACGTCATCGGTCGGCAACGCCCCCGGCAACGAACCGGCTTGGGAACGCACGGCCTTGTCCAGGACGGGCTTGGCCATCTGTGCGTGTCCCTCGGCTTGGCGCAGCGCATTCAGCCCGCCCGAGATGAAGATCGACGCGAGCAGCGGACGCGCAACTCGACGGAGAATCACTTTTCCTCGCCCTCCTGAGTCTTACCTAGCTCGAAACCTGTTCTCGCGAAGCTACCCATTCCGGCGCCACTTCACTCATCGAGCTTTATCCGGTTGTCTATCCTCAGGACTAGAAAGGCATAGAAATGGTTAGGAAGCCGGATACGCGCGTGGCAGCCGGAAGCCACGCGCGGCCGCGACCTCCCGCAACCGGTCCGGATAGTCGGTGATAATCCCGTCCACCCCGTCGTCGATCAGCTTGTGCATGGTTGCCTTGTCGTTGATCGTCCACGGCACGACCTTGATCCCAGCCCGGTGCGCTTCCCGCACCAGTGACGCCGTGGTGAACGGCTGATATCCAGGGTCGGTGACGCTGCCGCCCTGCGGGTTCCCGTGCACCGGGGACAGTGCGCTCGCATGGAAGGACTTGACCGCCCGCACCGGACTGCCACCGAAGTCGTCGATGTCGATGCCGCCGAGCCACGGCGACTTCCCCGGCTTTCCCACCTGCAGGAACTCGGGCTGAGTCAGCGCGACCGTCTTGATCCAGGGCGCCGTCTCACGCATCAACATCAGCGCACCCCAGTCGAAGCTCTGCACGGTGGTGTTGTGCGCGAACCCGGAACGGCCGATCTCGCGCACGGCGCGACTGACGAACTGCTCCCGCGGCGCGGTCTCCTCCGGGGCGGCGGCCTCCACCTTGGTCTCGATGTTGAAGTGGATCTTCCACGCGCGCTGCTGCCTGGCGAGCTCGAACACCTCGGCGAGGGTGGGCATCTTCGCCCCTGGGGCGAGCTCCTGATTCGGGTAGTTCGGCTGCCGCTGGGAACCACAGTCAAGCATCCGGACCTGGGCGAACGTCAGGTTCTTGATGTACTTGCCCGCGTAGGGAAAGTCCGGGTCACCCTCCGACACAGGCGCGGTGTCGGCGCATTTGGCCGGGTTGATCCTGCGGTCGTGGGTGACGACGTCCCGGCCGTCCCGGGTGATCTGGATGTCGAGTTCCAGCGTGCTCACCCCGAGCTCCATGGCCTTCGCGAACGCGGGCAGGGTGCCTTCGACGGTCAGCCCAATGCCCCCGCGATGCGCCTGGATGTCGAAGTGGTTACGCGAGGCGCCAGGAGTCGCGTGCGCGGTGGCCGCACCCCCGCCCAGCAGGGCCACGACGACGGCCGTGGATGTCGCCGATCGGCCCCACGGCCGTCGGGCGACTGCTCTGGTGGAAGGTCTGCGAGAGATCACTGTGGTCCTTCTTCCGATGTCGGGAAAGCGCAGGCTTTCATCCGATAGCCACTAACGGGTGAAGTCGAGAAGACAAACGCTTGACCTTGACGCTGCGTCAACTTCTACCGTTGTCAGCACCGAACGAGATCAGGGAGGCCGCGGATGGACTGGTCCATCCAGGAGCTCGCCCGCTCGGCAGGCACCACGAGCCGGACGTTGCGCCACTACGGCGACATCGGACTGCTCAAGCCGAGCCGGGTGGGGCGCAACGGATACCGCTACTACGACCAGGAGTCACTGGTCCGGCTACAGCGGATCCTGCTGCTGCGCGACCTCGGCCTCGGCCTTCCGGCCATCGCCGAGGTGCTCGAAGGGCAGCGGGACACCGTGTCCGCATTACGCACCCACCTCGAACTGCTGGAGCAGGAGCAACAGCGGATCGGGCGCCAGATCGAGTCGGTACGCACGACCTTGCACAAGACGGAAGGAGGTGAACAACTGATGGCAGAGGAAGTTTTCGACGGATTCGACCACACGCGGTACGAGCAGGAGGTCACCGAGCGATGGGGCCGAGAGGCCTACGAGCAGGGGGATCGCTGGTGGCGCTCGCTCAGCGACGCCGAGAGGAAGGAGTTCCAGCAGCGCCAGCTCGACATCGCGGCGGACTTCGGCCGGGCGAGGGAGGCCGGCCGCGGCGCGGACAGCGTGGAGGTCCAGGCGATCACGCAGCGCCTGCACGACTGGCTCGCGGTGACCACGACGCCGACCAAGGAGTACTTCACCGGGTTGGGCCAGCTCTACGTGGACGACCCGCGCTTCACGGCGAACTACGACCGGCACGGCGACGGGACAGCTGAACTCGTCCGCGACGCGATGAAGGTGTACGCCGAGCGCAACCTCTAGCGCCGGAATCGGCGGGCAGGGCTGCAGACCTGTCCGCTGCCGACTACGAAATTCTCGGCATCTATCGCGTGCGCACTAGAAAACCCAATACATTGACATGATGGATCCGGTTCGTAACCCGTTCGCCCCCGGCGCCGGGCAACGCCCGCCCGAACTTGCAGGTCGCGAACGTGAACTCAAGGCGTTCGAGGTCGTACTGGAGCGCGTGGCGCGCGGACGACCGGAACGCAGTCTGGTGTTGACGGGCCTGCGCGGAGTGGGCAAGACCGTGCTCCTCGGCGAACTACGGTCGATGGCGGGCCGCAGGGGGTGGGGCGCGGGCAAGATCGAGGCGCGGCCGGACGCCGAGCTACGCAGGCCACTTTCGGCGGCGCTGCACCGCGCCATCCGGGATCTCGCGGTACGCCACCGCGCGCCGGACCGGGTCGACGATGTGCTCGCGGTGCTGAAGGCGTTCGCACTCAGGGCGAACAAGGCCGACGCCAAGCTGCGTGACCGGTGGCAACCGGGTATCGACGTGCCCGCCGCGACCGGCAGGGCCGACTCCGGCGACATCGAGATCGACCTGGTGGAGTTGTTCACCGACGTCGCCGAACTCGCCGCCGACGTCGGTACCGGGGTGGCGTTGCTGATCGACGAGATCCAAGACCTCGCGCCGGACGACGTCTCGGCGTTGTGCGCGGCCTGCCATGAGCTGTCCCAGTCGGGCGCGCCACTTGTCGTGGTCGGCGCGGGTCTGCCGCACGTGCCCGCCGTACTGTCCGCCTCCAAGTCCTATTCCGAGCGACTGTTCCGGTACACCAGGATCGACCGGCTCGACCGGCACGAAGCGGATCGCGCGGTACTCGCCCCGATAGAACGAGAGGAAGCGGGGATCACCCCGGACGCCCTGGATGCGCTGTTCGACTCATCCGGCGGGTACCCGTACTTCATCCAGGCGTACGGAAAAGCCGCTTGGGACGCGGCCCCCGCGGATCCGATCACCGTTGAGGACGTGCGGGTCGCCGCGCCGGAAGCCGAGTCCGAGCTGGCGGTCGGTTTCTTCGGCTCACGGTACGAACGGGCGACCCCGGCCGAGCGCGAGTATCTGCTGGCCATGGCGGAGCTGACCCAGGGACGGGACGAGAGTGCTGGCACCTCCGACGTCGCGGTCTACCTCGGACGCAAGCCCTCCTCGCTGTCGCCCGCCAGGGACAGCCTGATGAAGAAGGGGCTCGTGTACTCCGCCGAGCGCGGCCACATCGCGTTCACGGTGCCGCACTTCGGCAACTACCTACTCGGCCGTGGAGTCGACTGAGCAGCATCCTCCGAATCGTCGGCGTTACCTAATCGTGACAGGTGTCACGAAGTATGACCGGGACTATGGCCGATCTGCCGACGAATCATCGGCAAGTGTGTGAGGTCACCGGATATTCGGTGGAGACTTTGTGAAAAAAGGCGCATACTTGAGCTATCAGGTCCTCAAGCCACGAAGACCTTCAAGACTGCCGAGGGGATGCAGACACCAATGAGCAACATCGCCGCCAAACTCCGTGCCCGCCGCGCCGAGGCCCGCACCCGCAGGGCCCTAAGCCGCGCGATCGACACCGCCTCCTCCGCCACCGTGCGCCAGGAGCTGCTCGCCATCGCACAGGCGCGTCATACGCACATGCGCTGACTGCGACCGAAAGTTACGATCGAGCGTCCGATACTCACTCGAACGAGTGACGTAGGACACAATTGAGCCAGGGTGTAACGCCACCGGAAGTGGTGCCGATACACCCTACGACCCCGTGATGCTGGCGGACCCCCGACCTGGCAGCATCACGGGGTTTCCAATTGCCCTATACTTGACTCCGTCAACGAATAAGTTGAGGTAGTCAATGAACGCTATGTCGGTCACTCGGCGGGTCGCCGAGGTCCGCGCGTTCAACCGGCTCTACACCAGGATCATCGGCGTGCTCGGCGAAGGACTGGTCGGTACGTCCTTCAGCCTCAGCGAAGCCAGGGTGCTGTTCGAACTGGCTCAGCGCGACCTCAGCGAGGTCACCGACCTGCGCAAGGAACTCGATCTCGACGCTGGATTCGCCAGCAGGCTGCTCGGCAAGCTCGAGCGAAGGGGCCTGGTGGTCAGGCAGCGCTCGGCCGACGATGCCCGGCGCCAGGTCGTCCACCTCACCGACGAAGGCAGCCAGGCGCAGCACGCACTCGAGGAGCGCACGGTCACGCAGGTGGGTGCGCTGCTGAACCGGCTGACCGAGGAGGAGCAGGACAAGCTTCTCGGTGCGATGGGGACGATCACTGGTCTCGTCGGTGAGCGGAAAAGCCGGCCCCAGCTCGTACTTCGCCCGCCGCGGGCGGGTGACCTCGGTTGGGTCGTGCATCGCCACGGCGTCCGCTATGCGGCCGAGTACGGCCTCGACTCGACATTCGAGGGACTCGTCGCGGGCGTGGCCGCCGAGTTCGCCGACGCACGCGAGCCGCGAAAGCAGGCGGGGTGGATAGCGGAACTCGACGGCGAACCGGTGGGCAGCGTGTTCTGCATGCCGGACGCCGATCCGGGTGTGGCGCTGCTGCGGCTGCTGCTCGTCGAACCCAGCGCACGGGGGCACGGCGTCGGCAGGAGGCTGGTGGCCGAGTGCGTCGCGTTCGCCCGCGCGAACGGCTACAGCCGGCTACAGCTGTGGACGATCGACGTGCTCGTCGCCGCTCGCCGGATCTACGAGCAGGCAGGCTTCGAGCTGATCAGCGAACGGTCCGAGCGGCGGTTCGGACAGGACGTCGTCGGGCAGACGTGGCGACTCGACCTCGATCAGCGACCCATGCCGTAGAACTCCGGATTCGGCCGCAGCGCCGTGAGGTGAGCGAGCCGGTTCGACATCGCGAACAGCGCGGTGATGGCACCGACGTCCCAGATCTCGTCCTCGCTCAGCCCGGCCGCTCGTGCGGCGGCCACGTGCTCGTCGCCGAACCGCGCCGAGTCTTGCGCGAGAGCGAGCGCGAGGTCCACTATCGCGCGCCCCCGCGCGTCCAGCTCAACCTGCCACGGATTGCTGGAAACCTGGTCGGCCAGCTCCGGGTCCTTGGCCCTGATCCGCAGGATCGCGCCGTGTGCGACAACGCAATAGCTGCAGTGATTCGCACCGGAGGTGGCGACCACCACGAGCTCCCGCTCGGCTTTGCTGAGCCCATCGGAGCTGTCCATCAGCGCATCGTGATAGTCCAGGAACGCCCGCAGCTCCGCGGGCCGATGCCCCAGCGCCCGGAAGATGTTCGGCACGAAGCCGGACTTCTCCGCGATCGCACCGACCCGCTCACGCAGGTCCTCGGGCAGTTCCTCCGGTTCGACGGTCCCGAATCTGCTCACCTTGTCGGCCATGGGTGTCACGCTACTTGCCCTGCCGTCGCACTTTCCCGGGAAAGTGCGACGGCAGGGCGTCGCTCGATGCGCGTCGCTCAGTGCGCGCCGATCGGTCGTAGGTTTTCGTCGTGCTCGTCCACGTGGTAGTCGGGCCCGTTGGTCGTGTCGGTCCCGTTGAAGATCTTCAACCGCCGGGCGATCACCGTCACCACCACGGCCACCAGCAGGTTCGCCACCAGCGCCACGATGCCGACGTAGATCTGCACCTGTGATCCCGCGAACGGCTGCCAGCCGAACAGGTTCAGCTTGTCCAGCGCGAGCGCGGAGCCACCGAAGTGCTCCTTGCCCGCCGCCGGGTTGGGGATGCTGTAGAGCAGAACCAGTCCCCAGCCGAGGCCGACGAACCAGCCCGCGACCAGGCCCCACCGGTGCAGCCAGCGGGTGTAGAGCGCGATGGCGACCGCGGGCAGCGTCTGCAGGATGATCACACCACCGATGAGTTGCAGGTCGATCGCGTACTGCGGGTCGATCCCGACGATGAACAGCACGGCGCCGAACTTCACGATCAGCGAGGCGAGCTTCGCCTGCTTGGCCTCCTGCTTCGGCGTCGCCCCCTTGCGGATGAACTCCTTGTAGACATTTCGCGTCCACAGATTCGCCGCCGCGATGGACATGATCGCGGCCGGGACCAGTGCGCCGATTCCGATCGCCGCGTAGGCGATCCCGGTGAACCACGAAGGGAACATGTCGCTGAACAGCTGCGGCACGATCGTATTGCCGTCCGGGCGGCCCGTGGCGTTGTTGGTGATCGGTTTCGTGCCCGCCGCGATCGCGATGAAGCCGAGCAGCGCGAGGAATCCGAGTACCACCGAGTACGCGGGCAACGCCGACATGTTGCGTTTGAGCACGTCCCGGCCACGGGAGGCGAGCACTCCGGTGGCGGCATGCGGGTAGAGGAACAACGCGAGTGCCGAACCGAACGCCAGCGTCGCGTACTGCAGCTGGTTGTTCCCGCCGAGCAGCACACCGTCGTTCGGCGATGGTGTGGCCTCGAACTTCGCCTCGGCCGCGCCGAAGATCTCGCCCCAGCCACCGAGCTTCGCGGGCAGGTAGATCACCGCGACCAGGATCACGACGTAGATGAGGATGTCCTTGACGAACGCGATCAGCGCGGGAGCGCGCAGGCCCGATTGGTAGGTGTAGAGCGCCAGCACCACGAACGCGATCAACAGCGGCAGGTGGCCGAGGAAGCCCGCACCGTTGAAGCCCATCGAGCGCAACACCGCTTCGAGGCCGACCAGCTGCAGCGCGATGTAGGGCATCGTCGCGACGATGCCGGTGACCGCCACCAGCAGCGCCAGGATCGAGGAGCCGTAGCGGCCGCGGACGAAGTCGGCCGGTGTGACGTAACCACGGGCCCGGGAAACCGACCAGAGCCGCAGCAGCGGCAGGAAAACCAACGGGTAGGCGATCACGGTGTAGGGCAGCGCGAAGAAGCCCATCGCGCCCGCGCCGAACAGCAACGCGGGCACCGCGACGAAGGTGTAGGCCGTGTAGAGGTCACCGCCGATCAAAAACCAGGTGATCCACGAGCCGAACTTGCGCCCGCCAAGACCCCATTCGTCCAGGTGGTCGAGGTTTGCCGCCGCCCGCCAGCGCGACGCGACGAACCCGAGCACGGTGACCAGCAGGAACAGTGCCCCGAAAACGATCAGTTCCACCCACTGCATCAGCCGGCACTCCCCTCATCCAGGTCGTCGACATCCTTCGGCTCGGTCCGAGCCGGGACGGCCGGCTGCTTCCGGGTCATGCGGTAGACCGTCACCGTGCAGATCACGCCGACGGCGATGCCGAGAAACTGCGACCAGTAGAAGAACGGCATGCCGAACAGAACGGGTCCCGGTCGGTTGTAGAGCGGCGTGAGCAGGATCAGGAACGGGATGATCAGCAGGAGGTTCCAGGGACTGAACTGCAGCCCGCTCGGCCTTCCGCCGGTTTTCTCGGGTGACATGTGGCCTCTCTGAGCGCTCGTGCGCGGATCAAAGCGCGTTGACCCTAAGTGCTCGAGCCGCTCTAGTCACGTCCAGACCATCGGACGGTTGCTCGTAGCGGGTCCGCCGGATATCAATAACCGTCGCTGGTCGGGGTTGAAGTGGACTTTCGCGACACCGAGGACGAATCGAATACAAGGGGCACCTAGATGAAGAAACTGCGCCTCGCCGTGGTCATCCCGGCGATGGCGGGCAGCCTCCTGGCCGGAGTCACGCCGGCCATGGCGGTCACCCCGGACGCGGAGGACGCGGCCCTGCCGCTGAACTCCACGAACATCCCCGCCCGCTACGCGGACCAGGTGCTGGACTGGCACGGCTGCACCGCCGACGAGTTACCGAGCGCGCCACCAGCCGGTGCCGAGGACATCGAGTGTGCGACCTTCACCACGCCACGGGACTGGAACCGGACGAGCGAGCGGGTCGACATCTCGATCGCGGTCAGCAGGCTCAAGGCGACCGGCGGCGAGGCGAAGGCCAGTGTCCTCACCAACCCTGGGGGACCGGGCGCACCAGGGCGCATCTTCCCGGCTCGGCTGCGTAATCAGGACAAGCTGCGGGCGCAGCAGGACATCGTCGGGTTCGACCCGCGCGGCACGGGCAAGAGCACGAACATCACCTGCGGCGGCGCGATCGGCACGGGCAGTTCGCTCGACCCGAGGGACCGGGACCGGCGCAACCTCAACCTGATCCTCGACGCGACCCGGTACGCGGCGCGTTCCTGTCAGGTGAAGTCGGGTGAGCTCGGCCCGCTGATCAACACCCACCAGACCGTGCGCGACATCGACCTGCTGCGCGTGCTGCTCGGGCGCGAGAAGATCAACTGGGTCGGATACTCGGCGGGCACCTGGATGGGCGCCCACTATGCGACCGCGTTCCCGGAGCGGACGGGCCGGTTCGTCCTGGACTCGGCCACCGAGTTCACCACCACCTGGCAGAAGTCGTTCGACTGGCAGCCGCTCGGCTTCGAGCGCCGGTGGCGGCAGGACTTCCTGCCGTGGATGGCGAAGTACGACTCGATCTACCACTTCGGCACCACTGGTGAGGCCGCGCGGCAGACCTACGAGGACCTGCGTGCGGCACTGGCCGACGAGCCGGTCGACCTCGACGGGGAGACGGTCGGGCCGAACGAGCTGGACTCGACGATCGCCGGGGCGCTCTACAACAAGCGGGCCTTCATCGGCCTTGCCGAGCATCTGGTGAACCTGCGAACCCTGACCGGGGATGCCTCGACCGCGCAGAAGACCGAGGCCGCGAAGGAGGTTCGCGTCAAGGTGGCGGCCGAGCCGGAGGTGTTCGGCCCGATGCCGCTGATGGTGCCGGTGGACGAATCCGATGCCTACGACGCGAGCTTCTGGACGATCCCGTGCAACGAGGGCCACTGGCGCGGCAACCGGGCGAGCGTGATCTGGCAGTCGCAGCAGCTCATCGACCAGGACCTGCCGCTACTCGGGGCTGGCTGGCTGATCCAGCCGTGCATCTTCTGGAAGAAGAAGCCGATCGACCTGCCCGAGGTCGACGGCGAGGGCGTGCCGCCGGTGCTCATCGTCCAGTCCGTGCACGATCCGGCCACCCCGCTGGAAGGCGCAAAGCGCGCACACAGGGCATTCGAGAACTCGCGGATGCTGACGATCACCGACGAGGGTGACCACGGCATCTACGCGGGCGGCAACGCCTGCGCCGACGACGTGGTGGAGAAGTACCTGGTGGACGGGATCGTTCCCGAGGACTCCAGCTGCCCAGGCATGCCGCTGCCGGTACCTTCCGGCGACTGACCGAACCGCCGTCGTCCACAGCCTGTGCACAGAGTTATCCACAGGCTGTGGACGGCGGCGGCGGTTTTCTGGCGGGGGAGGAGCTTGATGGCAGTAGGATCGGTTTCGTGGTCCGAGTCCCCCTGACCGATGCCGAGCGTGCCCGTGGTGAGCGGCTGGGCGCCGTCCTGCGTCAGGCCCGTGGTGAGCGCAGCATGGTGGACGTCGCCGCGCAGGCGGGCATCTCGGTGGAGACGCTGCGCAAGATCGAGACCGGGCGCATCCCCACCCCGGCCTTCTTCACGGTGGCCGCGGTGGCCGAGGCTGTGGACCTGCCTCTGGACAACCTGCGGGCGGCTGTGGACAGCGCTGTGCGCAAGCCGGCAGAGACCCGAGTCCGAGCCGTTTCCTGAACCACCGCCCGGAGGACTGCCGGTCCTGAATGGCTGGGGCGGCCTCACCCGTTTGTGGTGGTTTTCCGGGCTTCGCGGGGACGGTTCTGTGTCCCTCTGTATTACCTCGATCTCGAACTTGCGTTCGAATAACATCGAGGACGTGGACGACACCGGCAGATCGACATGGCAACT
>NZ_PQHZ01000035.1 GCF_003385185.1 Amycolatopsis palatopharyngis | reverse complement strand
CAATCACTCAAAGAAACCCACAAAGGGTATTCTCATACATAAGCTCTACTGGCTTAGTTCACTAGCACACTGTTGAGTTCTCAAGCAACACACCACTACGCGAAAAGCTTGTTATTATCCCGAGGCAGCAGCCTACCCTAGTCAAATCTTTCGATTCTTCCGGGGTGACCTAGCGGCCCCGATCAGGAACATCCACTCTACCACACCGTGGGAGCTTGGTTCGTGATCCCCCGCCTGGTAACCCGTCCCGTCGAAGCTCTCTTTCCCGCTCCGCCGACCCGGTCTCCCTGGCGACAAAGAGAAGATTACACGTCGCCGGAACCCTCGAAACAGGGGGGTCCCTTTACGGCGAAACCGCAGGTCATCCCCTGTTCCGGGGCTGTTCACCCGCGCAGGCGCACCCCGGCGGTGTTCCGCTTGCCCCTGCGCACCACGAGCCAACCCTCGTGCAGTGCGTCGTCCTGGCCTGGTCGCCAGTTCTCGTCGGACACCTTCACGTTGTTCACGTAGGCCCCGCCCTCCTTCACCGTGCGGCGGGCCGCCCCCTTGCTGTCCACCAGACCACCGGCGAGCAGGAGGTCGACGATCGTCGGCTCCTCGGCCAGGGTCACCTCGCCGTTGGGCACTTCCGCCATGGCGGCCTTCAGGGTGGCCGGCTCCAGTTCCGCGAGCTCGCCCCTGCCGAACAGGGCCTGGCTGGCCGCGATCACCTGGCGCGTCTGGTCCTCGCCGTGCACCAGATCCGTCAGCTCCTTGGCCAGCGCGCGCTGTGCGAGCCGGGCCGCGGGACGCTCCTGGGTCGCCGTCTCCAGTTCGGTGATCTCGTCACGAGAGAGGAAGGTGAGCAACCGCAGACACTGGCCGACCTCGGCGTCACCAAGATTGAGGAAGTACTGGTACCAGGCGTACGGCGAGGTCAGTTCCGGATCGAGCCAGATGCTGCCGCCCCCGGTGGACTTGCCGATCTTGCGCCCTTCGGAGTCGGTGAGCAGTGGCGCAGTCAGTGCGTGGACGTGCTCACCGTGCACCCGGCGGATCAGATCGACACCGGCCAGGATGTTGCCCCACTGGTCGGAGCCGCCGATCTGCAGCCGGACCCCATAGCGATCGAACAGTTCCCGGTAGTCGTTCGCCTGCAGGAGCATGTAGCTGAACTCGGTGTAGGAGATGCCCTCACCGTCCAGCCTGCGCTTGACAGTCTCCCTCGCGAGCATCGTGTTGACCGAGAAGTGCTTGCCCACATCCCGCAGGAACGTGGTCACCGGCATTCCGCCGAGCCAGTCGAGGTTGTTCACCTCGATCGGCGGGGCCGTCGGATGGTCGAAGTCGACGAACTTGGCCAGCTGCCCGCGCAGCCTGCCTGCCCATTCGCGGACCGTGTCCTCGGAGTGCAGCGATCGCTCGCCCACATCGCGCGGATCCCCGATCAGGCCGGTGCCACCACCCGCCAGCAGGACCGGCCGGTTTCCCGCGTCCTGGAACCGTCGCAGCAGCAACATCTGCACCAGGTGCCCGGCATGCAGGCTGGGCGCCGTGGGGTCGAAACCGGCATACAGGGTGAGTGGCCCCTCGCCGAGATCGCGGCGGAGCGCGTCGAGATCGGTGGACTGCGCGATCAACCCGCGCCAGGACAGCTCGTCAAGGATGTTCTCGCTCACGCCCAGATACTCCCGCAGGAGGTCAGGCGACCGAGTTCCGGGGGCGTACCCGGCCGCCTCTGCGGTAGGCGGACACGGCGGGTGAGCCGTCGATCCAGAACCGCCACGGCACCTCGACGGCGGCGGCGACCCCGACTCTCGGACCGCTGCGGATCCGTTCCGGAGGCAGTGCGGGCGCGGCGAGCAGCCGGACCGGCGACGCGGGGTCGACGAGATCCACCCCGTTGTGCTCGCGGCCGAGACCGAGTGCCGAGGTCAGGACCGCCGGGCCCTTCGCGACCGCGCCCCCGCCTCGCGCTGTGGGACGCCGTGCCCGGACCAGTTCGGCGCCGGAGAGGACTTCCCCGGCGCGCAACAGGACCGCGCCAGGTACCCCGTCGGTCGTGCCGACGACGTTGGCGCAGAAGTGCATGCCGTAAACGAAGTAGACATAGAGATGTCCGGCCGGACCCCACATGACGTCGTTGCGTGGGGTCCGGCCGCGATAGCAGTGTGAGGCCGGGTCGTCCTGCCCGCGGTAGGCCTCGACCTCAGCCAGCCGGATCCGCACCGTGCCCTGTTCGCCGCGCGATTCCAGCACCGACCCGAGCAGCCGGTGCGCCAGGTCGATCGGATCGATCGCCAGTTCGGCCCGGGAGAAGACCCTGTCTTGCTCAGTGATGGCGATCGCTCCTCGAATCTGGCCGGACAGCGACAGATTACCCAGCCGCCCAGGCGCGGTGTTCCGCGAGGCGCTCCACCAGCCGGTCGCGCTGCTCCGCGACGCGCGCCGGCGCGGTACCGCCGTGCGCGTCCCTGGATCCCACGGAGCCGGCCACCGTCAGCACCTCACGCACCTTCGGGGTCAGGGTGGGGTGGATCGCCGCCAGCTCCTCGTCGGTGAGCTGGTCCAGCCCCACCCCGCGGGCCTCGGCGACCCGCACGCTCTCCCCCGCCGCCTCGTGCGCGACCCGGAACGGGACTCCGGCACGCACCAGCCACTCGGCGATGTCGGTGGCCAGGGTGAAGCCGGCTGGCGCCAGCTCGGCGAGCCGGTCGGTGTGGAAGGTCAGCGTGCCGATCATGCCGGCGATCGCGGGGAACAGGAGCTCGAGCTGCTCGACCGAGTCGAAGACCGGCTCCTTGTCCTCCTGCAGGTCCCGGTTGTACGCCAGCGGCTGGGCCTTCAGGGTGGCCAGCAGTCCGGTGAGGTTACCGATCAGCCTGCCGGATTTGCCCCTGGTCAGCTCGGCGACGTCGGGGTTCTTCTTCTGCGGCATGATCGAGCTGCCCGTCGCCCACGCGTCGTCGAGCGTGACATAGCCGAACTCCGCGGTGTTCCAGATGATCACCTCTTCGGCGATGCGCGAGAGGTTCACCCCCAGCATCGCCACGGCGAACGCGAACTCGGCGGCGAAGTCGCGGGAGGCCGTGCCGTCGATGGAGTTCTCCACCGAGGTACCGAATCCCAGTTCGGCGGCCACCGCGCGGGGGTCGAGACCGAGGGAGGATCCCGCCAGCGCGCCCGAACCGTACGGCGACTCGTCGGTTCGGGCGTCCCAGTCCCGCAGCCTGCCGACGTCGCGCAACAACGACTGCGCGTGCGCGAGCAGGTGGTGAGCCAGCAGTACCGGCTGGGCGTGCTGCAGGTGCGTCCGTCCCGGCAGCACCGCGTCCGGATGCCTGCTCGCCTGGGCCACGAGCGCGTCGACGATGTCGAGCACGCCCGCGACCACCCGGCGCGCCGCGTCCCGCAGCCACATGCGGAACAGGGTGGCCACCTGGTCGTTCCGGGACCGGCCCGCCCGCAGCTTGCCGCCGAGCTCGGTGCCCGCCCGCTCCAGCAGCCCCCGCTCGAGTGCGGTGTGCACGTCCTCGTCGGCGACGGTCGGGGTGAACGCGCCCGAGTCGACGTCGGCGGCCAGCTCGTCCAGTGCGGTGAGCATGTCGGTCAGTTCACCTTCACTGAGCAGGCCCGCGGAACGGAGCACCCGGGCGTGTGCCCTGGACCCGGCGATGTCGTAGGGCGCCAGCCGCCAGTCGAAGTGAGTCGACGCGCTCAACGCCGCCATCGCCTCCGCCGGGCCGCTGGAGAACCGCCCGCCCCACAACTGCACCGGCTGCTGCTGTTCTCCCACGGTGTTCTCGTCCCTCCTCGAATGTCCCCAATGCCACATTGGGGAACTTCAACGTCCCCAATGTGGCATTGGGGACATCCTCGGTCAGCTCTTCTGGTCGCGCTTCGCGGCGATCTTGCTCGGCAGGCCCCACAGCTGGACGAAGCCCTTCGCCAGCGACTGGTCGAAGGTGTCGCCCTCGTCGTAGGTGGCCAGGTTGAAGTCGTACAGCGACTGCTCGCTGCGCCTGCCGTTGACCGTCGCCGTACCGCCGTGCAGCACCATCCGGATCTCACCGGAGACGTGCTCCTGCGTCGTGGCGATGAACCCGTCCAGCGCGTCCTTCAGCGGCGAGAACCAGAGGCCGTCGTAGACCAGCTCGCCCCAGCGCTGCTCGACCTGCCGCTTGAACCGGGCCAGATCGCGCTCCAGGGTGACGTTCTCCAGTTCCTGGTGCGCGGTGATCAGCGCGATCGCGCCGGGCGCCTCGTAGACCTCGCGGCTCTTGATCCCGACGAGCCGGTCCTCGACCATGTCGAGCCTGCCGATGCCGTGCGCCCCGGCGCGGCGGTTCAGCTGCTGGATCGCCTCGAGCACCGTGACGGTCTCACCGTCGATGGCCACCGGGACGCCCTTGTCGAAGGTGATCACCAGCTCGTCCGGCGCCTGCCAGTTGACCGTCGGGTCCTCGGTGTAGGAGTACACGTCCTTGGTCGGCGCGTTCCACAGGTCCTCGAGGAACCCGGTCTCCACGGCACGGCCCCACACGTTCTGGTCGACCGAGAAGGGCGACTTCTTGGTCACGTCGATCGGCAGGTTGCGCTCCTCGGCGTAGGCGATCGCCTTCTCCCGGGTCCAGGCGAAGTCCCGGACCGGGGCGATGACCTTCAGGTCGGGCACGAGTGCGCCGAGGCCCACCTCGAACCGCACCTGGTCGTTGCCCTTGCCGGTGCACCCGTGCGCCACGGTGGACGCGCCGTGGTACTTCGCCGCCTCCGCGAGGTGCTTGACGATCACCGGGCGCGACAGCGCCGACACGAGTGGGTAGCGGTCCATGTAGAGCGCGTTCGCCTGCAGTGCGGGCAGGCAGTACTCGTCGGCGAACTCGTCCCGCGCGTCGGCCACGACGGCCTCCACGGCGCCACAGTCCAGTGCACGCTTGCGGATGGTCTCCAGGTCCTCGCCACCCTGGCCCAGGTCGACGGCCACGGCCACGACCTCGGCTCCGGTCTCCTCCGCGATCCACCCGATCCCGACGGAGGTGTCCAGCCCGCCCGAGTAGGCGAGCACAATCCGCTCAGTGTTCATCTTGCTCCTTACTTTCTGCAATGTCTGCTGTAGGGACTTCGGCGTCCTCTGTGGATGACCGCCGCGCCAGCGCGGCGAATCGCTCGGCCAGGTCCTTGCCGGTCAGCGGTTCCCTGGCGATGACCGCGACCGTGTCGTCCCCGGCGATCGAGCCGACGACCTCTTCCAGTGCCGCCCGGTCTATCGCGCTGGCCAGGAACTGCGCCGCACCGGGTGGCGTCCGCAGTACCGTGAGGTTTCCGGCCGCGTCCACCGAGACGAGCAACTCGGCGAGCAACCGGGACAGCCTTGAGGTACCACCCTGCACGCCGCGCACCGGGCTGCCGTCCTCGGGGATGACATAGACCGGGGCCCCGGAATCCGCTCCGCGCAGTTTGACCGCGCCGAGTTCGTCCAGATCCCGCGACAGGGTGGCCTGGGTGACCTCGATCCCATCGGCGGCGAGCAGCCGGGCGAGTTCGGTCTGACTCCGCAGAGCCATTGTGGACACGAGTTCGACGATCCTCGCCTGTCTCGACGTCCTGCTCATCGCCGATCCCCGCCGTCACTTCGCGACCGTGTCGCCTCACTCGCCGGCGGGGCTGCACCGAGCTCGGTGCCGTACCCCTCCGCCGTTCGATGTCCGTTCCGCTCGAACAACCACACCAGCAACGCCTTCTGGGCGTGCAGGCGGTTCTCCGCCTCGTCCCAGACCGCGCTCGCGGGCCCGTCGAGCACCTCGTCGGTGATCTCCCAGCCGCGGTGCGCGGGCAGGCAGTGCAGCACGATCGCGCCGGGGGCGGCGCGTTCGAGCAGTGCGGCGTTCACCTGCAGGGCCTTGAAGGGCCCCACCCGGTCCTTGCCGTCGTTCTCCTGGCCCATGGAGGTCCAGGTATCGGTGACCAGCACATCCGCGCCGTCCACCGCGGCGTGCGGGTCGGTGAAGACCGCCACGCTACCCCCGGTCTCGGTGGCGCGGTGCTTGGCGTCCAGCATCACCTGCTGGTCCGGCTGGAACCCCTCCGGAGCCACCACCCGAACGTGCAAACCCGCCGTGGTGCCACCGAGCAGCAGGGAATGCGCCATGTTGTTGGCACCGTCGCCGAGGTAGACCAGCGTCAGCCCGGCGAGTGTGCCCTTGCGCTCCCGGATGGTCTGCAGATCCGTCAGTACCTGGCACGGGTGGAACTCGTCGGTCAGCGCGTTGATCACCGGAATCCGCGAGACCGAAGCCATCGCGTCCATCCGCTTCTGCGCGAAGGTACGCCACACGACCGCGTCGACATAGCGGGAGAGCACGCGGGAGGTGTCCTCGATCGTCTCCTCCCTGCCCAGTTGCATGGACCGGCCGTCGACGATGATCGGCTGGGCGCCGAGCTGCGAGATGCCCACCTCGAACGAAAGCCGGGTCCGGGTCGAGTTCTTCTCGAAGATCGCGGCGATCGACCGCCCGCGCAGCGGTGCGCTGCCCACTCGGTCCTTCTTGAGTTCGTCGGCGAGATCGAGCACCTCACGCTGCTCGTCGGGGGTCAGGTCGTCATCGCGCAGAAAGTGGCGGGGCATCGCAGAACAGTCCTTATGTGATGGTGGTATCCAGCGCTGCGGGCAGCGCCGAGAGGAATCCGGCGGCCTGCTCGTCACTGAGGATCAGCGGGGGTGCCAGGCGGAGCGTGTCCGGCGCGACGGGGTTGATCAGGTAACCGGCGGCCTGGGCGGCGCTCGCCACGGCGGGCGCGACCGGTTCGCGCAGCGAGATGCCGAGCAGCAGCCCGGTGCCGCGCACTCCGCTGATCAGCGGGTGGGCCAGCTCCTCGATCCCGTTGGCGATGTCCTTGCCGAGCGCGGCGACATGATCGTTGAGGCCGTCGGCGGCGATCGTCCGCAGCACGGCGAGACCGGCGGCGCAGCAGACGGGGTTGCCGCCGAACGTGGTGCCGTGCTGGCCCGGCCGGAGCAGATCGCCCGCCGCACCCACGCCGATCACCGCACCGAGCGGCAGGCCGCCGCCGAGCCCCTTGGCGAGGGTGATCACGTCTGGGGTGATCCCGGCCCGCTGGAAGGCGAACCAGGCCCCGGTCCTGCCGATGCCGGTCTGTACCTCGTCCAGCACGAGCAGCGTTCCGGTCGTTCGGGTGATCTCCCGCGCGGCATGCAGGTACCCGTCCGGTGCGGGTACGACGCCGCCCTCGCCGAGTACCGGCTCCAGAACGACCGCGGCTGTTTCGCTGTCCACGACCGACTCCAGCGCGGCGATGTCACCGAAGGGCACGTGGGTCACACCGGGAACCAGTGGTGCGAAGGCCTCCTTCTTCGACGACTGGCCGGTGAGCGACAACGCACCCATGGTCCGGCCGTGGAACGCGCCCTCACAGGCCACGATCTTGGTCCGGCCGGTCAGTCTGCTGATCTTGAGCGCGGCCTCGTTCGCCTCGGCCCCGGAGTTGACGAAGAGGACCTTGCCGCTCACCCCGGCCACGTCGAGCAGTGTCTCGGCCAGCTCGAGCGCGACCGGGTTGACGTAGAGGTTCGACGTGTGGGCGAGTGTGCCGATCTGCTCGGTGACCGCTGCGACGACCGCGGGGTGTCCGTGGCCGAGTGCGTTGACCGCGATTCCGCTGACCAGGTCGAGGTATTCGGTGCCGTCGGCATCCCAGACGCGCGCACCCTCGCCGCGCACCAACGTGAGCTGTGGCGTGCCGTAGTTGTCCATCAGGGCCGACCGCCACTGCCGCTGACCGTCCTGATTGGAGGTGACGTCCTTCATGCCTGCCCCTGCCCTGCCGCGCTCTCGTCGGGAAGAACCATCGTGCCGATGCCCTGCGAGGTGAAGACCTCCAGCAACACCGAGTGCGCCAGCCTGCCGTCGATCACGTGTGCCCTGCGGACACCGCCGCGGATCGCGCGGACGCAGGCCTCCATTTTCGGAATCATGCCGCTGGCCAGTTCGGGAAGCAGCTGCTCGAGGCGATCGACCCTGATCCGGTCCACCAATGACGAGCGGTCCGGCCAGTTGGCGTAGAGCCCCTCGACGTCGGTGAGCACCACCAGCTTCTCCGCCCCCAGCGCGGCGGCCAGAGCACCCGCCGCCGTATCGGCGTTCACGTTGTGCACGACGCCGTCCTCGTCCGGGGCGACCGTGGACACCACCGGGATACGGCCCGCGTTGACGATGTCCAGCACGGCTTCCGGGTTCACCCCGGCAACCTCGCCGACGAGTCCGATATCGACGGCTTCGCCGTCCACTGTGGCCTGTTTGCGCTGGGCGGTGAACAGCCTCGCGTCCTCGCCAGAGATGCCGACCGCATATGGCCCGTGCGCGTTGATGAGCCCGACCAGCTCCCTGCTGACCTGACCGACGAGCACCATCCGGACGATGTCCATGGTCTCCGGCGTGGTCACCCGGAGACCGCCACGGAACTCACCCTCGATACCGAGCCGGTCCAGCATGGAGGTGATCTGCGGCCCCCCGCCGTGCACGACCACCGGCCGCAGGCCCGCCAGCCGCAGGAACACCATGTCCTGCGCGAAGGCCTGCTTGAGCGTGTCGTCGATCATCGCGTTGCCGCCGTACTTGACGACGACGGTGGCGCCGTGGAAGCGCTGCAACCAGGGCAGCGCCTCGACGAGCACGCCGGCCTTCTCCGCCGCGGTGGCCAGCCGTTCGGCGGGCGGGATCGTCGCTTCGGGAGGTGTCATGTCGAATACACCGAGTTCTCGTGCACATAGGCGTGGGTGAGATCGTTGGTCCAGATCGTGGCGGTGTGCTCGCCGGACTTGAGATCCACGACCACCTCCACATCCCGCGGCGTCAGGTCCACTGCGGACGAGGGTTCGCCTGGCTGACCGTCGCGGCATACCCATACGCCGTTGAACGCCACGTCCAGCCGCATCGGGTCGAACTCGGCGCGGGTGGTGCCCGCAGCGGCCAGTATCCGGCCCCAGTTCGGGTCCTTGCCGAACACCGCGCACTTGAACAGGTTGCTCCTGGCGATCGCCCTGCCGACTTCGACGGCGTCGTCCTCGGAGACCGCGCCGCGTACCTCGATGGCGATGTCGTGCTCGGCGCCCTCGGCGTCGGCGAGCAACTGCTGGGCCAGGTCGCGGCACACGGCCTGCACAGCGGCGGCGAACTCGTCGGCGGCGGGAACCGCGCCCGAGGCGCCGTTGCACAGCAGCAACACCGTGTCGTTGGTCGACATGCACCCATCGGAGTCCAGCCGATCGAAAGTGGTCCGCGTCGCGGCCCGCAGCGCGCGGTCGGCGGTGGCGGCATCGACCTCGGCATCGGTGGTGAGCACGACCAGCATCGTCGCCAGCGCGGGCGCGAGCATTCCCGCGCCCTTGGCGATACCGCCGACTGTCCAGCCTTCGCCATGCTCCACAGCCTGTTTACTGTGGGTGTCGGTGGTCATGATCGCCTCGGCGGCGTCGCCACCACCGTCCGCGGAGAGGGCGGTCACCGCCTTGGCGATTCCGGCGGTCAGCGCATCGCTCTGCAACTGCTCGCCGATGAGGCCCGTGGAGCAGACCGCGACATCGATCGCCCCGAGGCCGAGTGCGTCGGCGACCTGTTCGGCAGCCGCGTGCGTGACCTGGAATCCCTGGGGGCCGGTGTAGCAGTTGGCGCCACCGGAGTTGAGGACGATGGCACGGGCGCGACCGTCGGCCAGCGCCTGTTCGCTCCACAGCACCGGATTGGCCTTGCAACGGTTGGCGGTGAACACCGCTGCGGCGACGTCGGCAGGTCCGTCGTTGACCACGAGGGCGACGTCGAGTTGGCCGCCTGCCTTCAGCCCGGCGGCCACACCGGAGGCGCGGAAGCCACGAGGTTCGGTGATGCTCACGGTGCGACCCCCACGGTGGACAGGCCCGTTGTCTCGGCGAACCCGAGCGCCAGGTTCATCGACTGCACGGCACCACCCGCTGTGCCCTTGGTGAGGTTGTCGATGGCGGCCACGGCGACCAGCCGCCCCGCGTCCGCATCGATCCCCACCTGGAGCAGAACCGCGTTGGAACCGACGGTTGCCGCGGTCGCGGGCCACTCGCCCTCGGGCAGCAGGTGGACGAACGGCTCGTCCGCGTAGGCCTTGTCGTAGGCGGCGCGCACGGCATGCTCATCCACGCCGTCGGCGAGCCGGGCGCTGGCTGTGGTCAGAATCCCGCGTGGCATCGGGGCGAGAACCGGGGTGAAGGAGACGGTCACCGGGGCGCCGGCCACGGCACCGAGGTTCTGCGCGAACTCCGGAGTGTGCCGGTGCGCGCCTGCCACGCCGTAGGCCCGTGCCGATCCCATGACCTCGGAGCCGAGCAGGTTGGTCTTCAGGCTGCGTCCCGCGCCGGAACTACCGGTGACCGAGACGATGCTGACCTCCGGCTCCACCAAGCCGCCGGCGAGTGCGGGTGCCAGTGCGAGGGTGCCGCCGGTGGGGAAACAGCCGGGCACCGCGATCCGGTTGGCCCCGCGCAACCGCTCACGCGCCCCCGGCAGTTCGGGCAGCCCATACGGCCAGGAACCCGCGTGTTCGCCGCCGTACCAGCGAGCCCAGTCGGCGGACCCGGTCAGCCGATGGTCCGCTCCGAGGTCGACGACGAGCACGTCCGGGCCGAGCTGTGCGGCGATCTCCGCGGAGTGCCCATGTGGCAAGGCCAGGAAGACCACGTCGTGACCGGCCAGGGTCTGCGCGTTGGTGTCGAGCAGTACGCGATCGGCCAGCGGAACAAGCTGCGGCTGGTGCTCCCCCAGCCGGCTGCCCGCACTACTCGCCGCGGTCAGTGCGCCGATCTCCACCTCGGGGTGGGTCAGCAGCAACCGCAGCAGTTCACCACCCGCGTATCCGCTCGCGCCGGACACGGCTACCGATACCGTCATGCGAATGATTATGCATCCGTACGCAAGCTTAATCAAATGGAAAGCAGAGCGCCCCCGGGTGACTCTCGTCATCCGGGGGCGCTGATCGCTGCCACGTCGGCCGGTCAGCTCCGCAATTCGGCTCCGAATCGTTCCGCCGCCGCGGCCACCGCGGCGTCGCGGGCTTCGGTGGCCTCCTCGACGGTCAGCGTCCGCTCCGGAGCCCGGAAGCGCAGCTTGTACGCAAGCGAACGCTTGCCCTCGCCCACCTGGTCGCCGCTATAGTCGTCGAACAGTGTGACGTCCTCGATCAGTTCACCCGCCCCGCGCCGCAGCGCCGCGGCCAGCTCGGCCGAGGGCACGCCGGCTTCGACGACGAGAGCGACGTCGAGCAACACCGGAGGGTAGGTCGAGATCGACGGTGCCGGGCGGTCCTCCGGCAGCGGGATGGCGTCGAGATCGAGCTCCATGGCCACGGTCCTGGCGGGCAGCCCGAGCGCTTCGACGACCTTCGGGTGCAACTCCCCCGCGTGCCCCACCGGCCAGTCGCCGACCAGCAGTTCGGCGCAACGTCCGGGATGCCACGGAAGCAGGTCCCCCGCCCGCACTCGAAGCGGAACACCTGCCGCCTCACCGACCATCCGGGCGGCCTGAACAGCGTCCGCCCAGCCGGCCTGCTCGCCGGGACCCCACCAGCCGGACCTCGACCGCTGGCCGGTCAGCACGGCCGCCACATGCAACGGCTGCGCCGGAACCGAGGCCTCCAGTGCGGCGAGTTCGTCCTCGGTCGGCCGCCGGTCCACCCCGAGATCGGGCACCGGAACGCGCTTCGCGCCCGGCAGCACGACCTGGCCCATGTGAAAGAGCGCGAGATCACGGAAACCGCGAGAAGCGTTGCGCTGCAACGACTCCAGCAACCCCGGCAACAGCGAGGTGGCTAGTTGATTCCTGTCCGACTCGAGCGGGTTCAGCAACGTCAGCCCGCGCCGCCGGACGTCGTCCTCCGGCAGGCCGAAGGCGTCCCATGTGGACGGCGTCACGAACGGGAAGGGCAGTACTTCCACGTAGCCGGACTCGGCGAGCGCCCTGGAGACCGTCCTGCGCCTGCGCTGCTTCTCGGTGAGGCCGCGACCAGCGGGCGCGGAGGGCACGATCGAGGGGATGCTGTCGTAACCCTCGAGCCGCAGCACCTCCTCCACCAGGTCCGCCTGCTGGACCAGGTCGTCGCGCCAGCTCGGTGGCACGGCGGTGACCAGCGCGGTGCCGTCGTCGCCGGTGCCCACGGTGATCTTGCAGCCGATCTGGCTCAGCCTGCGCGCGGTCACCCCGCGCTCGTAGCGCACCCCTGCCACCTGGTCCGGCAGGCTGATCGGCATCGTGACCGCGGGCTGCGCCTGAACCTCACCCACATCCGTGCGGCCCGGCTGGATGCTGCCGTCGCCGTACTGACGCAGCAGGCGCGCGGCAAGCTCTACCGCCGAGGCGCACAGCTGCGGATCGGTGAACCGCTCGAACCGTTTCGCCGCCTCGGAGAACAACCGGTGCCTGCGAGCGGTCCTGCTGATCGATGATGGATCCCAATGCGCCGCCTCGAGCAGCACGTCGGTGCTCTCGGTGGAGATCTCGGTTCCCGCACCGCCCATGGTGCCGGCCAGCGAGGCGACCCCACTGTCGTCGGCGATGACCACGTCGTCCGGGTCGAGCTCCCGCACGACATCGTCCAGAGTGGTCAGTTTCTCGCCGGGCTTGGCCCTGCGCACGACCAGGTCACCCCGCACCGAACCGGTGTCCCATGCGTGCAGCGGGTGCCCAAGCTCGAGCATCACGTAGTTGGTGACGTCCACCGCGAGGGAGATCGACCGGATACCGGCGAGCAACAGCCGCCGCTGCATCCACCACGGCGTCGGCGCACCGGCGTCCAGGCCGGTGACCCGCCGCACCACGAACCGGCTGCATCCGGAAGGGTCCTCGATCCGGACCGGCCACGCGTCGCCCTCGGCCTCCGGGATCTCGATGGCCTTGCCGTCGGCGGGGTCGCCGAACGGCACGTCCAGCGCACACGCCAGTTCCCTGGCCAAGCCGCGGATGGACAGCGCGTAACCGCGGTCCGGCGTCGGCACCAGCTCGAGCACGGTGTCGTCGAGCCCGAGCACCTCGCGGCCGTCGTCACCAGGGCTCGCGGCGCCGGTCGGCAGCACGAGGATGCCCGCGTGGTCCTCACCGAGCCCGAGCTCCTTCGCCGAGCAGATCATTCCTTCACTGATCCGGCCGTAGGTCTTGCGCGCGGCGATCGCGAATCCACCGGGCAGCACGGCTCCGGGCAGCGCGACGACGACGAGGTCGCCCTCGGTGAAGTTGCTGGCACCACAGACAATGCCCTGGGTGGGCGGGCCCGGTGCCGTCACATCCTCGTCACCGTCCGAGTCGGCCGGATCGTCCACCGACACGGCGGGCTCGGCGGCCTCGCCTGCCTCGCCGGGTTCGTCCGACTCCGGCACATCTCCGACCTCGACCCGGCAGTACCGGATCGGCTTCTTGAACTCGGTCAGCTCCTCGATCTCGACGACCCTGCCGACCACCAGCGGTCCGGTGACCTCACCGAGCGGATGGACGCCGTCGACCTCGATGCCGATGCGCACGAAGGCATCGGCCAACTGCTGGGGCGCCACCGGTTCGCTCAGACCGAGATGCTCGGTCAGCCAGCTGGCGGGGACTCGCACTACGCCTCCTTATTTCGCGGGACACCCGCACCCGGTCGGCCTGACCGAGCAGCTTCGCAATGGTCGCTCACTCAGGCCTCCGTAATCTGCGGGACACCCGCACCCGGTCGGCCTGACCAAGCAGCTTCGCAATGATCGCTCACTCAGGCCTCCGTAATCTGCGGGACACCCGCACCCGGTCGGCCTGACCAAGCAGCTTCGCAATGGTCGCTCACTCAGGCCTCCGTTCCGAAGGGGAGGGTGAAACGGATGTCGCCCTCCACCATGTCGCGCATGTCGGGGATGCCGTTGCGGAACTGCAGCGTGCGCTCGAGGCCCATGCCGAACGCGAATCCCGAGTAGACGGCCGGATCGACACCGCAGGCCCGCAGGACGTTGGGGTTCACCATCCCGCAACCACCCCACTCGACCCAGCCGGGTCCGCCCTTCTTCTCCGGGAACCACACGTCGACCTCAGCGGAGGGCTCGGTGAATGGGAAGAAGTGCGGCCGGAAGCGGGTACCGGAGCCCTCGCCGAACATCGCCTTGGCGAAGGTGTCCAGCGTGCCCTTCAGGTGCGCCATGGTCAGGCCCTTGTCCACCGCGAGCCCCTCGACCTGGTGGAACACCGGGGTGTGGGTCGAGTCCAGCTCGTCGGTACGGAAGGTACGGCCCGGCACGACGACATAGACCGGAAGCTCGCGCTCGAGCAACGTCCGCGCCTGCACCGGAGAGGTGTGCGTCCGCAACACAAGTCCGGAATCCTCGGGCGCGACGTAGAAGGTGTCCTGCATCTGCCGGGCGGGATGGTCCTTGCCGAAGTTCAGCGCGTCGAAGTTGAACCACTCAGCCTCGACCTCGGGCCCTTCGGCGACCTCGTATCCCATCGCCACGAAGGCATCGGCGACCCGCTCGGAGATGGTGGTGATGGGGTGGCGAGCCCCTCGGGGAACGCGGTCCCACGGCAACGTGACGTCGACGGCCTCTTCGCGCAGTACGTGCTCGTCCCGCTCGGCCTGCAGTACGACGCGGCGCTCGTCGAACGCGGACTGGATCGCCTGCCGCGCCTCGTTGACGCGCTTTCCCGCCTCGGCCTTCTCGGACTTGGGCAGCCCGCCGATCTCCCTGCGTGCCAGCAGCAGCGGGGAGTTGTCGCCGAGATGGGCTGGTTTGATCGCGGCGAGTGCGTCCAGGTCCGGCGCCGAGGCGAACTCCTCGGTAGCCGACTTGACGGCCGCCTGCAGGGTTTCCGGCGCGAGAACGTCGGCCGAACTCGGCTCTTGTTTGTCGTTGACTCCGGACATAACTCCTCGGCGTCCGCTGTGACAGGGGCTCGCGTGCACGGCTGCGGGACAGACAGGTGTGCACGCACGGAGCGATTACCCTGCGATTCTAAGTGATCGGGATCGGGACACGGCCGGAGCCCTCGGCTGCCTGAGCGCTCCCGGCCCCCGCTCACCCGGTGGTGGGACAGCGGCGGGCCATCGCGCTGGCGTAGAGACACACAGCGGCCGCCGTGGCGAGGTTGAGACTTTCCGCGCGGCCGTACAACGGCACTCGCAGCGTCCGGTCTGCCGAATCGAGCACCTCCGAGGGCAGCCCGTGCGCCTCGTTGCCCAGCAGCCACGCGGTCGGTTCGGTGAGCCCTTCGGCTGCTTCCAGGCTGACGTCCGCACTGCCGTCGGCGGCCACCGTTCGCAGCCCGGCACGACCACAGGCCGCCAGCACCGCACTCACGTCCCGGCTGCGGGCCACCGGAAGGTGGAACACACTGCCGGTGGAGGCGCGTACGCACTTGCCGTTGTGCACGTCCACTGCGTCTCCCGCAAGGACGACGGCGTCCGCACCGGCGGCGTCGGCCACTCGGATCACGGTGCCCGCGTTACCTGGATCGGCCACACCGACGAGCACGGCCACCAGCGCGGGGGTTCCCGCCAGCGCCTGTTCCAGCGGGACGTCCACGGTGTCGCAGACGGCGACGAGCCCCTGCGGGGTCACCGTCTCCGACAGCAGCTCAGCGGCCCGCCGGTCGATCATCGACACCCGCACGCGGCCGTCAGCCAGCGCCAGCACCTCGGCGTTGCGCTCCGCGGCGGCCTCCGTCACGAACACCTCGTGCACGATGCCGTGACTCAGCGCCTCACGGACCGCCTGCGCCCCCTCGGCGAGAAAGCGTTCCGCCGCCTCACGGCCGGACCGGGTGGTGAGTTTCCGGGCAGCAACAACCCGGGGCGTCTTGTGTGAGAACACCCCGGGCTGCTGGTTCACCGCGAAGTTCAGGCTGTCTTCTGCGCGGGCACGTGCTGCTTGGCGAGCTCGGCCAACGCCGTGAAGGCGGCGGCGTCGTTCACCGCGAGGTCCGCGAGGATCTTGCGGTCGACCTCGACACCAGCGGCGCGCAGGCCCTGAATGAACCGGTTGTAGGTCACGCCGTTCTGCCGGGCCGCCGCGTTGATGCGGGTGATCCACAGCTGGCGGAAGTCACCCTTGCGGGCACGACGGTCCCGGTAGGCGTAGTTGAGTGAGTGGAGCGTCTGCTCCTTGGCCTTGCGGTACAACCGCGAACGCTGACCGCGGTATCCGCTGGCCAGTTCGAGAGTTGCGCGACGCTTCTTCTGGGCGTTCACCGCCCGCTTGACGCGTGCCACGGGTCCATCCTGTCGATCAGGGGGCGCGATCGAGCGCCCCGGGTTGGTTTAGAGCAAGTCCTGGAGTGGTCAGCGGCCGAGAAGGCGCTTCAACCGAGGCACGTCCTGAGCGGCGACCTCGGTGGTGCCCTCCAGCCGGCGGGCGAGCTTGCTGGACTTCTTCTCCATCAGGTGGCGACGACCGGCCTTCTGACGGCGGAGCTTGCCACTACCGGTGATCCGGACGCGCTTGGCGGTCCCGCTGTGGGTCTTCATCTTGGGCATTAGTAGTCCTCTGCGTTTCTCATGCGGCAGCACACCGGAATCCGGTGTGCTGCTGACTGTGCTGGCCCGCCTCGGCCGGTCAGGATTCCGCTGTCTCGGATTCCCGCGCCGCCTTCGGCTTGGCCTTCACGTTCTTGTACGGCGCCAAGACCATGATCATGTTCCGGCCGTCCTGCTTCGGGTTGGACTCCACAAAGCCCAGCTCTTCGACGTCGTCGGCGAGCTTCTGCAGCAGGCGGAAACCGAGCTCCGGCCTGGACTGCTCCCGGCCACGGAACATGATGGTCACCTTGACCTTGTTGCCGGCCGCGAGGAAGCGGGACACGTGGCCCTTCTTCGTCTCGTAGTCGTGCTGGTCGATCTTGGGCCGCAGCTTCTGCTCTTTGATGACCGTCAGCTGCTGGTTACGGCGTGACTCGCGGGCCTTCTGCGCGCTCTCGTACTTGAACTTGCCGAAGTCCATGAGCTTGCACACCGGCGGTCGCGCCTGCGGAGCGACCTCGACGAGGTCGAGATCCGACTCCTGAGCGAGCCGCAGCGCATCCTCGATCCGGACGATGCCGACCTGTTCACCATTGGGTCCGACAAGCCGGACCTCCGGCACCCGGATGCGGTCGTTGATGCGTGTCTCGGAGCTGATGGGGCCTCCTTGGTCCGAAGAATAGTTACTATCGTTCTCGACCTGGTGCCCACATACCTCAGGCCCCGTCACCGTATGGTGCGCGGGGCCCGCATTCCGATCGACGCCCGATCAAAAGATCGGGCGAGACGCGAAGGCCACCACCGGAAATCCGGCGATCACTCTTCGCGTGACCGGACCCGGCCGCCTGGAGAACAGCGGCGACGCGGGTGGGAGCGGGGCTCCACTTGCGGCCCCCGATCGCTCGGGGGCTGGTCGCACGTGGAAGGGTACCAGACGTGGTAAACAGCGCTGACAATGAGGACATTTATTCCCGTCCGCACGTCCATGAGTCGCCTGATGCGGGGGCGGCGCAAGCCGGGCGTTCGCCGGACGACAGGGGCCTCGAGGACATTCCCAGCGTCGAGGTGATCAGCAGGGCTGCCGTGATGCTGATGTCGGCCGCCGCCGAGCGGCTCGGGCTGTCCGACGACGACCCCGACAACAGTCCGCACCGCGACCTGGACGAGGCACGGCGCCTGATCACCGCGCTCGCCGGGCTGGTCACATCCTCCGTCCAGTACCTCGGCATGCACGCCGCCCCCCTGCGCGACGGACTCAAGTCCCTGCAGCAGGCGTTCCGGGAAGCCTCCGCCGTACCTGACGCCCCTGGTCAGGGCCCCGGCGAGAAGTACACCGGCCCCGTCTGACCCTGCCACCAACGCTCGCACTTTCCCGGGAAAGCGCGAAACCAGAACACCCAACACCCTGGTCAGCGGCCCTACCCCCACCGCACTTTCCCGGGAAAGCGCGAGACCGCAACACCCAACACCCAGGTCAAGGGCCTGACCCATGCGCGCTTTCCCGGGAAAGTGCGAGGCCGGGGCACCCAACTGCCTGGTCAGGGGCCTGACCCTTCCGCGCTTTTCCGGGAAAGTGCGGTTTGGGTCACCAGTTGGTCATTGACGTGCGGAAGATGGACGACAGGTCCTGGTCGGTGACCGGACGCGGGCAGACGCCGAGCAGCCGCTGCTGCTTCATCGCGCCGGCCACGAGGCCGTCGACGTCGGCCTTGTCGTAGCCGACCTCCGCCAGCCCGCTGGGGATGCCGATGTCACGCATCAACGACGCCAGCACCGCGGGCAACTGATCACGAGGATCGTCCTGGCGGGGTGCGTCCGGCGCGAGCAGCTCCGCTGCCCGCAGGTGCCGCGCGGGATCCGTGGGAAAGGTGAAGCGGAAGGCGGCGGGTGCGGTCAGCGACACCGACTGGCCGTGCGGCACCAGAGGCCCTGGCGGGTAGCCCTCCGGTTCGTAGTCCCGGACCATCCCGGCGATCGGGTAGCCACAGGCATGCGGAATGTGCACGCCAGCGTTGCCGAAGCCCATACCCGCGAAGGTCGCGGCGAGCATCATCTCGGTCCGCGCCTCCAGGTTTCCTCCGGTCAGCACGGCCGCGCGAAACGATCGCCCGAGCAGGCGCATCGACTGCTCGGCCCACACGTCGGAGATCGGGTTCGACCCGCAGTAGGCCACCCTCGTCTCCGGGGTGTGCCGAGCGAACGCGTGGTACGGCTTTGCCGTGTACGACTCGAGGGCGTGACAGAGGACGTCCATCCCGCTCGCGGCGGTCACCGCGGCGGGGAGGGTCAGCGTGAGCAGCGGGTCGACCACCGCGAGAGTCGGCCGCAGCCTTGGGTGACTGATCCCGGTCTTGACCTTCAGGTCCAGCAGGTCGAGAACACACACCGGGGTGCTCTCCGCCCCGGTTCCCGCGGTGGTCGGCACCGCGACCAGCGGCTTGAGCGGACCGGGCGGCGCCTTGCCCTCGCCGATCGGCTTGTTCAGATAGTCGTTCAGTTCACCGGGATAGGTGGTGAGCAGGTTGACGGCCTTGGCGGTGTCGATCGCGGAACCGCCGCCGACCGCGATGAATCCGTCCCACTGCGAGCCGCGGGCGAACTCCACGGCCGCGGCCAGGCTGGTGTCGGTCGGCTCGACATGCACCCCGTCGTAGATCTCGACCGTCAGTCCGGCCACCTTGGCCGCGTCCGCGATCCGCTGCGGGATGCCGGTGGCCACGAGGCCGGGGTCGGTCACGATCAACACTCGCGCCGCACCCTGCTGAGCCAGATCGTGGCCGATCTCGTCGACGGCTCCCGCGCCGAACTTCAGCGGCACGCCGCCCCAGGTGAAGACCGTCTCGTTCAGGTACTCCGTCAAGTCCCGCCTCCACCTTGCATCCGTTGAGGAATCAACCGACGTTGACACGGCGGCGCGAGCCCGTCAACGGGCTCAGTGCCCAAACGCGCTCAGGAATCCAGCACGGCGAGGGCGTCGATCTCGACCAGCAGCCCGGCGGGCAGGCCCACGTACACGGTGGTCCGTGCCGCGAACGGCTCGCGGACGAGCGCGTTGTAGGTCTCGTTGAACTCGGCGAAGTGCGCGGTGTCGGTCAGGTAGACGCGCATCATCACGACGTCGTCGAGGCTCGCGCCTGCCCCGTCGAGCACGGCCTCGAGGTTGCGGACCGTCTGCCGCGCCTGCTCGGCCACGGTCGTGCCCACGACCTCACCTGTCTTCGGATCGATGCTCACCTGCCCGGCGACCTGCAGAATGTTGCCCTTGCGTGCCGCCTGTGCGTAGGCGGCCACCGGCGCGGGCGCGTTCTCCGTACTGATCGTGACCTTCGTCATCAAGTTCCCTTTCCTGTCGTTGCTCACTGCCCCTTGCTCCATCCACTGAGGAGCGAGGCCGATTCGGCGGCGGCGAGAAGCTCGGGCACCAGTGCCATCAGGCCCTCGTAGTCGAGCAGTACCCGAGGGACCGACAGCGAGACCGCCGCCAGCGTTGTTCCGCCCTGCCCTCGGATCGGCGCGGCGACGCAGTGGATGAAGTCCTCGTGCTCGGCGTTGTCCACCGCGTACCCCCGCTCGGCCACGACGGCGAGTTCGGTGAGGTACTCCTGCGCGCTGCCGATGGTGTTCGCCGTCATCCGTGGATAGTCGATCCCGGCTGCGACGTCGCCCCTTCGCTGCTCGGGCAACGCGGCGACCAGCACCTTGCCCACCGCCGTACAGTGCAGCGCGGCTCGCTTACCGACCCTGGAGTACATCCGGACCGAGTGCCTGCCCTCGAACTTGTCGATGTAGACGACCTCGCCGTCCTCGTAACTGGCCAGGTGCACGGTGTGGCCGGTGCGCTCGTTGAGTTCGGCCAGCGCGGGTTCGGCGCTGCGTCGTACGTCGCGCTGCTCGAGTGCCTGGTTGGCGAGATCGAACAGCGCGCTGCCCAGCCGGTAGTGGCGCGGCCCCTCCCGATGGACGAAATGGTGCGCCTCCAGCGTGCGCAGCAACCGCAACACGGTCGACTTGTGGACGCCGACCTCCTCGGCCAGCTCGTCGAGTGTGCGCGCGTCCCTCGCGAGACCACCCAGCAGACTCAACGCCCGATCCAGACTCTGGCTCATGCCACCCGCCTCAAACGCCGGCGGGCTCCACATCGCTCACAACCACACCCGGCATGGTCACGGTGCCGGTACCTCATGCGTCCTCCCTGGCCACGCTCCGCATGGCGCTTTCGCCAAGGCGGTTCCTCCGCTGGACGGCACGGGCGGTCAGTTCGGCCGCCGCCCATACGCTCTCGTCGGCCTCCAGCAGCTCGCCGACAACGCCGGGCGGCAATGGCAGGCCCACATCATCCTGGGTCAGCAGTGTCGACGCCGCCTGCAGGTGCCCCTGCCGCAGCCGCAGTCGTGGCGCGGTTCCACGCAGGGTCGCCGCGAGAAACCCCGCCGCGAAGGCGTCTCCCGCCCCCACCGGCTCCACGACCCGCACTCGTAGCGCGGGCTCGAACACCGCGTCCCGGTCCCGTTCGAGCAGCGTCGCCCCGCGTTCGCCGTGTTTGACCACCAGCGTGGCCGGCTGCGGGACCAGGGCCCGCAACGCATGTGCGTCACCCGTTCCCCACACCACCTCGGCCTCGTCGTCACCAACCAGCACGATGTCGGCGAGGTTCGCGGGCTCGGCGAGCAGGGCACCGTCCCCGCCGGGCCACAACGCGGGACGCCAGTTGACGTCGAAGGAAACCAATCTGCCCTCACGGGGAGCGGTCAGCACCGCCCGCACCAGCTCGGCGCAGCTCGGCGAGAGCGCGGGCGTGATGCCGCTGAGGTGAATCAGCCGTACACCTCCCAGATCCAGTTCGGCCAGCAGGCCGGGCCCCATGCCTGACGCCGCCGATCCCGCCCGGTAGTACCGCACAGGGCCACCGCGCGCGCCCGGCTCTTTGAAGTACACGCCGGTAGGCCTTTCGGGGTCCACATAGGTCGCTGTGACGTCGACGCCAGAGGCGGCGATCTCCTCGACCAGCGCACGGCCGAACGGATCGGCCCCGACGGCGCTCACCCAGGCACTGGATGTACCGAGCGCGGCAAGATGACAGGCCACATTGGACTCCGCGCCACCGATGGTCCGGTTCCAGGTCCGCACGGTGTGCGCGGGACCCGATTCCAACGGCACGAACACCGCCATGGACTCCCCAAGGCACAGCACCTCGGGAGCAGGAGCACCGCCAGCCACTGACACCCTCCAGATTCGTCATCGGTGTTCGGCAGCGTTGACCAGCCGCATCGGCGATGCTACACCTTTGTGATGCATTGCACGCAACAGCCGTTGCATCCCATGCAACGTGACGCCCTTCAGGATTCCGAGGAACTCCGATGAGCAACCATCCACCGAAGGCAGGCAGCCTCGACTCCACAGCTGTCGCACGCATTCGGACCGAGACGCTCGACTGGCGGTTCAAGTCGGTGCCCACCGAACTGTGCGGCAGAACGATCGAAGAGGCGACCGCCATCCGGCCCCGACTTTTCGACGACGGCTTCCTCGGCCCGTTCGTGGTCCTAGAATCAGCGGCACTCGAGCACAATCTCGCCACGATGGCGGCGTGGTGCGCCAGGCACGGGGTCGCCCTGGCGCCGCACGGGAAGACCACGATGGCCCCGCAGCTGTTCGAACGCCAACTCGAACATGGCGCGTGGGGCATCACCGCCGCCAACGCCGGTCAGCTCCGCGTCTACCGCGCGTTCGGGGTGTCGCGGATCCTGCTCGCGAACCAGCTGATCGACGCGTCGGCACTGCGCTGGCTGGCCGGCGAGCTGGACGGGGATCCGGAGTTCACCTTCGCCTGCTGGGTGGACTCGGTTCGCGGAGTCACACTGATGACCGAGGCGCTGTCCGCTGCCGGGGCGAGCAGGCCGGTCGACGTGCTACTGGAACTGGGGGCGGCCGGTGGAAGAACCGGTGTCCGTGATCGCGACAGCGCGCTCGCCGTGGCAGCCGCCGTACGCGACAGCCCCGCACTACGGCTTACCGGCGCCGGCGGTTATGAGGGTGTGCTCGCCCACGACGCCACCCCCGAATCCCTCGCCCGTATCGACTCCTATCTTGACGATCTCCGCTCACTGGTTCTCGCACTGTCCGAACAGGACCTGCTGGACCGGTCGCGCCCGACCGTCGTCACGGCGGGCGGCAGCGCCTTCTTCGACCGGGTCGCCGAGGGCATCACGACCGGATGGCCCGAGGACCTGGACGTGCTGCCCATTCTGCGCAGCGGTGCCTACCTCACTCACGACGACGGCTTCTACCGCGGAATCTCCCCGCTCGGCACGTCGCCCCGCTCAGCAGGGGAATCGTTGCGGTCGGCGTTGCGCGCGTGGGCACAGGTGACCTCCAAACCCGAGCCGCACCTCGCGCTGCTCACCCTCGGCAGGCGGGACGCGTCCTTCGATCAGGGACTGCCCGAACCGCAGTGGCACCGCGCACCGGGCCGTCTTCCCGCCCGGCTCGACGGGCATGAGGTCACCGCGCTCAACGACCAGCACGCCTTCCTCCGGCTACCGGATGAATCGCCCGTGGAAGTCGGCGACTGGATCGGGCTGGGCCTTTCCCATCCCTGCACGGTCTTCGACAAATGGCCCCTGCTGCCGGTCGTGGACCGCGACGGAGAGACGGTCGTCGACTTCGTCCGCACCTACTTCTGACCCGCCGCCGATTGCCCTGCCTCCCCGTCCCCTGTCCCGAGGAGCGACATGGATCTCGTCGTACGTGGCGCGCGGATCGCCGACGGCACCGGTCGGCCGCTCTACCCCGGAGATGTCGGCGTCTCCGATGGCCGGATCGCCGAGGTCGCGCACGCGGGAACACTCACCGGGCGCAGGACGGTCGACGCGACCGGGCTCGTACTGGCCCCCGGATTCATCGACATGCACTCTCACTCCGATCTGCAGTTGCTGGCCGCGCCGGACCACCTGGTCAAGCTCGGCCAAGGGGTGACCACCGAGGTACTCGGGCAGGACGGACTGTCGTACGCACCTGTGGACGACAGCACACTCGAGGCGCTGCGCGCACAACTGGCCGGCTGGAACGACGATCCGCCAGGCTTCGACTGGAACTGGCGCTCGGTCGGCGAGTACCTCGACCGGCTCGACCAAGGCATCGCGGTCAACGCCGCCTACCTGGTGCCCCAGGGCTCGGTGCGGATGCTGGCCGTCGGCTTCGCGGACCGTCCCGCGACCGCGGCCGAACTGGATCGCATGCGCGAACTCGTGGCCTGCGGGCTGGACGAGGGCGCCGTCGGCATGTCTGCCGGGCTCACCTACACCCCAGGGATGTACGCGGGCACCGACGAACTGGTGGCCCTGTGTGAGGTGGTCGGCGCGCGGGGCGGGTACTTCTGCCCGCACCACCGCAGTTACGGGGCGGATGCGCTGGCGGCCTTCGCCGAGATGGTGACCATCAGCCGTCGCGCGGACTGCCCGCTACATCTCGCGCACGCCACGATGAACTTCCCGGTCAACCGGGGCAGGGCACCGGAACTGCTCGACCTGCTGGACGCGGCCATCGCGGACGGTTGCGACATCTCCCTCGACACCTATCCATACCTCGCAGGCGCGACCTACCTCTCCGCCCTGCTCCCGAGCTGGGCGGCCGAGGGTGGACTGGAAGCGACACTGCGACGTCTGTCCGATCCAGACACACGCGAGCGAATCAGGGTGGCGATCGAGGAGACCGGGTCCGACGGCGCACACGGCGTGCCGGTCGACTGGGCCGGAATCGAGATCAACGCGGTGCGCCGTCCGGAGAACGCAGATCTGGTCGGGCACAGCGTCGCGGAGTCCGCACATGCCAAGGGAGTCGCCCCCGCCGCGCTGTACTTCGATGTCCTGCTCAGCGAGCGGCTCGGGACCTCCTGCCTGATGCACGTCGGCGACGAGGAGAACGTACGCACGATCATGCGCCATCCGGCGCATACCGGCGGAAGCGACGGGCTGCTTGTCGGCGCGCGTCCGCATCCGCGCGCGTGGGGCACGTTCCCCCGGTACCTCGGCCACTATGTGCGCGGCCTGGACGTGCTGGACCTGGCAGAATGCGTCGCCCATCTCACCGGCAGGGCCGCTCGGCGGCTGGGATTTGCCGACCGTGGTCTGGTGCGGCCCGGTCATGCCGCCGATCTCGTGCTGTTCGATCCGGATACAGTGGCCGATACGGCGACCTTCGCCGAGCCCCGGCGACAACCGGTGGGCATCTCGCACGTCTGGGTCAACGGTGTCACCGCGATCGACGACGGCAGGCCCACCGGAGCCCTCGCAGGACACGCACTGCGCGGAATCCGGAGTGGACGGTGAGCTCGGCGCCCGGGTGGCCGCGGCAGTCGTGGCATGCGCACCGCAACGGTGCTCGCGCGGTTCGGCTACACCCGGCCACAGCTCGCGCCGCTGACCGTCGCGGCCTCGGCCGGGTCGCTCATCGCTTCGCACGTCTGCGACGGCGTGTTCTGGATCGTCTCGCGCTACTTCGGGATCTCGGTCGCCGACACCCCGCGTACGCGGACCGTGCTCTCGCTGACCGGCTTCGGCCTCGCAACGGCACTGATGGCCTTCGTCTGGACCTCCGCGAATGCGGATACCACTGGGTACACAACGAAAGTAGGGGTCATGACCGGAATGGATCGTCGGAGATTCCTCGGGGCGGCCGGAACCGCCGGGCTGGGCACCGTTCTCACCGCACCGGCCGCGTTCGCCGCACCGCGAGCAGCGGAAACCACGGGAGGAGGCGCGACGGCGTTTCTCGGCAGCTACTCGACCTGGGGCTCACCTCCTGGGCAGGGACTGCAGGTGGCCGCCAGATCGAGAGCAGCCCTCGACGTCGTGTCCACGGTCGCCGGCGTTCCCGATGCCTCGTTCCTCGCGTTCTCCCGGGATCGGCGGCGGATGTACGTGACGAACGAACTCGTGCCGGACGGCACGGTCACCGCGGTGGACGTCTGCGATCCTCGGCGACCACGGGTGCTCGGCACCCGCTCCACCCGCGGCGCGGGTCCTACGCACCTCAGCGTGCACCCGGGCGGGCGGCACCTGCTGACCGCCAACTACACCGACGGAACCGTTGTGGTGCACCCGATCCTGCGCGACGGCACCCTTGGCGAGTCGACGGATCTGGTCCAGCACACCGGCGACGAGCGCGAGCCGCACGCGCACCAGGTGCTCACCGACCCGACCGGCCGTTGGGTACTCGCCGTCGATCTCGGCGCGGACTCGGTGTACGTGTACCACCTCGACCGCAGGGCAGGGACACTCGCACCGCACCGGCAGGTGCGCCTGCCCTCGGGTGCGGGGCCGCGGCATCTCGCGTTCCATCCCGGCGGCCGATTCGCCTACATCCTCGGGGAACTGCGGCCGGAGATCACGATCGCGGCCTGGAACCCGGGCAGCGGCGAGCTCACCCTCGGCGAGCCGGTGCCCACGGTGGACGACGATGCGCAACAGCCACAGTATCCGGCCGAGATCGCCGTGTCCGGGGACGGCCGATTCGTCTACGCGAGCAACCGGGGCGAGGACACCATCGCGACATTCGCCGCTGGGAGAACTGGTGACGCCCTGCAGCGGATCGGCAACGTCAGCACCGGCGGCGTCTGGCCCCGGCATTTCACGCTGGATCCTTCGCAACGGTGGATCTACGTGGCGAACCAGCGTTCGGGCACGGTCACCTGGCTGCCCCGCGATCCCCACACCGGTCTACCGGGCTCAGTCGCGGGCTCGGTGAGTGTCCCGTCAGCAGCGATAGTCACCTTCGCCTGAGTTGGTACGCCTGCAAGTACACCCAAGCAAGATCATCATCTCCTTTTTCTACTACCAACTGCGGTTCGGTCGGCGGTAGAAAACTGCCTTTTCGATCTTGCTTGGTGGTACTTGCAGACGCCCCTTCTTAATTGGTCTAGACCCCTTGTTTTGGGGTTTGGGGCGGTTCTACGATCTGTTGCTAATGATGAAACGTAGATTGCAAACAGTGCAACGAGGTGACGGATGAAGATCACTCGAACGATCGCGGCGTTGTTCGCCACGTGTGCGACAGTGGGCGCGGTTGCCTGCGCCCCGGCGCAATCGGGACCCGCCGGCGAGGGCGGGGACGCGCGAACCGGCACCCTCCGGGTCTGGCTCTTCGACGAGGCGAACCGCGCACCGAAGGAAGCGGTGGTGAACGAGGCGATCGCCGAGTTCGAAGCGGCACACGAGGGCGTGGACGTCGACGTCCAGTGGGTCGCGGTCGAAGGCCGCGCGGACAAGTTCTCCGGTGCCTTCAACGACCCGTCCAACGCACCGGACGTCGCCGAGTTCGGCAACACCGACGTCGCCAGCTACGTCGAGACCGGGGCGATGGCCGACCTCACCTCGGATATCGAGTCCTGGGAGCATGGCGCCGACCTGCTACCGAGCGTGCTGGAAACGACCAAAGTGGACGGAAAGGTCTACGGCCTTCCCTGGTTCACCGGAGTCCGTGCGCTCTACTACCGCACCGATGTCTTCGACGAGCTCGGCATGCGACCTCCCGCCACAATGGACGAACTGGCCGACACGGCACGGGAGATCCGGAAGCAGAAGCCGGAACTCTACGGAATCTCCGTCGGCGGGAAGTACACGTACGCGATGTTGCCGTTCCTCTGGGCCCACGGCGGCGAACTCGCCACCCAGGAGAGCGACCAGTGGCGCGCGTCCCTCAGCTCGGACGCGGCACAGCGAGGCGTCTCCGCCTACACCGAGCTGATCAGCGCCGACATCTGCCCGCCGCAGCAGTGCGCGGACATGACGGGAACGCAGAGCGTGCAGGCCTTCTCGGGAGGCAAGGCCGCGATGACCATCGGTGGCGACTTCAACCGCAAGGCCATCGAGGAGGGACTCGGCGACACCTTCGGCGTCGTTCCGCTTCCCGGCACCGACAAGGGCTCCATCGCCCCCGCGTTCGCCGGTGGCAACCTGCTCGGCGTCTTCGACGCCAGTGAACGCCGCGGCCTCGCCGTGGAGTTCACCCAGCTGCTCGGCAGCCCCGAGTATCAGTCCAAAATGTACGATGCGATGGGCAACCTGCCGACACTGTCGGGAACCCAGTCGGAGCTGGCCGGTTCGGACGAGTTCCTCACCCCGTTCATCGACACCCTGCAGGCAGGCACGAAGTTCGTCCCGGCCACCCCCGCCTGGTCCCAGATCGACGCGCAGCAGATCCTGCCGACGGCCGTCCAGCAGGTGGTGACCGGGGAGCAGGACGTGCGGATGGCGCTCTCCGGTGCGGCCGAGCAGATGAACAGCGCCTTCGGCGGGTGAGGCAGGTATGACCTCAGCCCATCCCGCGTGCCGATGACCACGCAGTCGACCCGGCCCGCCCAGCGACAGGCCCCCACGGCCGTCCCGGCCTCCGCGCGGCGTCGGCGACGCGGAGTCCGGGACGGTCGCACCGCCGCCCTGTACCTGGCCCCTGCCGGAATCCTGCTGCTTGGCCTGCTGGCCTACCCGCTCTACCAGCTCGTCCTGATCTCGTTCTACGACTACGGCCAGGCCGAGGCCGCGGGCAACGCACCTCTGGTGTTCATCGGCTTCGACAACTACGCCCAGCTGCTCAGCGCCGTTCAGTTCTGGGAGGTGCTCGCCAAGACCATCGGGTTCGCCGCGGTCTGCGTACTCGGCAGTCTCGCGGTGGGGACCTCACTGGCCGTGCTCGCCAGCAGGGTGCGGGCCGTGCCTCGGATGCTGCTCTTCCTGGCCGCTCTGGGGGCATGGGCGACCCCGGCGATGGCGGGCTCCTACATCTGGCTGTTCCTATTCGACTCCGACTTCGGGCTGGTCAACGAGGTGCTGGTCGGACTGGGCCTGAACGCAATGGCGGGTCACTCCTGGACCTTCGGCACCTACAGCGCCTTCGGCCTCGTCGCGCTGGAGGTGATCTGGTGCTCGTTCCCGTTCGTGATGGTGACGATGTACGCCGGAATTCAGGGCGTGCCCGAGGAGGTCCTGGAGGCGGCCGCGCTGGACGGGGCCTCCTGGACGCGGATCGCGACCTCGGTCGTCCTGCCGATTCTGCGGCCACTGCTGATGATCGCCACGATCCAGTCGATCATCTGGGACTTCAAGGTGTTCACCCAGATCTACGTCATGACCAACGGAGGCGGCGTCGCTGGACGCAACCTCGTCCTCAACGTCTACGCCTACCAGGAGGCGTTCGCCGGTGCGGAATATGGCCTCGGGGCCGCGATCGGCGTGGTGATGACCCTGATCCTGCTGTCGATCACGACGTTGTACGTACGTTCCCAGCGACGAAGTGTGGAGCTGTGATGGTGGCCCGGAAGACACACGCAGTACGGCGCGGGGTGCGTAAGCCAGGCAGGCTCGTCGCCGAGATCGTGGCCGTAGTGATCGCGGGTGTGGTCGCGTTCCCGCTGTACTGGATGGTGCTCTCCGCGCTCAAACCCGCGGGAGAGATCCAGTCGGCGAACCCCCGGCCGTGGACCCGCGCGCCGACGCTGGAGAACTTCGAGCGGGTACTCGGAGCGGCCGGGTTCGCCCGCTACTTCGCCAACAGCGTGCTGGTGGCCGTCGTCGTGGTGGGCCTGTCGCTACTGATGTCCTTCCTCGCCGCGGTGGCGTTGACGCGGTTCCGGTTCCGTGGCCGCGTCGTTCTGCTCATCATGCTGCTGGTGGCGCAGATGGTGCCGGTGGAGGCGCTGACGATCCCGCTGTTCTTCCTGATGCGCTCGGTCGGCGACGTCGCACCCGCGTTCGGGCTGAACGAACTGGGCTCGCTCGTGCTGGTGCATCTGGCGTTCAACCTGCCGCTGGCGATCTGGATGCTGCGCGGGTTCGTGGCCGCCGTCCCGGTGGATCTGGAGGAGGCCGCCAAGCTGGACGGCGCGAGCCGCGTCCGGTTCACCTGGCAGATCCTGTTCCCGCTGGTACTGCCCGGCCTCGTCGCGGTGAGTGTGCTGGCCTTCATCCACGCGTGGAACGACTTCCTCTTCGCCAAGACGTTCATCATCTCCAAGACCGAGAACCAGACGCTGCCGCAGGCGATCCTGGTGTTCTTCAAGCCGGAGGAGAACGACTGGGGCGCGATCATGGCAGGATCGACACTGATGACCATTCCGGTGCTGATCTTCTTCGTACTCGTGCAGCGCAAGCTCGTGTCCGGCCTCGCCGGTGCGGTGAAGGGCTGAGGGCGGGGCTATGCCGGCGTTCGAGTCGCTACTCCCCCGCCCCCTGTCGATCAGGCCAGACTCCGGCGAACTCGCCCTGTCCCTGGACTCGGCGGACACCCTGCCGGTCGAGATCGACGAGAGCCTGTCCGCCGAGGGCTACCGGCTGGAGATCACCCCGGACGGGGTACGAGCTCACGCCGCCGACACCGGTGGGGTGGAGTACGCCCGGCAGACTCTGCGGCAGCTCATCGGCCTCTCGGCGTTCCGGGCAGCGGGCGGACCGAGCACGTACGAGGTGCCCTGTGGCGTGATCGAGGACCGGCCCCGCTTCGCCTGGCGGGGGTGCCTGCTCGACGTCGCGCGGCACTTCCGGCCGAAGTACGAGGTCCTGCGTTTCCTCGACCTGCTGGCCGTGCACAAGCTGAACGTCCTGCACCTGCATCTCACCGACGATCAGGGCTGGCGCATCGAGATCCCCGGCTACCCCAGGCTCACCAGCGTCGGCGCATGGCGCACCGCGTCGATGGTGGGCAGGCACGACGGGCCCGAGCGGGACGGCAGACCGCACGGTGGCTTCTACACGGTGGACGACCTGCGCGAGATCGTCGCCTACGCGGGCCGCAGGGGAATCACCGTCGTGCCCGAGATCGACGTACCCGGCCACGTGCGGGCAGCGCTGGCCGCCTATCCCGAACTCGGTGTGCGTCCCGGGGACCAGCTGGACGTCTGGACGTCCTGGGGCGTGTGCGCGGACGTTCTCAACACCGAAGAGTCCACAGTGGACTTCTTCAGGTCGGTGTTCGACACGGTGCTGGACATCTTCCCCTCCGAGGTGATCGGCATCGGCGGGGACGAGGTGCCCACAGTGCGGTGGGAGAACGACCCCCGCAGCCGGGCGAGGGCGGAGGCGCTGGGCCTGGCGGGTCCGCACGAGCTGCACGGCTGGTTCCTCGAACGGATGGCCGCCCACCTGCACGCCCGGGGACGCAGGGCACTGGGCTGGGACGAGATCCTCGACGCGGGCGGCACTCACGCCAAGCCCGCGGTGGTCGCGTCCTGGCGCGGCGAGGAGGCCGGGGTGCGCGCGGCCCGCGCCGGGCACGACGTCGTCATGTGCCCCGAACAGTGGGTGTACCTGGATCACCGCCAGTCCGACCACCCCGGCGAGCCGATTCCGGTCGGCTACCTGCGCACGGTCACCGACGTCTACCGCTACGAACCCGTGTCCGCTGAACTGCCCGAGGCCGACAGGGGGCGGGTACTCGGGGCGCAGGCACAGGTGTGGACAGAGCATCTGGACACCCTGCGGAGGGTCGAGTATGCCGCGTTCCCCCGCCTCGCCGCGTTCGCGGAGGTGGTGTGGAGCCACGGAGAACGCGACCCCGCGGAGTTCCTGCACCGATTGCGGGAGCACCACCTGCCCCGGCTGGACGCACTCGGCGTCGAGTACCGCCCGCTCGACGGTCCGCATCCCTGGCAGACCCGGCCCGGGGTGCCTGGCCGGCCCCGGGATCTGTGACGAGCACTGAGGCGTCAGGTCACCGGGACGTAGCGCACCTCCGGCCGTCCCACCTGGCCGTAGTGCGGTCTGCGCTGCGCCAGCCCGTTGTCGGCGAGGTACTCCAGATATCTGCGGGCGGTCACCCGCGACGCGCCCACCGACTCCGCCGCTGCCGCCGCCGACAGCCCGTCCTCGGCCGCCGCGTGCAGCGCCGAGGTCACCGCGTCGAGGGTCTCCCCGCTCATCCCCTTGGGCAGCGTGCGGTGGTCGGCGGTCCGCAACTCGGCGAACACACCGTCCACATCCGCCTGCCCGGTCACCTCCCCCGGCCCCGAGACCTGATCGCGAAACCGGGCGTAGCGCTCCAGCTTCTCCCGTAGCGAGGCGAACGTGAAGGGCTTGAGCAGGTACTGCACCACGCCGGCGGAGACCGCCGCGCGCACCATCGCGAGGTCGCGGGCCGAGGTCACCGCGATCACGTCGGCGGCGACACCTGCCGCGCGCAGTGCCTGGCAGACGGCGAGCCCGTGTGTATCGGGCAGGTAGAAGTCGAGCAGGACCAGGTCCACCCTGCGCCGCTCACAGAATCGCACCGCCTCACCACCGCCGTGCACGACGCCGGCGACGGTGAACCCGGCGATCCGCTCCACGTAGAGCCGGTGCGCCTCGGCCGCCACCGGATCGTCCTCCACGACGAGCACGCTGATCATCGGTCGTCCTTCCGCCGGGCCGCCACGGGCAGCCGCACGATGAACACGGCCCCATCCTCCTGGCCGACATCGATTGTGCCGCCATAGCGCCGGACCGCCTGGCCCACGAGCGCCAGTCCGAGACCACGGCCCATCGGCCCGCCCGCGGGTTTCGTGGACCAGCCCTTACGGAACATCTCCTTCGCCGCTTCGGCGTCCACGCCAGGTCCGGTGTCGGCGACCCGGAGGAACATCTGGTCCGGCTCGGTGCGCACGGTCACCGTCACCCGTGGGCCGCTCGGTGCCCCGGCCACCCCCTGCACCGCGGCATCGAGGGCGTTGTCGATCAGGTTCCCGAGGATGGTGACCAGATCCCGCGGGTCGATCCCGGTGTCCGGTTCGCTACCACCTGCCCGGGTGTCCTGCGTGGCGGTGTCCTCGGTGAGCACGAGGTCGACACCGCGCTCGTCCGCCTCGGCGGACTTGCCCAGCAGCAGCGCGGCCAGCACCGGCTCGGACACCGAACCCATGACGCGATCGGTGAGCTGCTGTGCCGAAGCCAGTTCGGCGGTGGCGAACTCCAGCGCCCTGTCGATGCGTCCGATCTCGACCAGTGACACCACGGCGTGCAACCGGTTCGCTGCCTCGTGGGCCTGCGACCGCAGGGATTCGGCGAACCCACGCATGGTGTCCAGCTCACCGGTCAGGCTCTGCAGTTCGGTGTGGTCGCGCAAGGTGACCACTGTGCCCATGGCGCGGTCGCCGGAACGCACCGGAGCGGTGTTGACGACGAGGACACGGGTTCCGGTCACATGGATCTCGTCCGTCCTCGGCTCGGCCGAGGTGAACGCGCCGGCCAGTTCTGGGGCCAGTCCGAGTTCCGCCGCGGGGAGATCGCGTACGGGGCCGTGCAGGTCGAGCAGTTCGCGCGCGGCGTCGTTGCACAGCACCACACGCCCGTCCCTGCCGATGAGCACCAGTCCTTCCCGTACCGAGTGCAGAATCGCCGAGTAGTACTCGAACATCCCGGACAGCTCGGCAGGAGCTACCCCACGAGTCTGGCGGCGCAGGCGCGCACTGACCAGGTAGCTGCCGAACAGTCCGACGAGAAGTACCGCGCCCGCGACGATCAGCAGCGGGGGCAGCCGCTCGGCGAGTTCGGCTGAGAGCGCGCTGACGGTGATCCCGACCGCGACCAGCGCCACCACCTGGTCGCGGTCGGCGTCGAACACCGGTGCCACCGCACGGATCGACGGGCCGAGCGTGCCGGTGTAGGTCTCGGTCAGCATGCGGCCCCGCAGCGCTGCCCCGGTGTTGCCGATGAATCGCTGTCCTATCCGGTCCGGGTTCGGATGGCTGTAACGGGTTCCGTCCGGCGCCATGATCGTGATGAAGTCGACCCCGGTGTCGGCGCGCACCCGTTCAGCGAACGGCTGGAGTTCCCTGCTGGGGTCAGCGGTCGCTACGGCGGCGCGCACGCTCGGCGAGTCGGCGACGGTCGCGGCGACCGCTGTGACCTCCTGACTCGCACGGTCCTGCGTGGCCCTGTCCGCGTCGAGGTAGGCGAGCAGAACCCCGGCGCCGACCAGGACGAGTACCAGCACGGCCTGCAACACGAGCAGCTGCCGGGCGAGGCTCCACGGTCGGTTGGGCACGTCCTCATAGGACCACATCCGTGGCGGCTCAGAGCGGCCGGACGGTGCACGTTCTCGTCTACACAATGAACACAACCGTGACCCGGGTCATATCGATGCGGATAGTCACCTCGAACACACGCCACGACGGCGTCCGCAACTCGAGGAGGCAACGGTGCCCACACCGCCGACAACGCCGACACCGGCAACGGCAGGCCCGGTCCGCAAACCACGCGACCGCATGCACTACCTGTATATCGCGGTGGTCGCCGCGGTGCTGCTGGGCATCATCGTCGGATTCGCGGCCCCCGACTTCGCCGCCGAACTCAAACCGCTCGGCTCCGGTTTCGTCAGCCTCATCAAGATGATGATCAGCCCGATCATCTTCTGCACGATCGTTCTCGGCATCGGCTCGGTCGCCAAGGCGGCCAAGGTCGGCAAGGTAGGCCTGCTCGCCCTGGGCTACTTCCTTGTCATGTCGACCTTCGCGCTGACCATCGGTCTCGTCGTCGGCAACATCCTGCATCCCGGCGAGGGCCTCAACCTCGACCCCGCGGCCGCCGCCAAGGTGCAGGAGCAGGCCACCGGTTCGGAAGGCACGGTCGACTTCCTGCTCGGGATCATCCCGGAGACGCTGGTTTCGGCCTTCACCGCGGGTTCGGTGCTGCAGACGCTGCTGGTCGCGCTGCTGGCCGGGTTCGCCCTGCAGAAGCTGGGCCCGGCGGGTAAGCCGATCCTGCGCGGCATCGAGCACATCCAGCGGCTGGTCTTCCGCATCCTGGCGATGATCATGTGGGTCGCACCGGTCGGCGCGTTCGGCGCTATCGCCGCCGTCGTCGGCGAGACAGGATGGGACGCACTGCGCAGCCTCGCGGTGATCATGCTCGGCTTCTACGCCACCTGCCTGTTGTTCATCTTCGTGGTGCTCGGATCGGTGCTCTGGTTCGGTGCGCGCATCAATCTGTTCAGCCTGCTGCGCTACCTCGGCCGGGAGTTCCTGCTGATCGTCTCGACCTCGTCGTCGGAGTCCGCGCTGCCGAGGCTGATCGCGAAGATGGAGCACCTCGGGGTCAGCCGGCCGGTGGTCGGCATCACGGTCCCCACCGGGTACTCGTTCAACCTGGACGGCACCGCCATCTACCTGACGATGGCGACCCTGTTCATCGCCACCGCCCAGGGCAGCCCACTGCCGCTCGGTGAGCAGATCTCCCTGCTGGTGTTCATGATCATCGCGTCCAAGGGCGCGGCCGGGGTCAGCGGCGCGGGTATCGCGACCCTCGCCGGCGGACTGCAATCCCACCGGCCGGAACTGGTGGACGGGGTCGGGTTCATTCTCGGTATCGACCGGTTCATGTCCGAGGCACGGGCACTGACCAACTTCGCGGGCAACGCGGTGGCCACGGTGCTCATCGGCTCGTGGACGAAGGAGTTCGACAGGTCGCAGGCCCGCGAGGTGTTCGCCGGACGGGACCCGTTCAACGAGGCCACGCTGGTCGACTCGCACGAACCGAAGGACACCGAAGCGGAGCCGGAGCGGCAGAAGGAGGCCGTGCTGGCCTGACCCCGCTCAGCGGACGTGTGCCCGCAAGCCGCGCTGCCCGTGCCGCATCATCAGCGCATGGTTGGCCCGCAGGACCGGCCGGGCCAGCGGCGACAGCGCACGCAGCAGTGGCTTGCGGACACACACCACCTGCCCGATGTCGAGCCGGGTGCCTCCGGGCACCCGGCTCAGGCTGCAGCGGAGCTCACCGTCGAGGTCACCGGACAGCCGGACCCTGAGCCGTCCGGCGTCCGCGTTCTCCTCGATCCGGACCATCCGCAGCACGATCGTGTAGGGCAGGGTGGCCCGGCAGGTGAGCTCGGCGGTGTCCTCGTCGATCTCATGAACGTCGCGGACGTCCGCCCACCAGTCGGGGTAGCCGCCGAGGTCGACGAGGACACCGAACACCGTCGGCAGCGGAGCCTCGATCGACCAGACCGAACGAAATCGATAGTCGCGGGGCCCCATGGCCTGCCGGATCGGCGTACGCACCCGCTCAGCCGAGGATCGGCTTGAGGAACTGACCGGTATAGCTGGCCTGCACCTCCGCGACGTCCTCCGGAGTGCCTTCGGCGACCACAGTGCCACCGCCGGAACCGCCCTCGGGCCCCATGTCCACGATCCAGTCGGACGTCTTGATCACGTCGAGGTTGTGCTCGATCACGAGCACCGTGTTCCCCTTGTCCACCAAGCCGTTGATCACACCGAGCAGCTTACGGATGTCCTCGAAGTGCAGCCCGGTGGTCGGCTCGTCCAGTACGTAGACGGTCTTGCCCGTGGACCGCTTCTGCAACTCGCTCGCGAGCTTCACTCGCTGCGCCTCGCCACCGGAGAGGGTCGGCGCAGGCTGCCCGAGACGCACGTAGCCGAGGCCGACGTCGACGAGCGTCTGCAGATGCCGGTGAATCGCCTTGATCGGTTCGAAGAACTTGGCAGCTTCCTCGATCGGCATGTCGAGGACCTCGGCGACGGTCTTGCCCTTGTAGTGCACCTCCAGCGTCTCCCGGTTGTACCGGGCGCCCTTGCAGACCTCACAAGGGACGTAGACGTCGGGCAGGAAGTTCATCTCGATCTTGATCGTGCCGTCACCCGCGCACGCCTCGCAGCGACCGCCCTTGACGTTGAACGAGAAGCGGCCCGGCTGGTAACCGCGCACCTTCGCCTCGGTCGTGGACGCGAACAGCTTGCGTACGTGGTCCCACACTCCGGTGTAGGTGGCCGGGTTGGATCGCGGGGTGCGCCCGATCGGCGACTGGTCCACGCGGACCAGCTTGTCCACCTGGTCGAGGCCGCGGATGCGGGTGTGCCTGCCGGGCACCTGCCTGGCGCCGTTGAGCTTGTTCGCCAGCACGGTGGCCAGGATGTCGTTGACCAGAGTGGACTTTCCCGAACCGGACACTCCGGTGACGGAGACCAGGCAGCCGAGCGGGAAGGAGACGTCCAGCCCGCGCAGGTTGTGCTCGCGGGCACCGACCACGGTCAGCTGCCGCTTCTTGTCCACGGGCCTGCGGATCGCCGGCAGCGGGATGACCTCCCGCCGGGAGAGGTACGCCCCGGTGAGGGACTCCTTGTTGCGCAGCAGCTTCTGGAACGATCCGCTGTGCACGATCTTGCCGCCGTGCTCGCCCGCACCCGGCCCGATGTCGACCACCCAGTCACTGGCCCGGATCGTGTCCTCGTCGTGTTCGACCACGATCAGGGTGTTGCCCAGGTTTCGCAGCCTCGAGAGCGTCTCGATCAACCGGTGGTTGTCCCGCTGGTGCAGGCCGATCGAGGGCTCGTCCAGCACGTAGAGCACACCGACGAGACCGGAGCCGATCTGGGTGGCGAGCCGGATGCGCTGCGCCTCGCCACCGGAGAGGGTGCCCGCCGGCCGGTCGAGGGACAGGTAGTCGAGGCCGACGTCGAGCAGGAAGCGCAGCCTGGCCTGGATCTCCTTCAGGACGGCCCCGGCGATGATCGACTCTCGCTTGCCGAGAACCAGCTCGTCGAGGAACTGCGATGCCTCCGCGATCGACAGCGCGCAGACCTCGGCGATCGAGCGGTCACCGCGGGTCTCGTGCTCCAGCGTGACCGCGAGGATCTCCGGCTTGAGCCGCGTGCCCTGACAGCTCGGGCAGGGCACCTCGCGCATGTAGCCCTCGTAGCGCTCGCGCATCTGCTCGGACTCGGTCTGCTCCTGGCGGCGCTCCAGGAACGGGATGACGCCCTCGAAGTTCGCGTAGTACGAGCGCTGGCGGCCGTAGCGGTTGCGGTAGCGGACGTGCACCTGCTCGTCGACACCGTGCAACACGGCCTTCTGCACCTTCGCGGGCAGCCTGCGCCAGGGGGTGTCCATCCGGAACCCGATGGCCTCGGACAGCGACTCCAGCAGTCGCTGGAAGTACTCCGCGCTCTGCCCGCCGGACCAGGGCGCGATGGCCCCGCCCTCGAGGGTTTCCTCGTCGTCGGGGACGACCAGTTCGGGGTCGACCTCCTTACGGATGCCGATTCCCGAGCAGTCGGGGCAGGCACCGTAGGGCGAGTTGAACGAGAAGGAGCGCGGCTCCAGGTCCTCGACGGCCAGCGCGTGCCCGTTCGGGCAGGCCAGGTTCTCGGAGAAGCCCCGAACACGATGCGGATCGTTGTCCGGCAGATCGACGAAGTCCAGCTCCACCAGGCCGTCGGCGAGACGCAGCGCGGTCTCCACCGAGTCGGTGAGCCGCTGCTTCGAACTCGATTTCACCGACAGCCGGTCGATGACCACGCTGATCTGGTGCTTCTCCTGCTTCTTCAGCTTCGGCGGCTCGGTCAGCGGGTAGACGGTGCCGTCCACCACCGCACGGGAGTAACCCTGCTGCTGGAGGTTGGCGAATAGATCCACGTACTCGCCCTTGCGGCCGCGGATGACCGGCGCGAGGACCTGGAAGCGGATGCCCGCCTCCATGTCGAGTACCTGGTCAACGATCTGCTGGGGCGTCTGCTTGCTGATCCGCTCCCCGCACTTGGGGCAGTGCGCCTTGCCCGCGCGGGCGTAGAGCAGGCGCAGGTAGTCGTAGACCTCGGTGATGGTGCCCACTGTGGAGCGCGGGTTGCGCGAGGTGGACTTCTGGTCGATCGAGACCGCGGGCGAAAGGCCTTCGATGAAGTCGACGTCGGGCTTGTCCATCTGCCCGAGGAACTGCCTAGCGTACGCGGAGAGTGACTCCACGTAGCGACGCTGCCCCTCCGCGAAGATCGTGTCGAACGCCAGGCTCGACTTGCCCGAACCCGAGAGTCCGGTGAACACGATCATGCTGTCGCGGGGCAGGTCTATGTCGACGCCGCGGAGGTTGTGTTCGCGGGCGCCGCGAACTACGAGGCGATCAGCCACCCGAGGGGTCCCTTCACTGGTTCTTGGAGCGCCGACGTGTCGGCAGCCGAGATGCTAGGACCGACCACCGACAAAAACGCGAGCGCCGGATCGCGGTGGGGCCATAGGGCCTGCTCACCCAGTACATCCCAGTACATCAGCGGCACCTACGAGAGTACGTGGCACACGCGGTGGATGGCGAACGGGTGCGGCGGCTCACGCTCGCGGCGAGGCTTGGCTAGCCTGGGCGACGTGAACGTCGTAGAGGAGTACACCGGTCATGTCGAGCCCGGCGGGGACGCAGCGCGACGCACGCTTGACGCGCTGACGATCACCAAGCTGTCGGTCGGCCCGATGGACAACAACGCGTACCTGCTCACCTGCCGCACCAGCAACGAGGCACTGCTGATCGACGCCGCGGCCGATCCAGAACGGATTTCCGACCTGATCGGGCACGGTCCGGACCGGCCCGCCCTGCGGCTGGTCGTGACGACGCACCAGCACCCCGACCACTGGCAGGCGCTGGGCGCGGTCGCGGGTGCGAACGGGTCGTACACGGCGGCCCATCCCGCCGACGCGGAGCCGCTGCCGATCCCGCCGGACCACCTCGTGGAGCAGGGCGACACCCTGACCGTGGGTGACATCACCCTCGAGGTGATCCACCTGCGCGGCCACACACCCGGCTCGATCGCGCTGCTCTACCGCGACCCCAACGGGCACCCGCACCTGTTCACCGGCGACTCCCTGTTCCCCGGCGGGGTGGGCAAGACAACCAGCCCGGAGGAATTCGCCACCCTCGTCGACGACGTCGAGCAGCGGATCTTCGCCGAGCTCCCGGACGACACCTGGTTCTACCCAGGCCACGGCGACGACTCCACCCTCGGCGCCGAACGCCCCAAGATCACCGAATGGCGCGATCGCGGCTGGTAACCCGACTTCGCAGATCCCGGGCCCGAGTTGGCAGATTCGGGGCTCGAGTTTGCAGTTCCGGCGGCGTCACGGCCCCCAAACGCCGCTGGAGCACGCCCGCACACCGGCCGAGGCAGCCCCGAGCTTCGCCGGAACGGACAGTGTGAGCAGCCCATCCAGCGGCGCGAAGTCGGCGATAGCCGCACCGAGTTCCTCCGTACGCGGCGCGCGAACAGCGGCATCCTTGGCCATCGTCCCCCTGATGCAACTCGGCCAGCGTGCTCGCGGTGGGTTCCGGTACACGAGGTCGCTCAGCCACGACCTCGCACCCACACGTCGTCGGCGTCCACCCGGTCCTCGGTGCCGAAGAACTCATCAGCTTCGTGCCGCATCTGGAGCATTTCGACACGCGGCAAGCCTCGGTGGCGCTGGACCAGTTCCTCGGCGGTCAGCCGACGCCTGCGCGAAACATGCCGCAGCTCGGCCACCTCGACGCCATTTCGCGTCACGGCACCCAGATCCCACTCGGCGACCGTCCGAGTACGAGCCGAGGCGCGCCAACCGTCTCCGGTCCAGGCAATGTGAGCAGCCCATCCACCACCTCGGCCAGCCCGCCCTCGCGCTGCCACACCACGCAGCCCATGTGGTCGACGCGCAACCCAGCAGCGTCCGTCGTGTACACCACCCGCAGCGCGTCGGCGAATCCGCCGGGCCACGCGCGTACGCCACGTAACTCGGTCAGTTCGCCGTCGTCGTCGGTGACCGGCAGGAACGACCAGCCTGCCTCACGCAGGTCCACAAGGCGCTGCAACTCAGGAAACGCCGCGATCGCGCTGTTGGTCGCGGTCACCGGCTTGGCCTGCGAGTCGGAGCCCGGCAGGCACGCGGCGTCGAGGGTCGCGGCGCACCTGCCGGGGGCTTGATGGAACGGCGGAGCTGGGCGCGCAGCAGGGCCGCTGTGACACTGTCGTGCCACCAGCTCGCGGCCAGCGGGGAGAGCAGGGTGCCGGAGGCGACGGTGCCGATCAGCAACAAGGCCAGCAAGTTTGCGCTCATGGGTCGAGCGTCGCGGCGATCGCAGCGTCAGGGGACGCCAGCGAGCGGGACCGGTAGGGGCGTCGCGGGGAAACCCGGGGCAGTTCCTTGGCGACGAATGACGCGACGCGTCAGTCCGACTACAATGCGCACAGTCTGGGAGGGACTGTGCCGGAACCAAACCACCTGCTGCGCGCCGCTCGCGAGCGCCTGCCTTCGGCGTGCGTGCCTGGCGACTACGCCAGCCGCGCCGAGGTAGCCGAGGCCGTCAACGCGTGGCTGTGGGAGAACACCGGCAAACGCTATGAGCTGGACGCGCACTACCTCGCCAAGTTGGAGCGCGGTGTGGCTCGTTGGCCCGGCGCCGCCTATCGCTCCGGTCTGCGGTATGTGCTCGGCGCAGCCGACGACACTGCCCTCGGCTTCGTGCCGCCCCGGCGCGCCAAGACGGCTCCGCTACCCCCGTCCGCCGAGACACCCGGTAGTTGGCGGACCGGGGCCCTGATCCAGCGCGCCACCGCGATGACTCAGCATGACCTCATGCCGCCTACACGTCGCACCGTGCTGGCAGGGACCGCGCTCCTGGCCGGGCATACGCTCGCTGCCGAACTCCGGCCGCTGCTGTGGCCGGTGGCCGCCGACCCGATATACGGCGGCAGCGCGTTCACCCCGCCCGAGCTGGAGGCCACTGCGCAGCTTGTCGGCGAGCTACGCGTGTGGCGCTCGCGCAGTAGCGCGCTGTCCCGCGCAGCCGTGGTCGCTCAGCTCGGCGCGCACACCGAACACCTACGACACGCCCCGCAGGGCACGCCCGAGACGCTGCGCGCGTTCCGGCTCGGCGCGGAGCTAGCCGAGATCGCCGCCTCGATGGCGTGGGACGCTGCCGAGCACGCCCCCGCGCAGCGCTACTACACGCTGGCCGCCCAACTCGCGCACGCCGCCGGTGACGACAACCTCGCCGCAGTAGCGCTCGCCGCCCTAGCACGGCAGTGCTACGACCTCGGACGGCCCGCCGACGGGCTGGAAATGACCCAACTCGCCCAGTACGGCACCCGGCGCAGTGCCACCCCGCGTCTGCGGGCCGTGCTCGCCACCCGCGAGGCGTGGGCCTATGCATGCCACGGTGACGCCCGTGCCTTCCGCCGCGCCGTTGGCCTCGCCGAGGACCACCACGCGGAAGGCGTTCGTGACGCCGACGCGGGCACGCCCACCGCGCGCAGCCTGGACGACGCCGAGCTGGCCGGTGTGATCGGCGCCCGCTACCGCGACCTCGCCCGTTTCGACGCCCAGCACGCGCGCACCGCGCAGGACTACATCGGCCGCGCGCTCGCGTTGCGCCACCCCAGCCGCGCCCGCAACCGCGCCTTCGACCTAATCGGACTCGCACGCACGCATCTCATTACCCGTGAGCCGGATCGAGCCGCCGAGCTGATCGGCAAGGCGGTGCCGTTGGCCGGAAACTGGGCGTCTGGCCGCGTCGGTGTCAAGCTGCGCGACTTCCACGAAGAGGCGGCCCCGTTCGCCAGGACACCCGTCGTACGTGAGGCCCGCGAAGCCATCGCCGATCTGTTCGCAGCGTAGACAGAGAGGAACACCCGTTGCCCCGCATCGGAATCACCGGTCACTCGAACCTGACCGCCGACACCGTGCCCCTGGTTGCCGATGGCATCCGCGCGGTGCTAGCAGAGCACCCGGCGTCGGGACTGGTCGGCGTGACGTGCCTGGCGCGCGGTGCCGACCAGGTGTTCGCCCGCGTCGTGCTCGCCCTCGGCGGCGCCGTCGAGGTCGTGCTACCCGCCGCCGACTACCGCGAGCGAAAGGTCAAGCCGGGCAACGCGGCCGACTTCGACGCCCTGATCAGCACGGCCGCGATCGTGCACACCATGCCGTTCACCGAGTCCAATCGCGAGGCATACATGGCCGCCTCGGAGCACGTTCTGGGCACAGTGGACGCGATAATCGCTGTGTGGGATGGCGGCCCCTCCGGTGGGCACGGCGGCACTGCCGACGTGGTGGACGCCGCCCGCGAACGTGGCCTGCCGGTCACGGTGGTGTGGCCGGACGGTGCCGAGCGGGACTAGCCACGCCTCGGCGCAGAACCGCAGGCAGCAGCGGCGACTTGCCGCGGATCGCGAACGCACAGAGCCCTACTTGCTCGCACACTCCAACGGTTCCGGCTCCACGTCCTGCTCGCCCGCGCGTATTCGGCGAGCTGCCCGAAGCCGCAGACGCACTTGTCGCCCTACCCGGAGCCCAGGCACCCGCGCCGAACACGACGTTGTCAGCAGTCCGATCGCCATAGCGCGGAGACGGGAACTGCCCAGATGCGGTCGCGCCCAGCCCAACAGCATGACACGGAAGGAGGAAAGCAGTTCGGTCACTCTAAGTGCCGCGTTGCGCTGTAGCAGACCCGTCACAGCCACAGCCGCTAAACCACAGAACGCGGAAACGCTAACCTGCAAAACGCGCTTCCCGGAACTCGCAGATCGCGCCACACCCGACAGCGCCGAGCTGCTGACATGTAACCCGGCTTGTCAGTTCCGGGGCTTGACTTGGCAGCTCCCGGGCGTCAGTTGGTAGTTCCGGGAGGCGTCACGGCCCCCATATACCGCTCGGTGACTGCCCGCACGAGCCGAGGCGCACCAGGCATCCCCGGCGCTGCCAGGGTGAGCAGCCCGACGCCCTACGGCCACGACGTGACCGACTGGGCAGGGTTCCCCGTGCTCCGTGACATCCGCGAGCTGCGTATGGTGTCAATGGCCTGCCAGGTCGGCGCAACCGCCCTGCTCGCTATGACCAGCAGGCCGCGCGCACCGGCGGGCTTGTCTGCCGTGGGCGACACGGAGCAAGCCCGTGGGCAGGACGGCAGGCAGCTCCGTAAGAGGTAGCCCGTGGTACCCCGGAACGAGCAAATTCTTAGCCCGCCGACCTCGGAGAACGCATCCCGTCGTCGTCAGCCTGTCGGTTCGAGCAGGACGAGCGGGATCTCCCTGCTGGTCTTGGTCTGGTAGTCGGCGTAGTTCTTGTAGTCGGCGGTGATGCGTGGCCACAAGCGCTCCCGCTCGTCCGCGGTCGCGACCCTGGCCTTCATCCGCTGCCCGGGCCGGCCCTGCACAGCCACCTCGACGTCGGGGTTGTCCCTGAGGTTGAGGAACCATGCGGGATGCTGGTCGTCGCCGCCGCGGGATGCGACGACCACCAGAGCGTCGCCTTCGCGGACCGGCGAGGTCAGCATCACCGAACGGGGACGTCCGGTCTTACGGCCCGTGGTGGTCAGTTCCAACACGGGCATGTTCGCGACCTTCCACCCAGCTCGGCCACCCGTGACCTTCAGCAGACCGCGGTGGATGGCGTTCATGGTCTTCAGCGCGAAGTCACTGGGCATGTACCAAAGCTACACGCTGTCGATCATCCGGAGGCCTAGTCGCGCATCCACTCGGTGACCATCCTGTCGGCGGCGTGGATGCACACGAGTTCGAGACGGCCAGGGCCGAGGTTGCGAAAGCTGTGCGTCGTGTTGGGCCCGACCACCACGATGTCGCCAGGGCCCGCGTCGGTCTCCTTGCCGTCGGCGACGAACACCCCGTGGCCCGACCGTACGATCCACGTCTCCGCGTACGGGTGACGATGCGGATCCGGCCCCTGACCCGGCTCGTTGTCGACCAGGAAGAAGCTGATTCCGGCACCGTAGGAGGCTCCCTCGAACTGAGCGCTCCGTGGCCCCTCCGGCGGGTGAACCTTACGGATGACGTGGTGCATGGGCTGCCTCCTGGAGCACGTCAGAACTGTGTGCGCCGATGATCCCGCAGATTCCGGCTCTGTGGAGGCGGATCGCCGGTACTCTCCCGCCCGGAGGTGCAGGCCGTATGCCGACCGAGAAGAACCGGCTCGACGACCAGGGCAGGAGAACCGGGCCGTGGGAGGAGACCTTTCGCGACGGAAAGCTCTCCGGCGCCGGCGAGTACACCGAGAACGAGAAGACCGGGCCCTGGAAGTTCTACTTCCGCAACGGGCGGCTGAAGGCCTCGGGGAGTTACGCGAACGGTGAACTCACCGGGCCGTGGGAGTGGTATCGCGAGAACGGCCACCTGCTCCAGGTGGGCGCCTTTCGCAATGGCAGACAGCACGGGCCCTGGACGCGGTATCACCCGAACGGCGAGGTGTACGACGCAGGTGACTACGTCGACGGCAAGAAGGTCGGCGAGTGGCACGTGTACGACCAGGAAGGGAACCTGGTGCGCAGCAGGAAGCACAGGACGACGTCCTGACCCTCCCGAACTCGCGCAGGCCGGTCAGCGCCGAGCCCGGGAGAGGTAGGCGGTGAGGTCGTCGAAACACTCCGACCAGCCGCTGTGGTGGGAGTCGCGATCCTCCTCGGACGTCAGGCCGGCCTGACGGAAGTCCATTGTGGTCTTACCTTCCTCCTCGGTGAAGGTCACGGTTACCAGGGTTTCGTTGCCAGGCGTGCCATCGCCGGCGTCCCAGGCGAAGGTGAACACCAGCCGTTCGGGCTCGACGATCTCCCGGTACACACCCTGCGCCCAGTATTCGACGCCGTCCGCAGCCGACCGGATACACGTCCGCCATCGGCCGCCCTCGGTCACGTTGGCCGTCACAGACTCAGCCGTGAAGCCCGTCGGTCCCCACCATCGCGCCAGCTGCTCCGGGTCTGTCCACGCGCGGAACACGAGCCGGCGGGGCGCGGCGAACACGCGCTCGATCACCAGTGTCCGGTCCGGATCGACGTCGCCCATCATCAGCGCGTTCCCTCCTGGATCTCGCGCAGGTGGTCGTCCAGCCGATCGAATCCGTCTCCCCAGAAGCTGCGGTAGCTCTCCAGCCAGTCCGCCGCACCCGCCATCGGTCCCGCGTCCAGCCTGCACGGCCGCCACTGCGCGTCCCGCCCACGCGCGATGAGCCCTGCCCGCTCCAGCACCTTGAGATGCTTCGAGATCGCGGGCAGGCTCATCGTGAACGGCGCGGCCAGTTCCGTCACCGTCGCTTCCCCGCTCGCCAGCCGTGCCAGAATCGCCCGGCGCGTGGGGTCGGCCAGTGCCGCGAACGTGCTGCTGAGCTGATCAGTCGCCATTTCAGTCAACCACCTAGCTAATTAACCGTTCGGTTTAATATAGCCGAGGGCTGCCGGACGTCAAGCCAGGGACAGGGTCACTGTGGTGCCGAGGCGGCGAGCCGGGCGCGCAGGAGTTCGGCGAACTGCTCGGCATTGCTCAGCTTCGCTCGTAGTTCCGCGCAGCGCTGCTCGGCGGTCTCGGCGAACTCTCGCAGCCTGCCCGGTGAGATCTCCCCGGTTCCCGAGTCCGGGTCGAGCACAGCGAGCAACTCCCCCATCTCGTCGAGCTGGAATCCGAGCGGCTTCATCCGCTTGACCAGCCCGAGCCGGGTGACGTCGGGCTCGGTGTACAGCCGGAACCCGCCCTGGCTGCGCGCACTCGGGACCACGAGACCGACCTCCTCGTAGTACCTGATCGTGCGCAGCGAGAGACCGGTACGCTCGGCGACCTCGCCGATCTGCATGTGCTGGCCCACGCCCGTCGCTCCTTTCCCCGCCTCCACCGTGCCACAACCGTGGCCACCCCACGGCGACGGTGCCGAGCACACTACGGTGACGTGCGGGAGCGCCTCGAACAGCGGGGCCGTCGAACATCTCGAGGGAGCCGGACGATGACGCCGAGCGGTGCCACCCTATCCACGCATGACATCGTGGACGAGGCAGGCAGGCGGCGCACATTCGCGGTGATCAGCCATCCCGACGCGGGAAAGTCGACGCTCACCGAAGCGCTCGCCCTGCACGCGCAGGTACTCACCTCCGCGGGCGCGGTGCACGGCAAGGGCAACCGTCGCGGAGTGACCTCCGACTGGCTGGAGATGGAGCGCACCCGTGGCATCTCCATCACCTCGGCGACCCTGCAGTTCGCGTACGGCGACAACGTGATCAACCTGCTCGACACTCCTGGCCACGCCGACTTCTCCGAGGACACCTACCGAGTACTGGCCGCCGTCGACTCGGCCGTCATGCTCCTCGACGCGGCCAAGGGCCTCGAACCGCAGACGCTGAAGCTCTTCGACGTCTGCCGCTACCGGGGCATTCCGGTGATCACCTTCATCAACAAGTGGGACCGCCCTGGCCGGGAGGCCCTCGACCTCTGCGACGAACTCACCGAACGGATCAACCTCCAGCCGATGCCACTGACCTGGCCGGTGGGTATCGCCGGGCACTTCCGCGGCGTCCTGGACGCGCGCACGGACGAGATGGTGCGCTACGACCGCACCGCCGGAGGCGCCACCGTCGCCCCCGAACACCGGATGTCCCCCGACCGCGCCGAGGTCGAGGAGGGCGCGGACTGGACCGCGGCGAAGGAAGAGTACGAGTTGCTGGCCGCCAGTGGCGGCGAATTCGCCTACGACCGCTTCCTCGACGCCTCCGCGACTCCCGTGCTGTTCGGCTCCGCCATGCTCAACTTCGGCGTCCGGCACCTGCTCGACCTGTTGGTGGAGCTCGCCCCCCGTCCGACGCCGCGCACCGATGTGAACGGTGACACCCGGGATCTGGACAGCCCGTTCTCGGCGTTCGTGTTCAAGGTGCAGACCGGAATGGACCGCGCGCACCGAGACCAGGTGGCCTTCGCCCGCGTCTGCTCGGGCCGGTTCGAACGCGGGATGACGGTCACCAACGCGACCACGGGCCGGCCGTTCGCCACGAAGTACGTGCAGCAGGTGTTCGGCCAGGAACGCTCCACTGTGGAAGAGGCCTACCCTGGTGATGTCATCGGCCTGGTCAACGCCACGGCGTTGCGCGTCGGCGACACCCTGCACGACGGAAAGCCCGCGGTGAAGTTCCCCGGGCTGCCCAGTTTCGCGCCCGCGCACTTCGCGGTCGCCCGGCCGAAAGACCTCAGCCGCGCGAAACAGTTCCGCAAGGGCGTGGACCAGCTCGAGTCCGAAGGGGTCGTGCAGATCCTGCGTTCGGACCGTCGCGGTGACGCCACACCGGTGTTCGCCGCGGTCGGGCCCATGCAGTTCGAGGTCGCGGCACACCGCCTCGAAGCCGAGTTCGGCACCGCGGTCAGCCTCGACCGGATGCCTTACTCGATCGTGCGCAGGCTGACCGAGCCAGACCAGCGCAACCTGATCGACTCCAGCCGTCGTGGTGAAGTACTCCAGCGCGGTGACGGCGCCCTGCTCGCGCTCTTCACCGACCAGACCGCACTGGGTGTGATGCGCAGGTTGCATCCCGAACTCGCCGTCGAGCCGCTCATCGCCAGCACCTGACGATCCGCGCCCCCCACTGAGGAATGTCCTCAGTGGATGATGGACACGATCCCGAGCGCGGCGCCGGCCAGTTTCTCGTCACCGTGGACGGTCGCGCGTGCTCTCGCCTGTTCGGGTGTGATCCCACGGGTGCACAGGCGCCACGTCGTGTCGGCATCCAGCTCGACGGTGGCGGCCGGTTGTGACCCCGCACGGGTGCTGAGTGCCCAACCGCGATCGGTTCGAGCGCAGATCCACGTGCCGCCCGCGGGGCCGGGCACGACGAACTCGACGGCCGCTCCTGCCCGCGCTTCGACCTCGCGCAGAGTATGGGGCAGCGCACGCATGAAGGTGTCGAGCACGGGACCGAGGAAATCGGCCACGGTCAGCCCCTGCCGGTCGAGGGCCTCAGCGAGCTGCTGATGGTGTGTCCAGTACTCGGTGAAGTCTCTCGCGGCGTCCAGCCACACCGGTGCCGGTTCCGGCCCGGCCCAGCTGACCGGCCAGCCGAGCGTTGTCATATCCGTGTCGTTCCAGTGCTGGATCATCTGCGTCCCCGTGCTGGACAGCAGATCGATCAACAGCGGCGGGCTGATCCTGCGTGCGGCGACCACCCACTCGTCGTTGATGCGGTGGATGAACGCGGGAAACGCCTCGCCGGCGTCCGGTGCCAGTGGCTGGAACTGGTCCCGGTGAATCGACAGCCTGCCCACGTGGTCGGCCAGCACGTGCGCGGCGACATCGTGGACTGTCCAACCCGGACACGCTGTAGGCCGTCCCCAGTCCTCTGCCCGCAGCCCGCGAAGCAGCACGAGCAGCGCGTTGTGCAACTCGGGCAGGAGGGGCCGGATATCGATGGCGGGGCCCAGCCAGGTCTCGTCACGCATCGCCTCACTCTGCCGCCGCCGGGTCAGCGCGTCCAACACATTCCCGTACCGCTGGATCAGTGCGCGGGGCGCCATTGGGCGTGCAACCGGCGCGCTGCGACCAGGTGCACGGCCACCAGCACGGACACGGACTCCGCGGCCAGCAGGCCGATCAGCACGAGCAGCTGGGTGATCCCGGCCTGTACCGGGCTCGCCCCGCCGAGCAGCATCCCGACGAAGGCACCGGGCAGGGTGACCAGTCCCACGGTCCGCGTCTGGTCCAGCGCCGGGATCAGCGCGTGCCCCGCCGCGGGGCGGCAGATCTCCAGTGCCGCCTGCCGTTGCCGCAGGCCGAGCGCGAGTCCCGCCTCGTACTCGCCGTAACGATCGCGCAGGTCGTCCACCGCGCGGCGAGCGGCCTGCGAGGTCGCCGACATCGCCCCGCCGATGACGATCCCCGCGATCGGCACGACGGCGATCGGCCGTATCGGCACCACGCCACTGGCCAGCACCAGCGTCAGCACGGGCAGGACACCGGCACCGATCGTGGCGGCCACCCAGAGAACGTCCCGGCCGGCACCGATCCTGCGGGCCGAGGTGAGCGCGGCGACGGAGAACATCAGCAGCACGAATCCCGCCGTCCACCAGCCTGACCGCAGGATCGCCGCGATGACCAGCGAGACCGCGGCGAGCTGGGCGGCCGCACGCACACCAGCCACGAGCACGGCGGGCCCCGACCCCAGCGAACCTCGCCACACCACCGCCGTCGCGAGCAGGAGCAGCACGCACAGCACGGCGATAAGCATCGGCCCTGGCACGATCGAAGCGTCCGTCACGGCAGTGATCGTGCCCCACGTCAACCGATATCCTGATCGGGTGACTGCGCCTGACCAGAAAACCGTGCCCGCTGCTTCGGACAACCCCGGCGACGAGGTCGAGTACCGGCAGTCCCGGTTCCGCCCTCCCCCCGGCGCCACCGAGTTCCTGCTCGTCCGGCACGGTGAGTCCGCCCCCGCCAGGGCGAGCGCGCCCTTCCCACTGGTCGACGGCCAGGGGGACCCGGATCTGGCACCTCAGGGCAGGCAGCAGGCGCAGCGGGTCGGAGCGCGACTGGCCACCGAGCGCATCGACGCGGTCTACGTGACCACGTTGCGCCGGACCGTGCAGACCGCCGAGCCACTGGCCCGCAGGCTCGGCCTCGTCCCCAAGGTGGAGGCCAACCTGCGGGAGGTGCACCTCGGCGAGTGGGAAGGTGGGCTCTTCCGCAAGCACGTGGCCGAGAACCACCCGATCGCCCACCGCATGCGCACCGAGCAGCGCTGGGATCTGATTCCCGGAGCGGAGGAGGCCGCTGCCTTCGCCGAACGGGTACGCGCCGGTGTCCGGCATCTGGCCGAGACCCACCCCGGAGAGCGCGTCGCCGTGTTCACCCATGGTGGCGTGATCGGCCAGATCCTCGCACTCGCGGCGGGGTCGCAACCGTTCGCATTCCTCGGTGCGGACAACGGCTCGGTTTCGGAGATCGTCGTGTCGGGTGACACCTGGATCGTGCGCCGGTTCAACGACACCGCGCATCTGGCGGGTTGACCGGGCGCCACTGCCCCGCTGTCACCGGGACCGCGCACCCAAGTGTTCCGCGGAGTCAACGATGTTGCGGACCATGCCGCCGAACACGATCCCGTGGAACGGCGCCACGGCGTTCCAGTAGATGTGTCCCGCCAGTCCCTTCGGCAGGAACACCGCCCGCTGGTGATATCTCGAGGTGCCGTCCTCTGCCCGCTCGGCGCGCAACTCCAGCCAGGCGCCACCTGGCACCTTCATCTCGGCGCGCAGGAGCAGCAGACTGCCCCTTTCCAACTGCTCGACCCGCCAGAAGTCGACCGCTTCGCCGAGGTTCAGTCGTTCCTGGTCACGGCGGCCCCGGCGCAGGCCGACACCGCCTGCCAGCCGGTCCAGCCAGCCGCGCACGGCCCAGGCCAGGGGGAACGAGTACCAGCCGTTGGTCCCGCCGACGCCTTCGATCACCCGCCAGAGATCGTCGACGCTCGCCGCGCACGCCGCGCTGCGCACGTCGGTGTAGCTGGATCCGCCCGACCACTGCGGGTCGGTCGGCAGCGGGTCCGACGGTGCGTCCGCCGGGCCCGCGGAGGACCACCTGGTCTCCACTCGCGCGTCCCGCACCTTGGCGAGCGCGTATCTCACCGCGGTGTCGTAACGCAGCAGACCACCGTGGGGGTCGGGTACGTACTTCTCGATGTCGTGCTCGCCGCAGACCACCTCGTGCACCAATGAGTCGATCAACGGCCGCGCGATCGCCCTCGGCACTGGCGTCACCAGGTTCACCCAGTGCGAGGACAACCGCGGAGTCAGCACCGGAACCGGCAGCATCCTACGCCGGGGCAAACCAGCTACCGCGGCGTACCTGCGCATCATGTCCAGGTAGGTCAGCACGTCGGGCCCGCCGATGTCGAACGTCCTGTTGACCTCCTCAGGCAGGTCCGCCGACTCGGCGAGATATCGCAGCACGTCGCGTACGGCGATCGGCTGGACGCGGTTGTGCGCCCACTCCGGAACCACCATCACCGGCAGCCGTTCGGTCAGATACCGCAACATCTCGAAGCTGGCCGACCCGGAGCCGAGGATCACCGCGGCCCGGAGCACGGCCGTCGGTACCCCGGAGCGCAGGAAGATCTCCCCGACCTCCGCGCGGGAGGCCAGGTGGTCGGACAGTTCGTCACCGTCCGGCCGCAACCCGCCGAGGTAGACGATCCGGCGAACGCCGGCCTCCCGGGCGACCTGCGCGGTGATCAGCGCCGCCCGCCGGTCGATGCCCGCGAAGCCCTTGCTCTGCAGCGAATGCACGAGGTAGTGGACGACGTCGACGTCACGCATGGCCGCACGCAGGCCGCTCTCGTCGAGGACGTCCCCGCGAACGGTCTCCACCTGCCGCGCCCACGGTACGTCCCGCAGCTTCGCGGGATCGCGGGCGAGGCACCGTACGGTGTGCCCCCGCTCGAGCAGCTGCGGTACGAGCCGCCCGCCGATGTAACCGGTCGCGCCGGTAACCAGACAACGCATGCCCTGATTGTCGGCGTCCCCGGGCAGACCTGCCGGTCATGCGTGTTCCCGGCCGGAAGCGGCTCACTGTCGGTGGTGTCGGGCACGATGGCCTCATGTACCGCGAGTACCGGCCGCCGCTGCCCCTCGGCGACATCGTGCGGTGCCTGTGGTCCGCGCGGATCCAAGGCAGCTTCCCCATCGTGCCCGACGGTTGTGCGGACCTGATCGTGGCAGGCGGGCAGGTGTTCGTCGCCGGGCCGGACACCACGGCGTGGCGCAGCACGCTGGCGAGCGGCACAGTGCTGCACGGTGCACGGTTTCGCCCAGGCCACGCGCCGAACGTGCTGGGGACGGCGGCCAGCGATCTGCGCGATCGCCGGGTAACCCTGGACGAGTTGTGGGGCCGCCGTGGCCGCGAAGCAGCGGAGCGACTGCTGGCCGCTCCCTCGGCCCTGCCCGCAGTCGTACTGGACGCTGCGCGCCGCGAGGCCGGCGACACCGGCGGCCGGGCCGATCCGCGCATGGAACTGCTGCTCGCCCGCCTGGACTCCGGAGTCTCCCGCGTCGGCGAGGCCGCCCACGATCTCGGCCTGGGGCAGCGCCAGCTGCGCCGGAGGTTCACCGAGGCCGTGGGTTACGGTCCCGCCACCTATCTACGGGTCGCCCGGCTGCAGCGCGCGCTCACGGTGGCCCCGAGGGTGGCGGACCTGAGCGCGCTCGCCGCCGAGTCCGGATACGCCGACCAGGCCCACCTCAGCCGGGACTGCCGGGACCTCACCGGGTTGGCCGCGAGCGAGTACTTCGTGCTCGGTGGCCGTTGCCCGCAGGAAGCGACGGTGGTGGCGCGGAGAGGTCCAGCGCGGTCCTCCGCGCGTGGTGCGCTGCCCGTGGCGGAGCCGGACGTTCGCTGACCGCGCCCCGGCCGCGCCGCGCTGAAGCTAAGGTTCAGTCGAAGACGGAACCTGCAGGTCGAAGGAGAACGCGCGGTGGCGACGATCAGCGATGTTGCGGCGCGGGCCGGGGTCTCCACGGCCACGGTGTCCAGGACCCTGAATGGCAAGTCGACAGTGGATCCCGTGCTGGCCGCCAGGGTGCAGGAGGCCGCGACGGAGCTGGGCTACCAGCCCAACGGACTGGCGAGGAACCTGCGCAGACAGGAGACGGCCGTCCTCGCGCTGGTGATCTCCGACGTGGAGAATCCTTTCTTCACCGCGATCGCCCGTGGCGTCGAGGACGTCGCGCAGACCGCGGGCTACTCGGTCGTGCTGTGCAACTCCGACGAGCAACTCGCCAAGGAGCGCCGGTATCTCGAGATCGCCATGCAGGAACGGGTCGCGGGGGTGATCGTCTCCCCGGTGGGTCCTTCGACGAGTGTGGACATCCTCACCAGCAGGGGCACACCGGTCGTGGCGGTCGACCGGCCGCTGACCGAGCCGGGAAGCGACCAGGTCCTGGTGGACACCAGGCAGGCCGCGCAGGAGGCGACCACACACCTGCTGGCAGCCGGATACCGCAGGGTGGGGTGCCTGACCGGACCTGCCGGAGTGCGTACCGCCGACGACCGGCTCGACGGCTACCTCGACGGCCTGCGTACTGCCGGGGTGACGGCGGACAACACCCTCGTGCGCAGGGCGGAGTACCGGGCGGGCTGCGCGGACGTGGCGGCTGAGGAACTTCTCGACCTCGAGCCGCCGCCGGACGCGCTGGTCGTGGCCAACAGCCCCATCGCCGTCGCCGTCCTGCAGGCGCTGGCCGCACGGGGTCTGCGCGCCGGAAGCGACGTCGGGTTGGTCGCGTTCGACGAGGTTCCCTGGGCGACGCTGATCGACCCGCAGCTCAGCGTCGTCGCCCAGCCCGCGTACGAGATCGGCAGGGTGGCGGCGGAACTGCTGCTCGCCCGGATCGGTGATCACTCCCGGCAGCCCACGGCGACAACGCTGGAAGCTCGGCTCATCCCCCGCGGCAGCTCCCGGCGCGATCGCCTACCGGCCGCGGGCTGAGCGCCTGCCTCATCCGGCGCGGCGCGTGTACACGTCGCGCACGTTCTTTCTGGTGACCAGTTCGGCGGTCAGCGTCTGCTGCTTCGGAGCGGGTTGGCAGCCAATGAGGATCCGCTGCGCGGTCGCGACCGCCTCCGCCCCGCCCGTGGGGTAGGCGAACGTCGCGGCAAGCTTGCCCGCGCGCACGGCCTCGAGCCCGCCGGACTCCGTCGGTAGCCCGCCGACACCCACGACGTCGACGTCGCCTCGACCGGCATCGCGTGCGGCGAGGTGGACTCCTTCGGCCATGGCGTCGTTGTGGGCGTAGACCGCCTCGACCTCTGGGTGCTCGGCGAACAGTGTGTTCGCCTGCTGGCGCGCCTTGTCCCTGAGCCAGTCGCCGTCGGCCGCGGCGACCACCCGGACGTCCTGATCCGCGAGGCCTTCGGCGAAGCCCGCGCTGCGCTCCTTCGCGAGGTCGGAGCCCGCGAGTCCACGGATCTCGGCGGTGCTCCCACCTTCGGGCAGCAGGCTCCGCGCGATGAACCGCCCCGCCTGCCTGCCCACCTCGACGTTGTCCGCGCCGATGAAGGAGGTGTAGTCCTCACCCTTGACCCGGCGGTCGAGCACCAGCACCGGAGTTCCCTGGTCGAAGGCCTTCTTCACCACGGGGGTCAACGCAGTTCCCTCATTCGGCGTGATGACGATCAGATCCACGCCCTCGTCCAGGAACCGCTCCACCTGCTGGGCCTGCGTCCCGTTGTCCTGCTGCGCGTCGGCGAAGCGCAGGGTGAACTGGCCGACCTCTGCCGCCGCCCGGCGAATATCGGCGTTGGTCTGCGCTCCGTACGGTTCGGCGACGTTGGCCTGACTCACGCCGATGGTGTACTCCCCGCTCGCGCCGGCACACGGCCGGGCGGCGCCGCCGTTACCGGCGACGGGAGCCTGACCAGCTCCGGAACCGGAGCAGGCGGACAGGGCCAGCAGTACGCATGCCACGAGCGCGATCACCCCGCGGCCACGCGTCCTCACCGTCATGGAGCTCCTTTCCCGAGATCGTCGCCGGACGAATTCCTGGGCGTGCGACCGGCTCACAGCCAGCGCTCGACGATACGGCGGGCCTGTTCCACGGCATCCTCGACCGGACCGAGCGGCTGCTGGAGGTGGCTCAGCGTGAGCCGGACGACGACCTCGACCAAGGGGGTCAATCCGGCCTGCCCGCCGTCGGGCACATCCGGGTAGAGCGTCCGCGCGTGTTCCAGCACCGCGCGGATCGCCCGCTGCAACACCGGCTCAGGCCGGACGGCCAGCAGCGGGATCAGTTCCTCCGCGCCGGGCAAGGGCCCCGAGAGAACCGCCTTGAGCAGGGCGTTCTCCGCGGCCCGCCGGAGGGTGTAATCGACGGCCGAACCGATTCCGTTTACCGGATCGCCGGGGTACTCGGCCATCCGTCCCGCGATGCCCGCGAGGAACCGGTCGGCCTCCCTGACCACCATGCTCTGGCCGAGGGTCTGCCTCGTGCCGACCTCCTTGTGCACGGTCTGCCGACTGACCCCAACCCTGGCCGCGAGCCCGCTCATCGTCACCCCGGCCCAGCCCTCGGCGCAGGTCAGATCCGCTGCCGCGTCAAGCAGGCGGTCCCGCAGCGGCGACCGCGACCGCGCCGGGGCGCTCCTCTCGCTACGCACGGGGCCAACAGTACTCACCCTGGGATACTGGTTCCCAGGTCGCCAGAGCGTCGTGACCAGCGTTGCCGACGGTGAACAAACTCGCCTGGGCATGGACAACGTCGCTCATCCCGGGCAGACTGATCCTCGATTCTCCACTCTTCGTGTTGCTTCGTGTGCGGTCTGTATACATTTCCGGTGAATTGAGGCACAATATGCGGGGAAAGCGCACGAACCCGCACATCCGGGATACTCTAGGCGCATGACCATCGCGCTGGAGAACGTACTGGCGAAAGCCGGGCTGAGAGTGGACGCCACGGAGTTCCTCACGCTGGTCGAGGACGCGGCCCGCAAGCTGGCGCCGGTCAACCCGGATCCCTCGCACTTCTTCTCGGCGAGTCAGCGATCGGCGCTGACCGAGGTCGGCCTCGACCTTTCGCCGGACGACGAAGGGGAGCACGACTACCGGGCCAGAACCGTCGCCGCGCACGCGGTGCTGGCAGAGGCAGCACTCACGGTCGGCCAGGCGGCGAAACGCCTCGGTGTCGACGAGAGCCGCATCCGGCATCGCCTCAAGGGCCGCAGGCTCACCGGCTGGAAGGATCAGGGTGGTGGCTGGCGGCTCCCCGGATGGCAGTTCACCGAGAGCGGCGTGCTGCCTGGACTCGAGGCGGTGTTGCGCGCCGCGCCGGACGACCAGCCCGCCCTGGTGGTGGCTGCCTTCATGAGCACCCCGCAGTCTGACCTGGTGATCAACGACAAGCAGGCGACCCCTCGGCAGTGGCTGCTGGCCGGTGGCGACCCGGAACCGGTCACCCAGCTGGCCAGCACCCTCGGCCATCCCGCCTAGGCCCGTGGCCGAACCAACGCACAAGGACGGTTAGACGCTTCACATGGCAAGGCTGCCCCTGCCGCCCGCGCGTTCCGTCCTGGTCAACGAACTGCGGCCTACCGAGGACATCGTCGCGGTGCACCCCGCGACCAGGCTCGTCCGGATCTTCACCGCGCACGGCAATCACCCACAGCAGTGGAACACGTTCCGCTACACCGGTCCGCTCCCCCACGGCCGTTTCGACCAGCAACCGCCGAAACGCGGGGCGCCAGTCACCGACCCAGCCAACGGGGTGCTGTACTTCGGGCTGACGGTCCGCACCAGTGTCGCGGAGGTCTTTCAGACCACCTCGACCGTGGACCGCAAGAGCCGTGGACCGCGCCTTGTCGTGGTCCGGCCCGCCCGGACGCTACGGCTGCTCGATCTCTCCGGCCTGTGGCCCACCAGGGTCGGTGCCTCACAGGAGATCTCCAGCGGACCGAAGAAGATCACGCAGGCCTGGGCCCGCGCCATCCGCTCGGCCTTCAGCGATCTGGACGGAATCTGGTACCGGTCCTCCATGGACGGTGGCGGCCCCGCGATCTGCCTGTGGGACCCGCCGGCGGGATCAGCGCTGCCGGACGACCCGGACGTGCTCCTCCCCCTGGACCACCCCGGCCTCGACGTTCCGCTGGGCAGAGTCTGTGAAGAACTCAACTACGTGATGGTCAACTGACCGCCCGTCCCCCAGGTTGGAGCGTCTGCAAGTACCACCAAGCAAGATCGACTTCTACGCTAACCGCCCCCATCACCTCAGCCGAGGTGCCGCGCCCACCACTCGAGCACCGCTTCGAACCGCTGCCGCCGGTGCCGCGGGCTGCCGGTCCTGGTCAACTCGTGGCCCTCACCAGGGAACAGGATCAACTCCGCCTCGACACCGTTCGCGCGCAGCGCGACGAACATCCGCTGCGCCTGCTCCAGCGGGCACCGCCAGTCCTGTTCCGAATGCACGACGGCGAACGGCAGGTCGATTCGGTCGGCGTAGCTGAGTGGGCTGCGTCGCCGCTGTTCCTCGGGATCGCTGCCGACGTAGCCCTTCGCGAACATCCAGCCGATGTCGGAACTGCCCACAAAGGAGTCCCAGGCGTTGACCGCCCGTTCGCTCCAGGCCGCACGGAACCGTTGACCATGGTGGGCGGCGAGCCAGCCGGTCATGAAACCGCCATAGGAGCCACCCATCACGCCGACACGCCCCGCGTCCAGATCGGAACGTTCGAGTGCCGCGTCGAGTATCGCGAGCAGATCGTCGGCGTCGACAGTGCCGAGCCTGCCGACGATCGTGCGGCCGTGCTCCTGGCCGTATCCGGCAGAGCCGCGCGGATTTGCCAGCACCACCGCGTATCCCGCGGCTGCGTAGACCTGCGCCTCGTCGAACAGGCTCCACTCGTAGGGCGCGAACGGGCCGCCGTGTATGAGCAGCAGAACCGGATGCGGACCGGTGCCCTCCGGCAGCACCAGCCAGCCGTGCACCGGGTAGTCGCCGGTGGAGGTGGCGGTCAGTTCGTGCAACGGCCGGACTCCGGCCGCCCGGACCGAGGCCGAGTAGTCGGTGAGCACCCGCTGCTCACCCTGCTCGATCACGACGACCTCGCCCGCGGACTCCTCGGTGGCGACGACGGCGGCGATCCGCCCATCGGCGACGGTGAACGTGCGCACGCACGAGCGCTCGCCTGCCAGCAGCCGCAGTGAGTCCAGCGAAGCCTCCGACGCACCGACGGGGACGGCCCGCAGTTCGGCCGCTCCTCGGTTGCGCACCACCACGAGCACGTCCGCACCGAACACCGTGGGCACACCCGCACTCGCGGCGCAGTCGACCGACTCGGCGTCGGTCGCCCGCCGTGGGCTCGACGGCTGCCCACCCGGGTCGGGCAGGGCCGCGGACCACAGGCCGGTGTTGCGCGCGATCTCGTCCAGGCCGCTGAACTCGGTACCGAAGAACCAGATCGTGCCGTCCTCCGTGACCGCCGGATGGTCGGCGGTGCCAGCGCTACGCACGACGAGCTCGGGCTCCCCACCTTCGGCCGGAATGCGGTAGAGATCCGTGGACACGGTTTCGGTCTGTCCCCAGTCACGCGCCGCGCTGACCACGATCGCCGCACCGTCAGGCGTCCACACGGGATCGGCGACGTCGGTGCGACCGTCGGTCAACGGGGGCGGGTCGGCGGATTCGCCCGTGCCCTCGGCACGCAGCGCCCGCGCGATGTCCAGTACGAACAACCGCGCGGGCCGGTCCAGCAGGAAACCGACGTCGTCGATCCGGTAGTCGAGCCGGGTGATCCGGCGCGGGGCCTCGTCGGCAGGGGCGGGCGCCTTGTCCGGCGTGCCACCTTCCTCCGGAGTTCCGTAGCGGCCGGGCTCGGGCACCCGCGCGGTGAACGCGATCCGCGTCGAGGCGGGGTTCCAGACCGGCGCACCGGCTCCGAGCGGCAGAGAGGTCAACCGCACGGCTTCCCCGCCGTCGGTGCGCATGACGTGCAGTTGCGCGCGCCCCCCTGGACCGTCATCCGCACCGGCACGGGTGAACGCGAGCCAGCGTCCGTCGGGTGAGAGCACCGGCGCGCTGTCCCGTCCGCCATGGGTCCAGGGCAGATCGCCACCGCCCAGCCCGACCCGGCGCAGCGAACTCCGGTACGAGTTGCTCGCCAGGTCGGGCCGGGACAGTCCGGCGATGAGGAGCTCACCGTGGAGAGTGAGCGAACCAGGAACGGTCAGCAGTTCGATATCGGTGGGGCGCACGGCCCGACCGTACAGGATTGTTAGCGGGACTAACTACCAGATTCGCGAGTCGACCTGCCGGCTTCGGCGTGGTCGGCTTCCCCGGCTCCACCCGTCTGAGCAGCAGCCGCACGCTCCTCCGGCGAGAGGGCGTTGAGCTCCAGGTCGGCTCCCGACGCCTCCGGATCCCTGCTCGACTTACGCAGGCTGAACACCGTGGTCAGCGTCAGCACCACGACGATCACGCCGAGCGACACCCAGTTGTTGATCTCCAGCCAGTCCGGGACGACGTGGTACTCGTGCAACGCGTGCAGGAACAGCTTCGCGCCGATGAAGGCGAGAATGATCGCCAGCCCCTTGGACAGGTAGACCAGCTTCGTCACGAGGCCACCGAGCAGGAAGTAGAGCTGCCGCAGCCCCATCAGCGCGAAGGCGTTCGCCGTGAAGACCAGGAACGCTTCCTGGGTGATCCCGAAGATCGCCGGGATCGAGTCGACGGCGAAGAGCAGGTCGGCGCTGCCGATCGCCACGATCACCACGAACATGGGCGTGATCCAGCGCTTGCCGTCCCGCTTGACCATCATGCTGTGGCCGATGTAGTCCTCGGTCACCGGGAAGATCTTGCGCACCCAGCGGGTCACGGCGTTCTCGTGGTACTCCTCGTCGACGCCCTTCTCCCGGACCATGCTGAACGCGGTCCAGACGAGGATGGCACCGAAGAGGAAGAACACCCAGACGAACTGGGCGATGAGCGCCGCACCGACGGCGATGAAGGCACCGCGCATCACCAGTGCGAGCAGGATACCGATCAGCAGCACCCGGTGCTGGTGAATGGCGGGCACCTTGAACGACGACATGATCACCATGAAGATGAACAAGTTGTCGACGCTGAGGGAGTACTCGGTGATATAGCCGGTGAAGAACTCGACGCCGAAGTCGTGCCCGCCGATGATCCACACGCCGATGCCGAACAGCACCGCGCAACTGACATAGAAGGTCACCCATTTGGCAGCTTCGCCGGTGGTGACCTGATGAGGTTTGCGGTCGACGACGACCAGATCGATCGCGATCAGGACGAGAAGCCCGCCGACAGTCGCAAGCCAGACCCACAAGGGGACGTTCATAGAAAAATTACCCTCCGGTTAGCGGATAGCAGCCACTACCCGGAGGTCTCTTCCACCGGCGAACTCACCGGCCGGCGGTGCCGGGCGCTCGCCGTACCACCGGTACAGGGGCTCCGTGCTGACGACACCGCCGCGAAGGAATACTCCCCTCCACGTCGCTGAGTATATTGCGCGATCGCGATCAACGACGCCAGCCAAGGTTGCGCTGGTCACCCGATTATCCTGCGTTAGCTCCGTCACATGTCGGCGATACTCATCCGTGAACTCGACCTGCCGTTCACGCGATCAGCGGTTCCCGCACGTCTGAGAGGTACCCACAGCACTCTCTCAGGAAACGGCGCATACGGTCGTCATCGTGCCCTTTGCCCGACTTCTTCCCCCAGGCCGTCGTCGCTACGCCGCTCTCTTTCTCGCCGTAGCCGTACTCGCCGCGGCCGCGCTGGTCTGGGCGAGCGCGGAGGACGCGCCGACCCCGGTGGCGACCACGGACGATTTCGTCGAGGTCCCGGCCGCACCGGGATCGGCCGAGGGGGTCCGGCTCGACACGACGCTGTACACCCCGGAGCAGACACCAGCCCCCGCCGTCCTGTTGCCACACGGCTTCGGCGGAGACAAGAACAGTGTCGCCCGCGAGGCGGGCGAACTCGCCGAGCGCGGCTTCGTCGTGCTGACGTACTCGGCCCGTGGTTTCGGGCGCAGCACCGGCGAGATCGCCCTCAACGACCCCCGTTTCGAAGTCGCCGACGCGGGCAGGCTGATCGACCATCTCGCCACCCTCCCCGAGGTCGTCACCGACGCGGATGGAGATCCACGGGTCGGCGTGACGGGCGCGTCCTACGGCGGGGCTCTGGCGTTGCTGCTCGCGGGTGTCGACGATCGGATCGACGCCATCGCGCCGGTGATCACCTACAACGACCTGGCGCAGGGCCTCACTCCGAACGCGGGAACCACGGGCTCGCTCGCCGCGGACACCCCCGCGGCGGGTGCCTTCGCCCCCGATGGAGTGTTCAAGGAGTCATGGGCCGGCATCCTGTTCTCCGCCGGTTCCGGCGCACCGACTCAGGCAGGCCCTGCGGCCGAGGCCATCGAGCCCGGGGCCGAACCGGACGAGAGCGAGCTGTCCGGCGGACAAGCAGGCTCCGGCGGGGCGAATCCGCCATCGGGCGGCCGCCAGCCCGCGGACGCACCTGCCGCCGACCCGTGCGGGCGCTTCACCGACGAGGTCTGCCGGGCCTACACCGACATCGCCACGGACGGCAGAGCGGACGCGCAGACGGTCGAGCTGCTCCGCCGGATCTCCCCCGTTTCGGTCACCGACCAGATCACCGCGCCGACCCTGCTCGTCCAGGGCGAGAACGACACCCTGTTCGGGCTGGACCAGGCGGATGCCAACGCCCGACAGATAACCGAAGCCGGCGGCGAGGTCAGCGTGATCTGGTACACCGGAGGGCACGACGGCGGCGCCCCCGGTCCGCAGCTGCGCGGCACGATCGCCGACTGGCTGGACTTCCGCCTGAACGGCACGGGCAGCGACCCCGTGCCGGAGTTCACCTACGAGGTGCAGGGCGCGCTGCGCACGAACGGCGCTCCCTCCGTACGCAGTGTCGAAGCGCAGGCCTACCCCGGTCTCGGCACGGGAACCACCGACCGCCGGCCGGTACGCCTCGCGGGACCGGAGCAGACCATCGTGAATCCGCCTGGCGGAAACCCCGCGGCGGTCAGCGGGCTACCCGGGCTCAACCGGATCGTCAGTGGCTCGTCGCGGCTGTCGAGCCTGTTCACGATCGATCCGCCCGGCCAGTCGGCCGCGTTCGTCTCCGAGCCGGTCCGGTCACAGCTGCTGATCACCGGTGCCACCAACGTGCGGCTGCGAGTCGCGGCCGATGGACCGGTGCCGGAGTCCGGCGCGGTGCTGTTCGCCAAGCTCTACGACGTTTCTCCCGACGGAGCGCGGACACTACCGGGCAACGCGATCGCCCCACTGCGGCTCCCGGACCTGCCCGCCGACGGTTCGCCGGTGGAGGTCACGGTGACCTTGCCAGGCATCGTCCGGCCGATCGAGGAGGGACACGCGCTGCAACTGGTCGTGGGCACCACGGACCAGTCCTACGACACCCCCACCGCACCCGCGTCCTACCGGATCTCTCTCGCCGGAGACAACTCGCTGGCGGTACCGGTGGTACCGGGCGTCACCACCGGCGGCGCCTGGCCGGTCGGGCAGCTACTCGGGATAGCCGGGGTACTGGCCGCGGCGATCGCGGTGGCCGCGATAGCCGCCGTACGCCGCAGGCGTGCGCATCACGTGGACGAATCCCTGGCCGACACGCCTCTGGTCATCGACAACCTGACGAAGTCCTATCCCGGGGGACTGACCGCCGTGCGGGATCTGTCGTTCCGGGTGGAGCGGGGCCAGGTGCTGGGTCTGCTGGGTCCGAACGGCGCGGGCAAGACCACGACACTGCGAATGCTGATGGGTCTGATCAGCCCGACCGAGGGTGACATCAAGGTCTTCGGGCACACCGTCGCCCCCGGCGCTCCCGTCCTGTCGAGGATCGGGTCGTTCGTCGAGGGTTCGGGATTCCTGCCGCACCTCTCCGGCGCGGCGAACCTTCGTTTCTACTGGGCCAGTACCGGCAGGCCGTGGGAACGGGCGCATCTCGACGAGGCACTGGAGATCGCCGGGCTCGGCGACGCGGTACACCGCAAGGTGCGCACGTACAGCCAAGGCATGCGACAGCGACTGGCGATCGCGCAGGCCATGCTCGGCCTGCCGGAGCTGCTCGTCCTCGACGAACCGACCAACGGGCTCGACCCGCCACAGATCCACCAGATGCGCGAGGTGTTGCAGCGCTACGCCGCCACCGGGCGCACGGTGCTGGTCTCCAGCCACCTGCTCGCGGAGGTGGAACAGACCTCGACGCACGTCGTCGTCATGCACCGGGGCAGGCTCGTCGCGGCGGGCGAGGTGGGCGACATCGTCGCCGCGGGCGGCGAGGCCACCTTCCGGGTGGACCAGCCCGAGGAGGCCGCCGCCGCACTGCGCGCGGTCGGCGGTGTGTCCGGAGTGGACATCGAAGGCCCGCTGGTGCACGCCGACCTCGACGGGCTGCCCCGCGCGGCGGCCGTGGCCGCGCTGGTGCGGGCCGGGATCGCGGTGGAACAGGCCGGGCCCCGGCGACGGCTGGAGGACGCATTCCTGCAATTGGTCGGAGAGGGTGAATCCAGTGGGTAGCTCGAGGAGGGGTTCGGCAACGGAGGCAAATCCTGGCGCCGACCACGGCGTGCACACGGATCCGGCGGCACTGCTCGAACTCACCGACGCGGCGGAGCACGAACCGACGGAGGTGGCACCGGACGGTTCGGTGGCGGGCTATCGCGTGTCGCGCACGCTGCCGCTAGGCGTGGAGCTTCGCAGGCAGCTACGCAGGCGGCGGACCCAGCTCCTACTCGGATTCGTGGCGCTGCTGCCGTTCATCCTGGTGGTGGCGTTCGAGATCGGCGCCGCCAACGAGAACCGCCGGTCCGGCGGATTCATCGATCTGGCCACGGCGAGTGCGCCCAACTTCGTCGTGCTCGCGATGTTCGTGTCCGGCACGTTCCTGCTGCCGATGATCGTGGCGTTGTTCTTCGGCGACACGATCGCCAGTGAGGCGTCGTGGTCGAGCCTGAAGTACCTGCTGGCCGTTCCGGTTCCCCGGCACAGGGTGTTGCGGCAGAAGGCCATCGCGTCGGGACTGCTGTCGGCGGGTGCACTCGCCCTGCTGCCGTTGGTGGCGCTGCTGGTCGGGGTGATCTGGTACGGCGCGGGGGACGCGATCAGTCCCACCGGCGACGCCGTACCGTTCGGCGACAGCGTCATCGCGATGATCCTCGCGGTCGCATACATCATCGTCCAGCTGTCCTGGGTCGCCGGCCTCGCACTGCTGCTCAGCGTCTCCACCGACGCGCCGCTGGGAGCTGTCGGCGGTGCGGTGCTGGTCTCGATCGTCTCGCAGATCCTGGACCAGATCACCGCGCTCGGCGACCTCCGGGAGTTCCTGCCGACGCACTACTCCTTCGCGTGGATGGATCTGATCTCCACCGATATCGACTGGACGGACATCGCCAGCGGAGCGCTGTCCGCCGTCGTGTTCGCCACGATCTTCCTGTTGCTGGCCGGTCGGCGGTTCGCGACGAAGGACATCACCAGCTGACATCCCACGCCCGGCCGGCCATCGCCGGACCTCAGCTCGCGGCGGCGAAACCCCGGTCTGTGGTCAGCCGGGCGTGGATCTCCACGTCGTACCAGGTGCCCTCGTAACGGAGCTTGTCGCGCTGCACCCCCTCCGGCCGGTATCCGGCACGGGTGGCGACCTGACAGGAGGCCGGGTTGTTCAACCGGTGACCCAGTTCCAGTCGGTGCAGACCGACGTCGTACAGGGCCCAGTCACTGGCGGTGCGGCAAGCGGCTGTCGCGACTCCCCTGCCCCTTGCGGCCTTGATCGTCCAGTAGGACACCCAGCCGCAGCCGTGGCGACGGTTCACCGCGCCCACCTCGACACAGCCGAGCACCACTGACCGCGCGTCCACCACGGCCCATGAGTAGCCCGTCCCGGTGGCCCAGTGCCGCTGCCGGGCAGCTATCCAGGCCGCGGCGGCGGGGACGGTGTCCACCGGCTCCTCGGACTGACGCCACATCTCCGGGTCGGTGAAGGCGCACAGCACCGCGTCGAGATCATCGGGATCCCACGGGCGCAGCCACAGATCGCCTCCGGCCGTCAGACGTTCGTTCACCGATCCAGCTTCGGTCAGCACCGCCGCGGGGTCCACCGGTTTTCCGGTGACTCTTTCTCACGACCTTGGCCTCCGCGTCATTCCCCGATCGCCACTGGCCGAATGGAATGACGACTCCTTCACCAGTGCCGGACCCGCTCGCCGGACAAACGCATGCACACCGCGGACGGGCCCGGCCGGAGGAACAGTGATGACGGACTCTCCGTTGAGCGAGAACGAATTCGTCGCGGCTCTGCGCGACCTCGAACCCTGTTACTGGGGCACACACAACCGCTGGTACTACCAGCGAAGGCTGCCGCAGAAGGACGCCGCGATCTGGCTCGATCGCATCGTCTACCACGACGGGCGGACCGACGGCGAGGGCGGAGCCGAGCGCTGGCTGCGACTAGGACGCGCGCTTGCGCCGTGGCCGGGAGGCGGCCTTGACAACCTTCTCCCAGTTCGGCGCGGCCCATCTTCGACCTGCTATCAGCAGCTTCCATGTACAGGGTGGGCTATGGCTGATAACTAATCTCCGACTAAAAATACCGACGGGATTTGAACGCACCATTATTAGTAAATACTTTGTCGCGATGACTCGATTCCCGATAGGGTCTTTGAGTCAATTTATGCGCTTTTATTTCGCGAGTTGTTCACGCTATCAGCGGATTCTTTGCATTCTCTTGACGAGTAGCGTTCCGCGAGTCAGATTCGTCGATCCACCAAGAAGAGATCAAGAGAGGACGCCTGCGCGAAGACCGAGAAGAACATTCTGGAATCGATTCGTGAGAGGGCCCCTTGGTGAAGTTGTGGCGCAAACGAAGATTGTCCCGATGAGTACACGGTGCTCAACACCAGCGGCAGCGGAAGCTGGAGCACCTCGACTTATTATGAGTCTGTAAGTCCGGGCACGTATGAGCTGTACGTAGAGGTCTGGGCAGGGACCCACTTCTGGTAGCCCCAGGCAGGGGAAGCCTGCGGTCGGACCAATTTTCATGGTGGCCCCACCGCAGGCCCTGTCTGGAGAACGAGCCGACTTGCCCACCACTTCGTGACCGTTCTACGCTACATATATTAATTCGACAGAAACCGATATCAGGCGGGGGCACGACGTGGAACGCGATGAGCGCGACGCAAATCGGCATTGGGCGGAGAATCCGGCGTTAGATCCCACTCGTCAATGGGAGAACACACCCGAGGTCGTCACCGACCTCCATCTCCTGATTAAACGACTGTCGCCTGAACGCTTGGATCTGCTGAGAACGGTCGCCGACAGCCCGCACGTACAGGTCACCAAGACGGAGGAGGCTCAGGCGACGTTTCTGAACAAGGTCGCCGAGGCTTTCGGGTTCGTGCCCATGATCACGATCGATGGACGCACCTGTTCGTTGGTTCCCGAGATCCGAGCGCCGCTCTACGAAGCGTTCAAGGCGTTAGTACTGCAACGGCAGTTAAGGAAGTGGGTAGCCGCGGCGTTTGTAGTGGCTGAGGCGGGCTTGGTGTTGTCGTCGGCGGCGGAAGCGTGACCAGGACCAGATGTGTTCGGCGGCGTCGGCGACAC
>NZ_PQHZ01000034.1 GCF_003385185.1 Amycolatopsis palatopharyngis | reverse complement strand
TTGTGTTTTTTTTTTTTAAAGCAGAGGACGGCATACAGGGTAGCGTGGCGTCGGTTGGGCCCGGAGTTGAGTATAAGGGCCAAACTCCAGCGCCGCCCCCACCGCCACCGCCGTGCCCCGCCCCGCAGACGATCCAGCCGGGCCAGCGCCCGCGCCTCCAACGCGTCCGCCCGCGCCCGCAACCGGCGGGCGACCGCCAACGCCTCCACCAGCTCATCCGCGCTCAACGCCGAGAAGTCCACCCCCGACCGCACGGTGAACCGGTGATCAGCCCACTCCTCCGCGGTAAACGGCGGCGGACCCACCAGATCGGCGGGCAGGAACATGATCCCCGCCTCGCTACCTGCCTGCACAAATGTCGTCACACCCGCAAAGTATCGAACAAAGGTTCGACAATCTAGGTGGTCACTCGAAGGGGACCGAGGTCGCGGATGCGGCTCGCCGGTCGGGTATCCCCCGAACAGCTGACCTCGCGCGATGCGCCGCGTCCGGTCAGGGGTGACGACCCGCGAGGACGCAGAACTCGTTCCCCTCCGGGTCGGTGAGTACCACCCAACTCTCGTCGCCTTGACCGACGTCGGCGGGTCGAGCACCCAGGTCGATCAGGCGCTGTACCTCTTCGCCCTGCTCCCTGTCCGTCGGGTTGACGTCGATGTGGAGCCTGTTCTTGACGGTCTTGCCCTCGGGTACGCGCGCGAATGTCAACGCCGGAGGTACCGGGCCACGGCGGTTCTTGCCTTCGGGTACCGCGGGAGAACCAATCGTGACAAGCGCGTCGTCTTCGTCTTGCACCTCGTAACCGAGGACCGAGCACCAGAACTGGGCGAGACCTTGGGGATCGGCACAGTCGATCGCGAGCTCGGTGAACTTACTCGTCACGTCAGGACCTCCCAGTCGGCTGGTGGGCACGCAGAGCCACACGCCAATCCTGGCGCAGTCGCCGCTCCGCTCGCGGGCTGCCCCTCGCCGGGCTGTCCGGCTCGTCCCATTTGACAGCGACTCGAACGTGTGTTCGACTCTGCTGGTGCGATGGGACGGGCAGCGGGCAGAAGGCGGGAACGAGCAGGCATTGCCAGGTCTCGCGGGGCTGGTTCGTACCGTGCGGTCGCCGGAGTTCGCCGGCGTCACCTTTCACGAGGTCAAGGCCAAGTCCGTGCTGAACAAGGTTGGCCCTTCGTCCGGGGTGCCCTTCCGGTGGACCGTCAACCCGTACCGGGGTTGTTCGCATGCCTGTACCTACTGCTTTGCCCGCAACACGCACACGTACCTCGACTTCGACTCGGGCCGGGATTTCGACACCCAGGTCGTGGTGAAGGTGAACGCCGCCGAGGTGCTGGCGGCCCAATTGCGCAGACCGTCCTGGACACGCGAGCACGTGGCGATGGGCACGAACACCGATCCGTACCAACGCGCCGAGGGGCGCTACCGGCTTATGCCGGGGATCATCCGGGCGCTGGCCCATTCGGGCACTCCGTTCTCCATCCTGACCAAGGGGACGGTCCTGGGCAGGGATCTGCCGTTGCTGCGCGAGGTGAACGCCGACGTCCCGGTGGGACTGGGCGTGTCGATCGCACTGCTCGACCGGGACCTGCAGCGCAAGCTGGAACCCGGTACACCGAGCCCGCGGGCCCGGCTCGATCTGGTTCGCCGCATTCGCGACGCGGGCCTGCCGTGTGGTGTGTTCGTCGCGCCGGTACTTCCGGGTCTCACCGACTCGACCGAGGCGCTGGGTGCCCTGTTCGCCGAGATCGCCGATGCCGGGGCCACCGGGGTCACCGTGCTGCCGTTGCACCTGCGTCCCGGCGCGCGTGAGTGGTACGGCAGGTGGCTCGCCGCCGAGTACCCGGCGCTCGTTCCGCGCTACCGTGCGCTCTACGCGGGTGGTAGCTATGCGGGGAGCGCATACCGGCGTTGGTTGTCGGAGCGGGTGACGCGGCTTCTCCGGCGACACGACCTGGAGCACGGCTCGGGCAGTACGGGACGTGAACGCGACGAAGCGGAGCGTGACCAAACCCGCGTGGCTGTCCCTGAGCAGCGACTTTCCGGTCGCACGCAGGCTCAGCAGGGACAGCAGTTGCCGTTGCTCTAGCCCCGCGGGGTGACCGGGAGAAACCTGGTGGCGGGCGCCCCCAGGTGATTCGTTAGCCTTTACCGTCGGCGAATTCGGTGCTGACGCGCCCGTCGAATCGCGTTGTCCGACAGAACGAGGAGAGCAACCCCAGTGCTTCGCACCCACAACGCCGGCACACTTCGTGCCGAGCATGCTGGCCAGACCGTCACCCTCACCGGCTGGGTGGCCCGGCGGCGCGATCACGGTGGTGTCATCTTCATCGATCTGCGAGACGCCAGCGGAGTCGCCCAGGTCGTCTTCCGCGAGGGGGAGATGGCCGAGCGCGCCCACCAGCTGCGGTCGGAGTACTGCATCCGGGTCACCGGTGAGGTGGCCCGCAGGCCGTCCGGCAACGAGAACGCCGAGATTCCCACCGGTGCGATCGAGGTGCTGACCACCGACCTGGAAGTTCTCTCCGAGTCCGCGGTCCTGCCGTTCCCCATCGACGACCGCGTCGAGGTCGGCGAGGAGGTGCGGCTCAAGCACCGGTACCTCGACCTGCGGCGCAGCGGTCCGGCGCACGCGATGCGCCTGCGCAGCGATGTGAACCGGGCGGCTCGTGAGGTGCTGCACGAGCGGGACTTCGTCGAGGTGGAAACGCCGACGATGACCCGGTCCACGCCCGAAGGCGCTCGCGACTTCCTGGTGCCCGCTCGCCTGCGTCCCGGCAGCTGGTACGCGCTGCCGCAGTCGCCCCAGCTGTTCAAGCAGCTGCTCATGGTCGGCGGGCTGGAGCGCTACTTCCAGATCGCGCGCTGCTACCGCGACGAGGACTTCCGTGCCGACCGGCAGCCGGAGTTCACCCAGCTCGACATCGAGATGAGCTTCGTCGAGCAGGATGACGTGATCGCCCTCGGTGAGAACATCATCGCCGCGCTGTGGAAGCTGATCGGTGTCGAGCTGACCACGCCGTTCCGGCGGATCACCTACGCCGAGTCGATGGCGAAATACGGTTCGGACAAGCCGGACCTGCGCTTCGATCTGGAAATCACCGAGCTGACCGAGTTCTTCGCCGACACCCCGTTCCGGGTGTTCCAAGCGCCCTACGTGGGTTCCGTGGTGATGGCCGGCGGTGCCGACCAGCCCCGCCGCCAGCTGGACGCCTGGCAGGAGTTCGCGAAGCAGCGCGGCCACAAGGGTCTGGCCTATGTGCTCGTCGGCGAGGACGGCACGCTCGGCGGCCCGGTGGCCAAGAACCTGTCGGAGACCGAGCGGGAGAACCTGGCCGCCGCCGCGGGCGCTAAGCCGGGTGACTGCATCTTCTTCGCCGCGGGCAAGCAGAACGACGCTCGTGCGCTGCTCGGCGCGGCCAGGATCGAGATCGGTCACCGGCTCGGGCAGATCGACGAGAACGCCTGGTCGTTCGTATGGGTAGTGGACGCGCCCCTGTTCGAGCGCGCCGACGAGAGCGACGACGTGGCGGTCGGCAGCGGCAAGTGGACCGCGGTGCACCACGCGTTCACCTCGCCGACCCCGGAGTGGATCGACAAGTTCGAGACCGATCCGGCGAACGCGCTGGCCTACGCCTACGACATCGTCTGCAACGGTAACGAGATCGGCGGCGGATCCATCCGTATCCATCGCCGGGACGTGCAGCAGCGTGTCTTCGAGCTGATGGGGATCTCCGAGGAGGAGGCGCAGGAGAAGTTCGGCTTCCTGCTCGACGCCTTCCAGTTCGGCGCGCCGCCGCATGGCGGTATCGCCTTCGGCTGGGACCGGATCGTCATGTTGCTCGCCGGAGCGGACTCCCTGCGTGAGGTGATCGCGTTTCCGAAGACCGGCGGTGGGTATGACCCGCTCACCGCGGCCCCGGCACCCATCACTCCGGAACAGCGCAAGGAAGCTGGGGTGGACGCCAAGCCGGAGCCGCGCGCCTGACGTTCACTCACCGTGTTCCGCCGGTTTCCCGTCGCGTCATGCCCTGATGACGGTCAGGGCACGGTCCGGTCGTTCATGGTGGTCCTTGCCGCTCGCTCACTAGTAGGGTCGTGACCAATGACAGTCGACACCTCCGCTGCAGATGATTCGACGTTCGGCACTGGGGCGGAACTACTCGCTATCGACGCCGCTCTCGCAGCGGGCGAGGCGGTGCTGTCCCACCGGTTCGGCAGCACCATCACCCTCGTCGATCCTGAGGACCTCGACGGCAGTGGTCCCGCCACTGTCGTGCGCGCGAAGGTCGCGACGTCACCGTTCGATCTGCCCCGCACACTGGTGATCAAGCACTACCCGGACGCCCCGGGACCGGGAGTGCCCGACCCGTTCGCCCAGGAAGCGGTCAGCTATCAGCTGTTCACCGCGCTTCCACCAGAGGAGCGGATGTGCCCGGAACTGCTCGCCCACGACGGGCGGGAGCGGGTACTGGTCATCGACGACCTCGGGCATGCCCCCACATTGCGGGACAAACTGCGCACGCCGGACGCGCGCGCCGCCGAAACCGCGCTGCTGTCCTGGGCCCGATCGCTGGGCCGGCTGCATGCCAGCACGGCCAGCAGGGAAGCCGACTTCAACGCGCTGCTGCGCAGGCTCGGCGGACCGGTCGGCGGGGACGACAGCTCACCGCTCACGGCCTGTGCGCAGTTGCCCGAACTGCTCGAAAGGGCGTTGGGTGTACGCACCCATGAACGGGTTCGCGCCGCGGCCGAGCGGGCCGCCGAGCACGCGAGGTCGGCCTGCTACCGGGCGTTCAGCCCGGTCGACCTGTGGCCGGACAACAACCTGGTGACCAGCTCAGGGGTCCGGTTCCTCGACTTCGAGCGCGGCCGGGTGCGCAGCGCGCTGGTCGACGTCGCGCACCTGCGCGTGCCGTTCGTGACCAGTCCGGAGGCACTCGCGCTGCCCGCGGGGATGAGCGAGGCGATGGTCGCCGCCTGGCGGGCCGAGGTCGCCGGCATCTGGCCGTCGCTGGTCGACGACGAGGCACTGTCCGCCTACCTGCTGGACAGCCAGTTGCTCGGGGTCTGGATGGTGACCTGGGATCTGTTGCCGAAGTTGCCAGTCGGTACGACCGCGGGGCCGACCAGCAGGCCAGCGGCGCTGACCACGTGGTGGCGTGATCTGGCCGCACACGCCGAACGCGGTGGTGCGGCCGAACTCGCCGCCCACGCGGGTGACGTGGCGACCGGGCTCGAGGCCAGGTACGGCCAGGGGCTGGAACTGGCGTTGTATCCCGCCTTCCGGTAAGCGCCCTGGGCGCACCGAGGGTTCGCCGAGGCGTCCGCACGTCGTTACCCGGGCATCACCGCCGATGAGTCTGCGTGCCGGATCCTCTGACGCGTGACCGTGGTGAGTAACGAAGTCACTTCGACCCTCGACCCATTCCCGATCTCCCCGAGAACCGCGCCGACAGTTCCGAGCCGGATCGCACGCCGGCTCGCGGTGCTGGGCGACTCGACCGCCGTCGGTCTCGGCGACCCGCTTCCCGGCGGCGGCTGGCGCGGTGTCGGCCCATTGGTCGCCGAGGCCCTCGGCGTCGGATCCGATGGCTACGTGAACCACTCGTTCACCGGCGCGCGCATGCGCTGTGTGCGGGAGAGTCAGCTTCCGGACGCGCTGGCGCACCGGCCGGACGCGGCACTGGTGCTGGCCGGGATGAACGACACGCTGCGCTCGGACTTCGACCCGGATTCGGTGTCCGCTGACCTGGACGAGATCGTCACCGGTCTGTTCTCGGTCGGCGCGGTACCCGTTGTGGTCCGGTTTCACGACCATGGCCGGGTGTTCCGCCTGCCCGGGCCGTTGCACCGGGCGCTCAAATCCAGGATCGAACTGCTCAACTCCGCCATCGACGCCGTAGTGGCGGGCCGAGGTGTGCCCTGCCTGGATCTCGGTTTCGTGCCGGGGGCGTACGACCTGGACGCGTGGAGCGTCGACCGGCTGCACCCGTCCGAACTGGGGCACCGGCTGCTCGCCCGCGGATTCACCGACCTGTTGGGACAGGCCGGTTTCGCCGTGCCCGAACCGGTCGCCCTGCACCCCTCCGGTGGCGCGCCGGTGGGGACGGCCGATCACGTCGGCTGGCTGTTGGTGAAGGGAATTCCCTGGCTGTGGCGCAGAGGCCGGGACCTGGTGCCCTACGCCGCCGCGATCATGCTCCGTTCCGCCAGGGAGTCACTGGTCATCCGGCTGCCCTGAACCCGGTCCGGGTCTCGCACTTTCCCGGGAAAGTGCGAGACCCGGACCGGGTTCGCGCGCGTGCGGGCCGACTGAGGTTCAGGCTCGCTCCTGGACACGCTCCACTCTGCCGACGAGCAAGACGTAGGACAGGACGCCGAGCACGGTGATCGCGGACATGTAGCCGAAGGCCGGGGCGAAACTGTCCTCGGTGACCAGGAAACCGATCACGATCGGGGTCGCGATCGAGGACAGGTTGCCGATGAAGTTGAACATCCCGCCGGTCAGTCCCAGCAGCCGTTGCGGCGCGAGTGTCGACACCAGCGACCACGTGATCGACGCCAGGCCGTTGCCGAAGAAGGCGATCGACAGGATGAGGATCACCACCGCGGTCGAATCCGTGAAGCCCGCCGTCACCATCACGGTGCTCAGCAGCAACCCGGTGATGATCGGGCCCTTACGTGCCATCCCGAGCGATGCGCCCCGGCGTACCAGGAAGTCCGACAGCACGCCGGAGGTCAGCACACCGACCAGCGCCGCGATGAACGGCAGGGAGGCCAGGAAACCGGACTTGATGTAGTCCATTTCCCGGTATTCCACGAGGTATGTCGGAAACCAGGTGAGGAAGAACCACAGGGTCGAGGTCAGGCAGAACTGGCCGAGGTAGATGCCCCACAGCTTGCGCCTGCCCAGCACGGTCGCCACGTCCCCGCGGGTGATCCGCGTCCGTTCGGGCTGCTCCCGGACGAGGTCGACGAGCCCGCCGCCGGAGCGGATCAGTTCGATCTCCGCCTCGTTGGCCCGCGACTGCCTCGGGTCGCGGTAACCGAGATACCAGAACACTCCCCAGACCACGCCGACGAGGCCCGTCGCGATGAACACCCAGTGCCAGGACACCACCGCCTGCAGCCACGACAGCACCGGCGTGAGCAAGGCCAGGCCGATGAACTGCCCCGAGGTGTAGAAGCCGATCGCGGTCGCGCGTTCCCGCTCCGGGAACCACATCGTGGCGACCCTGCTGTTCACCGGGTATGCCGGTGCCTCGAACACTCCGACCAGCATGCGCAGGGCGATCAGCGCGACGAATCCACCGAGGATGCCCATGAAGAAGGTGGCCAGCGACCACAGGATGAGGCACACCGGGTACAGCACCCTGGGCTGAATCCGGTCCACGAGCCAGCCGCCCGGAATCTGCAGTGCGGCGTAGGTCCAGCCGAAGGCCGACAGCAGCAGTCCCTGCTGGGCCTTCGAGAGGTCCATCTCCTCGGCGATCGCGGGCATGGCGATCGACAGGTTGGACCGGTCCAGGTAGTTGATCACGACGGTGACGAACAACATCACCGCGACGAGCACGCGGACCCGGGAGGCCTTGACGGTGAGGCCGTCACGGGTGGGCGCGCCCGCGGACGTGGTGTTGGTCATGGCGCTCACCACTCCGCCACGGAGCCGTCGCCATGGCGCCAGACCGGATTGCGCCAGCGGTGTCCTGCCGCGGCCCGTTCGGCGACGTAGTCCTCGTTGATCTCGATGCCAAGACCGGGGCCTTCCGGTATCTCGACCTGGCCGTCGCGGTAGGTGAACACCGCCGGGTCGGCCACGTAGTCGAGCAGGTCGTTGGCGGTGTTGTAGTGGATTCCCAGACTCTGTTCCTGGATCACCGCGTTGTAGCAGCCCGCGTCGATCTGCAGGCAGGCGGCCAACGCGATCGGGCCCAGCGGGCAGTGCAACGCCAGGGCCACGTCGTAGGCCTCGGCCATATGCGCGATCTTGCGTGCCTCGGTGATTCCGCCGCAGTGTGAAGGGTCGGGCTGCACGATGTCCACGGCTCCGGAGGCCAGCAGCGTCTTGAAGTCCCAGCGCGAGTACAGCCGTTCGCCCAAGGCGATGGGGATCGGTGAGGACCGCAGGACGTCGGCGAAGCCGTCCACGTGCTCGGACAGCACCGGCTCCTCGACGAACATCAGCCGGTAGGCCTCGAGTTCCCGCAGCAGCACCTTGGCCATCGGCCTGTGCACCCGTCCGTGGAAGTCCACCCCGATGCCGATCTCGGGCCCGACGGCCTCGCGCACGGCGGCCACGTTGGCGATGCAACGGTCCACTTTGTCCCAGGTGTCGAGGTACTGCAGCTCCTCGGTGCCGTTCATCTTGACCGCGCTGAAGCCACGGTCCACAACGGCGCGGGCGGCGCGCGCGGTGTCGGCGGGGCGGTCCCCGCCGATCCACGAGTACACCTTGATGCGATCACGCACCCGGCCACCGAGCAGGTCGTGCACCGCGACGCCGTGGGCCTTGCCCTTGATGTCCCACAACGCCTGGTCGATTCCGGCGAGGGCACTCATGTGGATGCCACCACCGCGGTAGAAGCCCCCGCGATACATCACCGTCCACAGGTCCTCGATGCGCCCTGGGTCCTGACCGAGCAGATAGTCGGAGAGTTCGTCGACCACCGCGGCCACCGATGCCGCCCGGCCCTCCAGTACCGGCTCGCCCCAGCCGACGATCCCCTCGTCGGTCTCGATCTTCAGGAACAGCCAGCGCGGCGGCACCTGATATGTCGTCATTGACGTGATCTTCATGGTGGGTTTCCTTTTCGTCCGCGACCCGGTTCGGGCCGTGATCACACGGGCGGTGCTGACATTCGTGCTCAGCCGGTGGCCTCGTCCCAGAGCCTGCGCAATTCACGGGCCCTTGAGCCGACAAGTTCGGCCGGGTCGCCCGGCCGGTAGAGCCGGCTGCCGAGGCCGGCTCCACCCGCACCGGCCGCGACCCAGGCGGCCAGGTTGGTCTCGTCGATCCCGCCGACCGGCAGGAGTTCCACGTCGCTGGGAAGAACGGCTCGCCACGCCCGCATCCCGGAGATTCCGACGGCATCGCAGGGGAACAGCTTGAGCTGCCGCGCACCGGCCGCGACAGCCGTGAACGCCTCGGTCGGCGTGGCCACCCCCGGATAGGGACGCAGCCCGGCCTCGGCGGCGCCCGTGATGACAGCCGCGTCGGTGTTGGGGGAGACCACGATTCGGGCGCCCGCTTCAGCGGCCAGTCGAACGTCCTCAGTGGACAGGACGGTGCCCGCGCCGATGACGCAGTCCTGACCGAGTGCGCGAGACAGCCGCTCGATCGAGTCGAGCGCGCTCGGCGAGTTCAGTGGTACCTCGATCACCGGAAACCCCGCCTCTGCCAAGGCACGACCGACGGCCTCGCAGTCGTGCGGGGTGATCCCGCGCAGGATCGCGATCAGTCCGGTCGTACTCATGTGTTCGGTGTCCTTTCCCTGTCGCTCACCAGTTCTGTCGCCACCGCGATACGCCACAGACCGCGTGCCGCGACCTCCTCGGTCAGCACGATGGGCTCGATGTCGTACCCGGCCAGCGCCGACGAGTACCGCCGGCACAGATCAGCGGTGCCACACAGCACCACCCGGTGCCGGCGGTCCGATTCGGACATGAGGTGGCCGACCTCGTCGGCGATCACCACGCCGGAGATGTAGTCCGGCACCGAAGCCGGGGCGAGCGCACCGTCCAGAACGAGCGGCCGTGCACCGAACAGTTCGGTGGACAACCCCCTGGACACCCCGGGCGACCCGGCAGCGAGCCCGCGGGCGAACGCGGCGTCGTCGCGCACCGGATCGGCCGCGGTACGGGCGAGAATGCCCTGCCGGGTGAGTAGCCCGAACAGTTCACCGGACAGCGCGGTCTCGAACGAACAGACCGTCCCGTCGCCCACCCGAACCCACTTGCTGTGGGTGCCGGGCAGAATCACGGTGACCGCGCCAGAGAGTCCGCCGATCATGTCCAGTGCACCGACAACCTGAGTTTCCTCACCCCGGATGACGTCGCCGGGCAGCATGTCAGCGGAAGGGATCCGCAGGCCGGGCACGAGGTGTACGACACCTCGCCGGTGGGTCACCGGCACCAGCGCCTCGCGCCCGAACCGCAGCGCGGTGGGCACGGTCAGATAACCGGCCTCGGCCCAGCCGTGCGCGCTGCCGACCATGCCGCAGGCGATCACCGGCACATCCGGATCCGCGGCGAGCCAGTCGCCGCAGACGGCATGGAAGGCGTCCTCGTAGGCCTGTGCCCTGGCCCGCGGGTCACCCGGATCGATCTCGGCCGTGGTGGCGAACAGGCCTTGTCCTGGCCTGCGGGCCGCGAGGATCCGTCCGTCGTCGTCGAGCAGCCAGGCGCGCTGGGTGGAGGATCCCCAGTCCAGTGCGATCAGGCTCGGACTACCACTGTCGTCGCTCACGAGCGGATACTGTGGAACTCCGTTCCCAATAATGCGAACACGGTCCCTATATGTAGGATCAGAACGTGACGTCCGATCCTGCTTCTCCCGTGCCGGAAGCGCCGCCACCGGGCACCCAGACGCTGGCTCGTGGACTGGCGGTGATTCGTGCCGTCGCCAGCGGTGCCACCGACCTACGGGCACTGACGGAGCGCACCGGCCTGGGCCGTAGCACCGCACATCGGCTGGTCCAGCTGTTGGTGCGGGAGGGATATCTCCGTACCGGACGCGACGGCTACTCGCTGGGGCCGACCCTGATCGAGCTCGGCTTCCAAGCGCTGCACGGCAACCCGCTGCCGGTGGTGGCCAGGCCGGTCCTCGAGGAGCTGTCGGAACAGTTGCGCGACACCGTGCACCTCGCCGTCCGGGAGGGGTCGTCCGTGCTCTACCTGGACAAACTGCCCGGATCACGCGGGGCCGAGATGCGGTCGCGCATCGGTCATCGCATGCCGTTGACCCGCACCGGCGTGGGGATGGCCCTGTTGCTGGACGCACCCGACGAATGGGAACCGCTCTACCGCGACGAGACACCCGTGGCCCCGCGGCGGGCGGAACGGCAGGACCTGGAGTCGTTCCTCGACCGGATGCGGGACTATGCCGAGCGTGGGGCGACCATGGACCTCGAGGACAACGAACCCGGAATCCGCTGCGTCGCGGCGCCGATCCGGGACGCGGGCGGCGCGATCGCCGGGGCGATCAGCGTGTCCGCCACCCGCCCGTACATGCCTGCCGCCCGGATGCGTGGCCTGGTGCCGGTGGTGAGCAGGGCGGCACAGGGCATCTCGGCAGCGCTCGGCTTTCGCGAGCCGTGATACCGGTCGTCGCGGGCGCCGACTAGGCCCTGCGGCCGTCTCCCGGCGCGAACGCCTGATGTGCCTCGCTGTCGGAAGCGGGGGAGCGGACGAAGAAGTCGGCCCACGCCTCGACACCGGGGTAGCCCGATGACTCCGAAATGGACTCGCACGCGGCCTCGGCGTCGAACAGGGTGCGGCGCAGTTGGACCGACGGCCCGGAAGCACCACCGAGCAACGCCCAGTGCGCTCCCGTGGAGCCGTACGGCATCCCGACGCTGCCCGGATTCACGGCGAGCCTGCGGTTCACCACACGGGTGAACGGCATGTGGGTGTGCCCGTAGACAATGGTGGAGACCTCGGCGCCGAGCCCGCCCAGCACCTCGCTCCAGCGTTCGTACGAGCTGTCGACCAGCACGAGTTCCTCGTCGCCGCGCGGAGTCGCGTGGCAGAACAGCACCGTGCCGAGCCCGCGAACCGGGATCCGTCCGGTCGCGGGAAGCGACGCAAGCAGGTCGACGTGTGCGCTGGTCAGCTCCGCCGCCGCCCAGGGCGCGATGGGGTCGGGGATCGTCGTCTCGCCGCCCCGCGCCAACTGGACGAGCTCGCGATCGGCGTTGCCGCTGACCCACCGCACCCGCTCGCCCAGCGCGATGAGCCGATCCAGCGTCGCCACCGGTTGGGGGCCCGCGGCGATGTCGCCGGTGAGCACGATCAGGTCGGCCGCGGTGGACCACGGCCACGGTGTTCACCGTCGGCTCAACCGCTGTCGGCGGCGGGGGATACCGTCGATACGTGGAACAAGACGAACTGTTCACGGTGAACCCCGGCCTGGCCACCCCGCCGGAGCCGCCGGAGCCGCCGGACGCACCAGCGGCCACCGCGCGGCGAAGTGCGGCTGCCGTGCCCGCAGGGGCGCCGCTCGCCGTGCGGATGCGCCCGCGTTCGCTCGACGAGGTGGTCGGGCAGCAGCACCTGCTGGGTGAGGGTGCGCCGCTGCGCAGGCTCGTCGAGGGCGCCGCTCCGGCCTCGGTGCTGCTCTACGGGCCACCGGGAACAGGAAAGACCACATTGGCCAACCTGGTCTCCACCGCCACCGGCCGCCGGTTCGTGGCGCTGTCGGCCCTGTCCGCGGGCGTCAAGGAGGTCCGCGGCGTCATCGAGGAGGCTCGTCGCAGGCGCAACTACAACGCCGAGAACACCGTGCTGTTCATCGACGAGGTACATCGGTTCTCCAAGACGCAGCAGGACGCGTTGCTCGGCGCGGTGGAGGACCGGACCGTGCTGCTGGTCGCGGCCACGACGGAGAACCCCTCGTTCTCCGTCGTTTCCCCGCTGCTGTCGCGGTCGCTGGTGTTGCAGCTGCGGCCGCTGACCGACGACGACGTCCGTGGGCTGATCGCGCGCGCGATGGCCGACGAACGCGGTCTCGGCGGCGGTCTGGAGCTGACCGAGGACGCGGAGAACCATCTGGTGCGGCTGGCGTCCGGGGACGCGCGGCGCGCGCTGACCGCACTGGAGGCCGCGGCGGACGCGGCGAGTGCCACCGAACATCGCACGATCGACCTCGCCACCGTGGAGTCGACCGTGGACAAGGCCGCGGTTCGCTACGACCGCGACGGCGACCAGCACTACGACGTCATCAGCGCGTTCATCAAGTCGATTCGCGGTTCGGACGTGGACGCCGCGCTGCACTACCTGGCCCGGATGATCGAGGCGGGCGAGGACCCGCGGTTCCTGGCCCGCAGGCTCGTCGTGCACGCGAGCGAGGACATCGGCATGGCCGACCCCACCGCGTTGCAGTCGGCGGTGGCGGCCGCGCACGCCGTGCAGTTCATCGGGATGCCCGAGGGCAGACTCGCGCTCGCACAGGCCACTGTGCACCTGGCTACGGCCCCGAAGTCGAACGCCGTCATCGCCGGTATCGACGCCGCGCTGGCCGACGTCCGCGCGGGCCGGATCGGTACCGTCCCGCCACACCTGCGTGACGGCCACTACGCGGGGGCGGCGAAGCTGGGCAACGCCCAGGGTTACCGGTATCCGCACGATGCCCCGGAAGGGGTACTGGCGCAGCAGTATCCGCCGGACGGGCTGGTGGGTGCGGACTACTACAACCCGACCCAGCACGGTGCGGAACGTACGCTCGCCGAGCGGGTACCGAAATTACGGCGGAGCGTTCGCGGCGGATCCAAGGGCGGGTGATCGGCGGGCCGCCCGGCCGGGCGCGGGCGCGCGCGGTAGCCTGACCGGCAATTCCACGAGCTTCAAGAGAACGCTTCAAGAGATCACAGCCACCGATATTTCGAGGAGGGCACGTGTCGGCAGGGCAGGTCGCCGCACTGGTCGCCGCGGGCGCGTTCGTGCTGCTGGTGTTGTTGCTGGCGATCCCGTTGATCAAGCTCGGCCGCACGCTGGACGAGGCGACGATCGCGATCCGCAAGGCGCACGAGAACACGGATCCGCTGCTGCACGGAGCCAACGACACCATCACCCATGTCAACACCCAGCTCGAGCGGGTTGACGGCATCACGGCCAACGCGCAGGCGGTCTCCGGCAACGTCTCGGCACTGTCGTCGGTCTTCACCGCGACACTGGGCGGACCGCTGGTGAAGACGGCGGCGTTGTCCTACGGCATCAGCAAGGCGGTGAAGGCCCGCCGCAACGCCAAGGCCGTCGACCCGGGCAAGCACTCCCGCAGGCGGAAGGGTGCCAAGCGATGAGGCGCCTGTTCTGGCTAGGCGTCGGTGTCGTGACCGGTGTCGCGCTGTCCCGGAAGGCCACGGAAACCGCTCGTCAGGCCAGCCCAGCGGGGTTAGCCTCGAATGTGGGGGAAGCGATACGGGAGCTCGCCGGTGCCGTCGGGACGTTCGGTGCCGACGTGCGCGCCGGGATGAGTGAGCGGGAGCAGGAGTTGAGCGACGTCGTGGAGGAGCGGTCCCGGGTGACGCCCGTCGAGCGCCGGTCGCCGCTGCCCTCGCCGGTCAACGGCAGGCACGCGGCCCCGGCGCCGCGCCCCCGGCGAGCGCGCCGGGCGGAGGGCTGACAGCACCGCTCCTCGACCGGGATGCGGTTCCCTCCGCCTCGACCGGCCCGCACAGCCATCCCGGCCCGGTACGCGTGAACCCTCTCGCGCGCCGGCCCGTACGACCAAGGAAAGCCAGTGGAAACACACGAGATCGCCAGCCGGTTCCTCCGACACTTCGAACAGCATGGACACAGCAAGGTGCCCAGCGCCTCGCTGATCCTGGACGACCCGAACCTGCTTTTCGTCAACGCGGGAATGGTGCAGTTCAAGCCGTACTTCCTCGGCGAGGTCCCGCCGCCGTACCCGAGGGCGACCAGCGTGCAGAAGTGTGTCCGTACCGGGGACATCGACGAGGTCGGCAAGACCACAAGGCACAACACCTTCTTCCAGATGGCCGGCAACTTCTCCTTCGGTGACTACTTCAAGGAGGGCGCGATCAAGCTCGCCTGGGAGCTGATCACCTCGCCGCAGGACCAGGGCGGTTTCGGGTTCGACCCGGAGCGGATCTGGGCCACGGTGTACGAGGACGACGCGGAAGCGGCCGCGTTGTGGAAGAAGGTCGCCGGTCTGCCCAGTGACCGGATCCAGGCTCGCGACATGGTGGACAACTTCTGGTCGATGGGTGTCCCCGGACCGTGTGGTCCGTGTTCGGAGATCTACTACGACCGCGGCCCGGAGTACGGCCGCGAAGGCGGGCCGGTCGTCGACGAGGACCGCTACATCGAGATCTGGAACCTCGTGTTCATGCAGAACATCCGGGGTGAGGGCAGCGGCAAGAAGGACTTCCCGATCCTCGGCGAGCTGCCCGCCAAGAACATCGACACCGGCATGGGCGTCGAGCGGGTCGCCACCTTGCTGCAGGGAGTCGAGAACGTCTACGAGACCGACCTCGTCCGACCGGTGATCACCAGGGCCGAGGAGATCTCCGGGCACCGGTACGGCGCCGACCACACCGACGACGTGCGGTTCCGGGTGGTGGCCGACCATGCGCGCTCCGGGATGATGCTGATCGGCGACGGGGTGACCCCGGGTAACGACGGCCGGGGTTACGTGCTGCGCAGGCTGCTGCGCCGAATCGTGCGCTCGATGCGGCTGCTCGGCGTACACGAGCCGGTGCTGCCCGAGTTCGCGACCGTCGTCCGGGACGCGATGGGCCCGTCCTATCCGGAACTGGTCAGCGACTTCGACCGCATCTCCGACATCATGCGCGGCGAGGAGGAAGCCTTCCTGGCCACCCTCACCAGCGGCTCGCGCATCTTCGATCTCGCCGCGGAGCAGACCAAGTCCTCCGGCGGAGGCATCCTCGCCGGCGACAAGGCGTTCCAGCTGCACGACACCTACGGCTTCCCGATCGACCTGACCCTGGAGATGGCCGCCGAGCAGGGGCTCACGGTGGACGAGCAGGGCTTCCGCGCACTGATGGAGGAGCAGCGGCAGCGGGCGAAGGCCGACGCGGCCTCGCGCAAGAGCGGCCACGGCGACCTCTCGGTGTACCGGCAGCTGCTCGAGGACGGCGGCGAGACCGAGTTCCTCGGCTACACCGACCTGCAGGCCACCGCCACAGTGCTCGGACTGCTGGTCGACGGTGCGCCCGTCCGTAGTGCGGGTGCGGGCACGAAGGCGGAGGTGGTGCTGAACCGCACGCCGTTCTACGCCGAGAGTGGTGGCCAGGTCGCGGACACCGGGGTTCTCCTCGGGTCCGGGGTCGAGCTGAAGGTGCTCGACGTCCAGAAGATCGTGCCCGGGCTGTTCGTGCACCGGGTCGAGGTCGTCGACGGCGAACTCGGTCTCGGCACCGAGGTCACCGGTTCGGTGGATGCCGATCGGCGCGCCTCGATCGCCCGCTCACATTCGGCCACGCACCTCGTGCACGCGGCGGTGCGCGGGGCCTACGGCAAGCGCGCCGCGCAGGCGGGCTCGCTCAACGCGCCGGGGCGGATGCGGTTCGACTTCACCTCGTCCGGTGGTGTGTCGGCCGACGTTCTGACCGAGGTCGAGGAAGAGGTCAACGACTACCTGCAGACCGACGTCGAGGTGCAGTCCTACGTCACGACGAAGGACAAGGCGCTGGAACTGGGCGCGGTCGCCCTGTTCGGGGAGAAGTACGGCAACGACGTTCGCGTCGTCGACATGGGTGAGTACTCGCGGGAACTCTGCGGCGGTACCCACGTCGGGCGAATCGGCCAGCTCGGCCTCGTCAAGCTGGTCGGCGACTCCTCCATCGGGTCCGGAGTGCATCGGGTGGAGGCCCTCGTCGGGCAGGACGCGCTGCGGCACGTGCGCAAGGAGCAGTTACTGGTCTCGCAGCTGGCGGGCTCGTTGAAGGTGCCGACCGACCAGCTGCCAGGCCGGATCGAGGACGTTCTCACCCGCCTGCGCAACGCGGAGAAGGAGATCGAGCAGCTGCGCACGCAGCAGGTGCTCGGTTCGGCCGGTGCGCTCGCCGACTCGGCGAAGGACATCGGCGGCGTGGCGCTGGTGGCGGAGAAGATCGCCGAGGGGATCGACGCTGCCGGACTGCGTGCGCTGGCAGGCGAGGTGCGCAACCGGCTCGGTTCCAGGCCGGGAGTCGTGGCGCTGTTCGCGCCAGCCGAGGGCAAGGTCAGTTTCGTTGTGGGTACGACGTCCACCGCACGAGACAAGGGTTTCGCGGCAGGCAAGCTGGTTCCCGCTTTCGCGGAGGCGGTCGGTGGCCGGGGCGGCGGCAAGGCAGACATGGCCCAGGGTGGCGGCACGAACCCGGATGGGATCGACAGGGCGATCAGTTTGCTGGGTGACGCGGTGGCGCGCGGGTGAGCAATCGCCGTCCTGATCGTCCTGGAGAGCACGACGCGGGGGCAGGCAGGCGACTGGGCATCGACGTCGGCTCTGTCCGGGTCGGCGTCGCACTCAGTGATCCCACGCCGTTTCTCGCGAGCCCCCTCGTTACCCTGTCTCGTGATGCGGACAAGGACAGCGACCTCGACCAGATCGTCCAGCTCGTCGTCGAACACGAGGTGGTCGAGGTGATCGTCGGACTGCCGAGAACATTGGCCGACCGCCACGGTTCGGCGGCCGAGATCGCCGTGACCTACGCCGAGCGGCTGTCCGGGCTGGTCGACCCGGTTCCCGTCCGCCTCGCCGACGAACGCCTCACCACGGTGAGCGCGGCGCGAATGCTGTCCCAGCGCGGGGTGAAGGGCAGGAAGCAGCGGGCGGTGGTGGACCAAGCGGCCGCGGTCGAGATCCTGCAGGGCTGGCTCGACGCACGTGCGTCGCACCTGCGTCGTGTCGAGGGGGAGGGCCGATGACCACTCCACCGAGCGATGGCACCGGGGGCAGGCGCAGGTTGCGGCCACCACGCCCGCCAGGTCCACCAGGTCCCACGGGCCCTCCGGGGCCGGCGCACCAGGCACACGCACCGGTACCGCCACCCCCCATCCAGCCGCCTCCTTCTGGGCCCCCGGTCCCGCCAGCTCCCACGGGGCAGCAACCGCCACCTCCCGGTGCGCCACCGCCGCGACCGCCACGGCGTCCGGGACCACCGCCCCCCGGAGTCCCCCAGGGCGGACCACCTCCACCGGGCCGTCCCCTGCCGCCTCGGCGACCGGCGGTAAGGCCGGACGACGGTGGGCACACCGGCGATCTCACGGCGGCGCCCCCGTCTCATTCCAGCGGGCGGCGCAGGCTCCGGCCGGCGGGACCACCACCGGATGAGCGGCCGACCGAGCTGCTCCGGCTCGACCCGGAACAGCTCGCGCCGGCCGATCCTGCCGATGAGTACGCGGAGGACTACGCGGACGAGGACGACTACGCGGACTACGACGGCCGGGACGACGCCGAGGACGAGTACCTGGACGACGCCGAGGACGAGTACGGGGACTTCGAGGACGAGGACCGCGCCGAACCGGAGTACTTCGACGACGATCGCGACGACCTGGGGCGCGGTCGCCGTGGCGGCCGGACGAAGCGGTCGTTCGGCTGGCTCGCGGCCATCGCGGTCATCGTGTTGCTCGCGGGCGGTGCCTGGTACGGCATCACCGAGATCTTCGGCTACGACGACTACGAGGGCGCGGGTGAGACCGACGTCCTGATCCAGGTCGAGAAGGGGGACTCGACCAACGCCATCGCCGCCACCCTGCAGGAGAAGGACGTGGTCGCGAGTGCGAAGGCGTTCGTGAAGGCAGGCGCGGACGAGGAACAGATCCGCAGCGTGCAGCCCGGGTACTACGTGCTCAAGACCAAGATGTCCGGCGCGGCCGCGGTCAGCCGGATGATCGAGCCTGCCGCGCGGGTCGGCGAACTGCAGATCCGCGCGGGTACCCAACTGGAGGACGTCACACTGCCGGATGGCTCGGCCGCCCCTGGTGTGCTGAAACTGCTGTCCGACGCGTCCTGCGCCGAACTCAACGGCACGAGCACCTGTATCCCGGTCGAGGAACTCCGCTCGGTCGCCGCGGAGGCGGACCTCGCGGCGATGGGTGCACCGCAGTGGGCTGTGCGGGACGCGTCGAAGGCCGAGGGCGCACGCAGGATCGAGGGACTCGTCGCGCCCGGCGTGTACGACGTGCGTCCCGGGCAGACCGCGGAGAAGTTGCTTTCGGCGGTGCTGACCGCCTCGGCCACCCGGCTGGAGGCCACGGGACTGCCGGATGCCGCGGAGGGCACCGGAAAGACGCCGTACGAGATCCTGGTGATCGCGTCCCTGATCGAGCGGGAGGCCGTCAAGCAGGACTTCGAGAAGGTGTCCCGGGTGATCTACAACCGCCTCGACAAGGACATGCGCCTCGAACTGGACTCGACCGTCAACTACGCGCTGGACCGGCCGGTGGTGCGGACCAAGCCCGAGGATCGTGAGCGGGCCGGTCCGTACAACACCTACCGCAACACGGGCCTGCCGCCCACGCCGATCTCCGCGCCCAGCCCGGAGGCCATCAAGGCCGCGCTCGAACCCGCGGACGGCGACATCCTCTTCTTCGTCAAGTGCGAGAAGAACGGGCTGTCCTGCTTCGCCGAGACCAACGAGGAACACAACCAGAACCGGCGCGAAGCACAGGCCCGCGGTGCCTACTGAGCCATCGCACGCAGAGGCGCCGGGCCGCGCCGCCGTCCTCGGGAAGCCGGTCGAGCATTCGCTCTCGCCGGTGCTGCACGGTGCGGCCTACCAGGCACTCGGGCTGACCGGCTGGACCTATGACCGGATCGAGATGGACGCGGCGGGGCTACCCGGGTTCGTGCGGGGACTCGGACCGGAGTGGGCGGGACTGTCGGTGACGATGCCCGGCAAACGTGCGGCCCTCGCCGTGGCGGCGGAGGTGACGCCGAGGGCGGCGGCGGTAGGCGCGGCGAACACGCTCGTCCCATGCGACTCCGGCTGGCGGGCGGACTGCACCGATGTGGACGGGGTGGTGGGCGCCCTGCGTTCGGCGGGTGGATTTCGCGGTACGGATCCGGACGCGGCCGGAGTGGTGCTGGGGGCGGGCGGTACGGCCGCTGCCGCCGCCGTCGCGTTCGCGGAACTGGGCCTGACCGGCGTCCGGTTGGTGGTACGCGATCCGGCGCGAGCGGAGGAGACCTCGGCCGCGGCTGCCGAAGTGGGCCTAGCCGTCGAGGTGTTGCGGTGGTCCGAAGTGGAGTTCGCCGAACTGGCGCTGGCTCCGGTGTTGGTGAGCACCGTCCCTTCGGCCGCGGTCGAGCCGCACCTCGAGGATCTGGCAGGTGCCCGTTGCCTGCTGGACGTCATCTACGACCCGTGGCCCACTCCGTTGGCCCGTGCGGTAGCGCAGCGGGGCGGCAGGCTCGCGACCGGTCTGGACATGTTGCTGCACCAGGCCTTCGGGCAGGTGGAGCAGTTCACCGGGCAGCCGGCGCCGCGGGAGGCGATGCGCGACGCGCTGCGGGCGGCCACCGGAGGGACAATTCCGTTGCCGCTGGAGTGAGCCGCTGTTACGTTGACCGACTGCCCTGAGGAAGGAACAAGTCAGTGAGGGGTATGCACAACCCGGCCGACGGGGGCTGGCCGGAGCTTGCGGAGGGCAGCTCGCGGCGACCGGGTGCAGGTGAGGCGCGTGCTGTGGCCGAGCTTGCGATTGTGCATAACGCTCACTTGGACAGAGGACACAGTCATGGTCCCACGCGGTCGCTCCACGTACTCCGACGACGAGATCGAATCGATCTGGGTCGGCGGCGCACCAGTCCTGAACTCCACGGTCACCCTGGCCGACTACGACCCGGCCTGGCCCGCACTGTACGAACGGGAGGCGGACAGGATTCGTCGCGCACTGGGGGAGCGGGTGCGCGTGCTGGAGCACGTCGGCTCGACCGCCGTACCCGGCCTGTGCGCGAAACCGCGAATCGACATTCTGCTGGTCGTACCCGACAGCGACGACGAGGACGCGTATCTGCCCGAACTGGAGGACGCGGGCTACTACCTGGTGATCCGCGAACCGGGGGACGGTCACCGTGCGCTCAAGGGCCCGGACACCGACGTCAATCTGCACGTGTACTCGCCGGACAGCGGTGAGATCGAGCGTTACCTGACCTTCCGGGACCACCTCAGGGCCGATGCCGCGGACCGGGACCTCTACGCGAACACGAAGCGGGAGCTGGCCGCGCGTACCTGGGCCTACATCCAGCACTACGCCGACGCGAAGAACGACGTCGTGGACGAGATCCTGCGGCGGGCCACGGCTCGACGGGAACTGCCGGAGCATCGGGGCTGAGCCGGTGCGCTACCGGAGACCCTAGGGTGGGGTGTATGAAGATCGCCATTCTCGACGACTACCAGAACGTCGCACTCGGCTTCGCCGACTGGGACAGCCTCGGCGCGGAGATCGAGGTGTTCACCGAACACATCGAGGACCAGGACGACCTGGTCCGCCGGCTGGACGGATGCGAGGTCGTGGTGGCGATGCGCGAGCGCACCCGGTTCGATGCGGGCCTGCTGCGCAGGCTGCCCGCATTGCGCCTGCTGGTCAGCACCGGAAGGCGCAACGCGGCCATCGACCTCGCCGCGGCGGGCGAACAGGGCATCGTCGTCTGTGGCACCGGTTATCGCGCGGAACCCACGGTGGAGCACACCTGGGCGCTGATCCTGGCCGCGGCCCGCAACCTGCCCGCCGAGGAGCGGTCGGTGCGGGCAGGCGGGTGGCAGCAGGCGGTCGGCACCGGCCTGGCCGGACGCACCCTCGGGCTGCTCGGACTCGGCAGGCTCGGCGCGCGGGTGGCGGCGATCGGGCAGGCGTTCGGCATGACGACGATCGCCTGGAGCCAGAACCTCACCGAGGAAAAGGCGGCCGAGCACGGTGTCACCGCGGTGTCGAAGGACGAGCTGTTCCGCGGCTCCGACGTGCTCTCGGTGCACCTCGTGCTCAGCGACCGCACCCGTGGTCTCGTCGGAGCGGCGGAACTGGGCGCCATGCGGCAGGGGGCGATCCTGGTGAACACCTCGCGCGGGCCGATCGTGGACGAGCGTGCGCTGCTGGACACCTTGCGGGACAACCGGATCAAGTGTGCTGCCCTCGACGTGTACGACGTCGAGCCGCTGCCCGCGGACCATCCACTCCGGACGGCACCGAACACGATCCTCACGCCGCACATCGGCTATGTCACCGACAACCTGTACTCGGTGTTCTACTCCGACGCCGTGGAGAACATCGCCGGGTACCTCGCCGGTGAGCCGACCCGGGTGATGACTCCCTAGCGGAGGTCCTGTCCGCGCAGTTCGGCCAGTACCGCATCGGTGAACGGTGGCCATACCTCGATGGACCAGGGGCCGAAGGTGCGGTCGGTCAGGGCGACGCAGGCCGCACCCGCTTCGGGATCCACCCAGAGGAACGTGCCTGACTGTCCGAAGTGGCCGAACGTTGCCGGTGAGCTGTTCTCGCCCGTCCAGTGTGGACTCTTGTGGTCCCTGATGGAGAAACCCAGGCCCCAGTCGTTGGGCTTCTGGTGACCGAACCCCGGCAGCACACCACTGAGCCCCGGAAAGACCACGCTGGTGGCCTGCGCGAGGGTGCGGGGGTCGATGAGGGTGGGCCGCTGTAGCTCGGCCGCGAACACCGCGAGGTCGTCCACGGTGGACTTGGCGCCCGCGGCGGGGGAGCCGTCGAGGACGGTGTCGCGCATCGCGAGCGGGCCGAACAGGGCCTCCGACTGATAGTCCCGGAACGGAATGGTCGAGTGTTGCTCGAGCGCGGCGGTGAGTTGCTCGAAGCCGGCGTTCGAGTACAGCCTGCGGGTGCCCGGCGGCGCCATCACCTTGTGTGCGTCGAAACCGAGGCCGGAGGTGTGCGCGAGCAGGTGCCGGATCGTGGAGCTTTCCGGTCCGGCCGGCGTGTCCAGTTCGACCACGCCCTCCTCGATGGCGATGAGGGCGGTATAGGCCGTGAGCAGTTTCGTGACCGAAGCGAGGGGATAGACACGGCTGGTATCACCGTGGGTGGCCAGCACCCGGCCGTCGGCGCCCACGACCGCCGTCGAGGCGTTGTCCACCGGCCACTGCTCGATCAACCGCACACTGTCCATGGACCCACCCTACGAACCCCGGTCCCGTGAGTGCGGGGCCGGGGTTGGAGAAGTTCCCCAATGCCACATTGGGGAACTCAGGCGTCCCCAATGTGGCATTCGGGACGTTCAAGTTCCCGAAAGCCACATTGGGGACATCCGACGACGTGCTCGTGCTAGCCGTCGAGGTCGGTCGCCACCAGTTCGGCGACGGCATTGATCGCTTCGTCGGCGCCTTCGCCGTCGGCGCTGATGAGCACCTCGTCGCCGTGACCGGCGGCGAGGGTCATCAGGTTGAGCACGCTGCCCGCCGCTACCGGCGTTCCACCGTCCTTGGCGATGCTCACCGCCACCGATTGTGCGGCGGCCGCCTTGGCGACCAGTGCGGCCGGCCTGGCGTGCAGGCCTACCTTGCTCGCGACCGTCACTCGCCTCTCGGGCATGGTGTTCCTTTCGAATCGGTACTGCGCGGCGATGCCGCTAGGACTTGGTGCTACTGCCGGATTCGGCGTCGGTCGCCGTACCGCCGACCGAGGATTTCCCGGTCTCGGGATCACGGGGGGTCTCCGCGGCGACGATCTCCTCGTCGTCTTCCCGGCCCGGCGTGCGCAGATTCCACTTGGTGATCACGAACCGGAAGAGGAAGTAGTAGATAGCCGCGTAGACCAGGCCGATCGGGATGAGCAGCCACGCCTTGCTGGCCGCGGGCGCACCCGCGTTCAGTGCGAAGTCGATCGCGCCCGCCGAGAACGAGAACCCGAGGTGGATGTCGAGCGCGTTCACCAGCGCAAGGGAGATACCGGTCAGCACCGCGTGCAGGATGTAGAGCGGGAACGCGACGAACATGAACGCGAACTCGAGCGGCTCGGTGACACCGGTCAGGAACGAGGTCAGCGCGGCGGAGATCATGATGCCGCCGACGATCTTCTTCTGACCCGGCTTCGCGGTCTGCCAGATCGCCAGCGCCGCCGCGGGCAGGGCGAACATGAAGATCGGGAAGAAGCCGGTCATGAACGCACCGGCGTTCGGATCGCCGTCGAAGAAGTTGTTGATGTCGCCGCCGTCGAAGATGAACCAGACCGGCACGTTCAGCAGTTGGTGCAGGCCGATCGGGATGAGCAGCCGGTTCAGCATGCCGTAGATGCCGCCACCGATGACCGGGTCGCTGGTGACCGCCTCGCCGAGGTTCTGCATTCCCGCGTCGATCACCGGGAAGATCAGGCCGAAGAGCACGCCGACGAAGATCAGTACGACCGAGTTGATGATCGGCACGAACCGGCGGCCGCCGAAGAACGCCAGGTACGGCGGAAGCTTGATGCGGTGGAATCGCTGCCACAGCACCGCGGTCACCAGGCCGACGACCACACCGCCGAGCACCGAATACGGCCATTTGATCGGTTGCAGGTACCAGCCCTCACCGAAACCCTCGAGCGAGTCGATCGGCGCGAAGACCTGCACCACCTTGCTGAACACCACGAAGCCGACGACCGCGGCCACACCGGTGGAGCCGTCGCCCTTGCGGGCGAAGCCGACGGCGATACCGACGGCGAACAGCAGCGGCAGGAAGTCGAAGAGCCCACCACCAGCCGCGGCGATCACCTCGGCGACCTTGTTCCAGCCGAGGCCCTTCTCGCCGAGCATGTCTTCCGAGCCAAGGCGAGCCAGCAAGCCTGCTGCGGGCAGGGTGGCGATGGGCAGCATCAGGCTGCGACCGAAGCGTTGCAGCCCGGCCATTCCCTTGCGCTTACCCTTCGCCCCCGTTGTTTGGGTGGCGCTCATCGGGTACCTCCATATCGTGCAGGGCGGCCGGAATCCGGGTCATTCCGATCCAACTGCATGGTCACCTGGTAGTGATCACCCCGGTACCAGGACGTCATGTCCTCCACGGGCTCCCCGCGCATGCTGGAGACCCTGCGGAAGACGAGCAACGAACTGCCGGTACGAATACCGAGCAGTCGTGCGGTTTCGGCATCCGCCGATTCCGCCCAGACCGTCTGCCTGGCGTGGTCGAGACGGATGCCGTGCGTGGCGGCGAGCTGGGCGTAGAGCGACTGCGTGAGGTCCAGCTCGGGCATCCGGGCCACCCGGCCCGGGTGATACCAGCCCCGTTCCACCGCCAGCGGAACGCCGTCGGCCCTGCGCAGCCTGCGCAGGCGGTACGCACTCTCCCCCTCGTGCAGGCCCAATGCGCTCAGCGTCGGCGCGGGCGGGACCTCGAGGGTGATGCCGAGCAGCTCGGTGGCCGGCGTGAGCCCGCGGCGGCGCATGTCGTCGGTGAACGACATCAGGTACAGCTGCAGCTCCATCCGCCTGGTCGCGGTGAAGGTGCCCTTGCCGCGCGCCCGGTTGAGCAGGCCCTCGTCGACCAGTTTCCCGATCGCCGAACGGACGGTCAGCCGCGAGACGTCATAGCGTTCTGCAAGCTCTCGTTCGGACGGGATGGGCGAGCCGGGGGGAAGTTCCCTCTCGATCGTGCGGCGCAGGATTTCCCGTAGCTGCGCGTGTTTCGGCGTCGGACCGTCAACGACACGCTCGGCGGCACCGGTGTCGGATCCCATCCCGGCACCTCCGTTCCTGGCTCGGCGGGGTCACGCTCGACACGCGCTCCCGTTGATTGGTACGTTCCGGTCTAGACCATTCGCTGATGGGGCAGAATGCTCCGTCACTCGGAAGGTGTCAACCACCGTTACGGGTTCGTGAGGCGCCGGTGGCGTGCGCGGCGGCGAACGGCGTAGTAATGCTCACGCGAGGGCAGAGATGCCGACGATCAGACCAGGGAGGCCGCTGTGGCGGACGAAAGGCCGGAGAAAATTCTTGCTGCGCTCGGTGGCGCCGACAACGTGATCGAGGTCGAGGGCTGCATCACGCGGCTTCGGTGCGAGCTGGAGGACGGCTCGGTCGTGGACGAGGCCGCGCTGAAGAAGCTCGGCGCGCACGGCGTGATGAAGGCCGGTTCGGTGGTGCAGGTGATCGTCGGGCCCGAGGCCGACACGATCGCCAGCGACATTCAGGACCTGCTGTGACAGCGGCGCCGGAGGTAGCGGGTTCCGGTCTCGTCGTACGGAGCCCGGTCTCCGGTGCCGTCGTCGCGATGACCGAGGTGCCCGATCCGGTGTTCGCCGACGCCATGGTCGGCCCGGGTATCGCGGTACAGCCCGGTGGCGGTGCCGCCGACGCGGTCGCTCCGGTCGACGGCACCGTCGTGACGCTGCACCCGCACGCGTTCGTCGTCGCGACCGAGGACGGCAGGGCGGTGCTCGTACACCTGGGCATCGACACGGTGAAGCAGAAGGGTGAGGGGTTCACCCTGCACGTGGTGAAGGGCGAGACGGTCAGGGCTGGCCAGCCGATGATCAGCTGGAACCCGGACGCCGTCACCGCGGCCGGCTACTCGCCGATCGTGCCGGTGGTCGCGCTCGACGCAGGCCAGGACGCGGTCGGCACGCCGGTCATCGGGACGACCGTCGCGGCAGGCGACCGGTTGTTCAGCTGGACCGACTGACCGTCGTTCAGCCCGCGACCACGTTGCCGCCCTCGACCGAAACCGGGACGGACGGCAGCGGCCGATCCGCCGGTCCGTTGCGCACCTCGCCGGTCAGCGCGTCGAACACCGAGCCATGGCAAGGGCAGCGCAGCTCGCTTCCCTCCGGCTTTACCTTGCAGCTCTGGTGGGTGCAGATGGCGCTGAACGCCGCGGCCGTGGTCTCGGTCGGCCGGGAGACGATGATCTCCTGGTCGTCCGGGGTGGTGACGGCGGTGGCTTCCCCGACGGGGATGTCCGCGAGCACGGCCAGGGATGCGCCCGCGGACGGTGTCGGGGTGGAGCCGGGCTGCGCGGAGTCGCCGCCCTCCTCACCCGGTGCGCAGGCCGAGACGGTGAGGATGGTGCCGGCCGCGACGGCGCCGACAGCGCCGACGGTGATCGCGGAACGGCGGGAGTGGAGTCCGGAGTTCGGTTCGGCAGTCATATCCGCTACCACGACGGAGTTCCCCTTCCGGTTCAATTCGGTTGAGAATTGAACCGGAAGGGGGAGTGTCTCGTGTACTCCGTCGAGGGACGAGACCACGCGGACAGGACATGGGAGCGGGCATGATCTTCGGGGCACTGCGGTTACTGGTGATCGCCGGTCTGCTCGGTTCGGCCTGGGTGCATCTTGTGGTGTGGCTGGACTGGGCGGGGGACGTGGCCATCGTCGGTCCGCTCTTCCTGGTCAACGTCGTGGCGGGGGTCCTGATCGCCATCGCGCTCGCCGTGTGGCGGCGGCACTGGCTGCCCCCGCTGGCGGCGGCCGGATTCGGCGCCGCCACGCTCGGCGCCTATCTGCTTTCGCTGACCGTCGGGTTTCTCGGCGTCCAGGAACAGTTCCGCACCTCCGCCGAGGTCTGGGGCGTGCTGACCGAGGTGGTCTGCGTCGTCGGCGGCGTGTTGCTGCTGCTGCCGCAGGCGCGGCGCGAATGAAAGGCGGGGCGGAGGACCGGCTGATGCGGGCGCTGCACGATGAGCACGCCCCGGCCCTTTCGTTCTACGCCCTGCGGCTCACCAACGGAGATCGGGCGCGCGCCGAGGACGTCGTGCAGGAGACGTTACTCAGAGCCTGGCGCCATCCCAGGGTGCTCGACCAGCGTGACGGATCGGCGCGTGCGTGGCTGTTCACCGTCGCGAGACGGATCGCCATCGATGGGTGGCGCTCGGCCGCGGCCAGGTCGGAGGTTCCCACCGATATCCCGCCCGAACTGTCCGAACCGGACGGGACCGAGCGTGCCGTCCAGGGCTGGCTGGTGGCCGATGCGCTGGACGAACTCTCCGCGCGCCACCGCGAGGTGCTCGGCCTCTGCTTCTTCCAGGGACTCTCGGTGGCCGACGCGGCGGTTCGGCTCGGAGTCGCGGAGGGCACCGTCAAATCCAGGACGCACTACGCACTGCGGGCGCTGCGGCTGGTTCTCGAGGAGAAGGGGGTGACCCGGTGAACGAGGCGATGCGCGAACGACCCGACCCCTTCGCCGAGTTCGACGCCGCTTACCTGCTCGGTGCGCTCTCCCCGGAGGACCGCTGCGCGTACGAGCAGCACCTGGCCGATTGTGCTGAATGTTCACGTTCGGTACGCGAACTCGCCGGACTCCCGGGCCTGCTGGCACACTCCGGCTCCACGGAACCGCCCGCACCGCTCGCGGCCGATGGCGCGGGTGAACCGCACGACCCCGTCTCGGCGGAGTCCCTGAATTCGCTCGCGGCGCGGGTGCGCAGGTCGCGGAAGATGCGCAGGCTCGGTCTCGCCGGTTTCGCCGCGGTCGCGGTGGCGGCGTGCGTCGCCGTACTGCTGCTGGCCGGCCCAGCGGCACCAGGGGAGGCGGGAGCACCGGATGGGGCCGCGATGGCCCAGGAGACTCCGCTGACCGTGCCCGCCGGGGCGGCCCCGATGGCCCCGATGTCCCCCCTGGGTCCCTATCCGGTCGAGGCGAGTCTCGGTGTGACGGAGACTCGCTGGGGGACCAAGGTCGATATGTCCTGCAGCTACGGGGGCGAGTCCGCGGGGGACTACGTACTCGTCGCCATCGGCCCCGACGGGCGCGTACGCGATCAGCTGGCGTGGTGGCACGCGGTGCCGGAGGACACGGCGCGAATGTCGGTCGGCACCGAGTTGCGCCGCGCGAACATCGCTGCCCTCGAGATCCGCACCGGCTCCGGTATGCCGGTGCTGAGATCGCTCGTCACACCCTGAGCCATCGCCCGGCCGAGTGGTTTTCGCCCGCTTCGGGAGCCAACGGAACTCTCGTACCCACCCGTGCTTGCCTGCCGCCGAAGCCCGGTCGAATGTGGAGTCCGTGAACTGGACAACAGCTGTGACAGCGGGCTCTGCGATCATCCTCGCGGGGGCCGGTTCCGGTCTGTTCGCGCGCTGGGTGCTTGCCAGGTCCGCGAACCCCGTCCGGCTCAGGGCCGCGCCGTGTGCGGCCGGAACCGCGCTGTGCTGGGCCCTGCTGGTGTGGCTCTGGATGGCGGGCGCGGTTCCCGGCTGGTGGCTGCCGGTCCCGCTGGCGGTCACCGCGATCGGTGTCCCGCTGGTGTACACGGACCTGCGGTGCCGGCGGCTGCCGGACGTGCTCACCCTGTCCGCGTACCCGGTTCTCGCCGCGGTGCTGACGGTCGCGGCGGCCACCGGAGCGGCACCCGGCCTGCTCTGGCGGGCGCTCGCCGTGGCCGTCCTGTTCGGCGGCGCCCACGCTGTGGTGCACGCGCTCGCCCCTGCCGCGCTCGGGGCGGGTGACGTGAAGCTCGCGGGCAGCCTCGGCGGTGTTCTCGGCGCCTGCGGCTGGGCCGCCGCCGTGGTCGCGGCTTTCCTCGCGGCCGTGGTGACGTCGATGTTCGCGGCGTGGGCGGCGTTCACGACGCTGCCCGCTGGCGCTCGCCCGCGCACGGGGGTACCGCACGGACCAGGGCTACTGCTGGCCGTCACCCTGGTCGCCGTGTCCGGAGCGCGGTACGCCGGGGTCCCGGACGGGTAGCCGGGCCGGGTTGCTGGACCGGGTAGCTGCACGGCCGCCGTTGCGCCCGTGACAGGATCGTCGCTGTGTTGCGCTGGATAACCGCAGGTGAATCGCACGGGCCCGCACTGGCCGCCGTGCTCGAAGGCATGGTGGCCGGGGTCGAGGTCACCACCACTGAGGTGAGTGAGCAGCTCGCTCGCAGGCGGCTCGGTTTCGGCCGCAGCCCCAGGATGGGCTTCGAGACCGACCGGATCGAGTTCGTCGGCGGGGTACGGCACGGTCGCACCCAGGGTGGCCCGGTCGCCGTGCAGATCGAGAACGCCGAGTGGCCGAAGTGGGAGAAGGTCATGGCGGCGGACCCCGTTCCGCCCGAGGAACTGGCCGGGCTCGCCCGCAACGAACCGCTCACCCGGCCCCGGCCGGGGCACGCCGACCTGCCGGGTATGCAGAAGTACGGCTTCGACGAGGCACGGCCGGTTCTGGAGCGGGCCAGCGCTAGGGAGACGGCTTCGCGTACCGCGCTCGGCACCGTCGCCCGGGCCTACCTGCGGCAGCTGCTGGGCGTGGAGATCATCAGCCACGTGGTGTCGATCGGTGCCGCCGAAGCGCCGGAGGGGCCGCTGCCGGGGCCGGACGACCTGACGGCGATCGACGAGAGCCCGGTGCGCGCGTTCGGCGACGCCGCGACCGAGTCGATGGTCGACGAGGTCGACGCCGTGCGGAAGGCCGGGGACACGGTCGGCGGGGTGATCGAGGTGATCGCCTACGGACTGCCACCGGGGCTCGGCTCGCATGTGCACTGGGACCGCAGGCTCGACGCACGGCTCGCGGGCGCGTTGATGGGTGTGCAGGCGATGAAGGGGGTCGAGGTCGGTGACGGCTTCACCACGGCTCGCCGGTGGGGCAGCAAGGCCCACGACGAGATCGACCGCGGCACGGGTCCGGCCGGGGTCACCCGCCGGTCCAATCGGGCGGGTGGTCTCGAAGGCGGCATCACCAATGGTGAGCCGGTGCGCGTCAGGGTCGCGATGAAGCCGATCTCCACGGTGCCGCGCGCTCTGGCCACAGTGGACGTAGCCACCGGTGAGCCCGCGGTCGCCATCCATCAGCGTTCCGACGTGTGCGCGGTGCCGCGTGCCGGTGTCGTGCTCGAGTCGGTCGTGGCACTCGTACTCGCCGATGCCGCACTGGAGAAGTTCGGCGGGGACTCGCTGATCGAGAGCAAGCGCAACGCCGACGGTTACCTGCGTGCGCTGGAGGAGCGCTGGTGAGGCCTCGGGCGGTGATCGTCGGCCCGCCGGGGTCGGGCAAGTCGACCGTTGGCAGGATGCTGGCCGACCTGCTTGGCGTCGCCTTCCGCGACTCCGACGAGGACGTGGTGACCCACGCTGGACGGTCCATTGCGGACATATTCACCACCGACGGCGAGCCCGCCTTCCGTGCGCTGGAAGAGAAACTGGTCGCGGTCGCGCTGGCGGAGCATGACGGAGTGCTTGCCCTGGGCGGCGGATCGGTGCTGTCGGAGGCGACCAGGGAGCGGCTCGCCGGCCATACTGTCGTGTTCCTCAACGTCGGCATGGCCGAAGGGGTACGCCGGACCGGGATGTCCAGTGCCCGGCCGCTGCTCGCCGGAGTCAACCCCAGGGCCACGTACAAGGCGCTGCTCGATGCCCGGCTTCCGGTGTATCGGGCCGTCGCAACGGTCGAGATGGACACCGACGCCCGCAGCCCGCGCGCGGTGGCCACGGCCATCATGGAGCAACTCGAGACAGGACGGAGCATACGGTGAACGACCCGGTCCGTATCGAGGTCGCGACCGACCGGCCGTACCAGGTCGTGGTCGGCAGGGGCCTGCTCGGCGAACTGACCGACACACTGCGGGACGCCTCGTCGGTGGCACTGATCCACCCGCCGACGTTGACCACGACGGCCGAGGCCATCAGGGCGGAGCTGGCCGAGGCCGGTCTCGACGCGCATCGTGTGGAGATCCCCGACGCCGAGGACGGCAAGGCGTTGTCGGTCGCCGGATTCTGCTGGGACGTTCTGGGGCGGATCGGGCTGGACCGTCGCGGGGTCGTCGTCGGACTCGGCGGAGGTGCGGTCACCGACCTGGCCGGTTTCGTCGCCGCGACCTGGATGCGCGGTGTCCGGCTGGTCAACGTGCCGACCACCCTGCTGGGCATGGTGGACGCCGCGATCGGTGGCAAGACCGGAATCAACACCGACGCGGGCAAGAACCTGGTGGGGATCTTCCACGAGCCGGCCGCGGTCCTCGTCGATCTGGCCACGCTGGAGACACTGCCGCCCAACGAACTCGTCGCGGGGATGGCCGAGATCGTCAAGGCCGGTTTCATCGCCGATCCGCGCATCCTGGAGCTGATCGAACAGGACTCGGCCGCCGCTCTGGACACCCAGGGTGACGTGCTCGGCGAGCTGGTTCGCCGCTCGATCCAGGTCAAGGCCGATGTGGTGGCGCAGGACCTACGAGAATCGGACCTGCGCGAGATCCTGAACTACGGCCATACCCTCGGACACGCGATCGAGCGCCGCGAGCGCTACCGGTGGCGCCACGGTGCCGCGATCAGCGTCGGCCTGGTCTTCGCCGCCGAACTCGCCCGTCTCGCGGGGCGGCTGGACGACGCGACGGCGGATCGGCACGCGTCCGTCCTGCGCGCGCTCGGCCTGCCGACCACCTATGACCCGGACGCACTCCCGCAGCTGCTGGAAGGGATGCGCGCCGACAAGAAGACCCGTTCCGGCGTGCTGCGGTTCGTCGTGCTCGACGGACTCGCGAAGCCGGGCAGGCTGGAAGGCCCCGACCCGTCGCTGCTGGCCGCCGCGTACTCCGCGGTCGCCGCGGACGAATCCGGCAACAGCGGCGGGGTGTTCCTGTGACCGGCACTGATGCCGGCACGCGCGTGTTCGTGCTCAACGGCCCGAACCTGGGCAGGCTCGGCACGAGGGAACCGTCGGTGTACGGCTCGACGACCCATGACGACCTGGTGCGACTGTGTGTGAGTACCGGCGCGGAACTCGGGCTCGGCGTCGAAGTGCGCCAGACCGACCACGAGGGCGAGATGGTCGGCTGGCTGCACGACGCCGCGGACGAGGGCGCCGCCGTCGTGCTCAACGCGGGAGCCTGGACGCACTACTCGATCGCCGTCCGCGACGCGGCCGCGCAACTGACGGGCCCGCTGATCGAACTGCACATCTCGAACGTGCACCGGCGGGAGGAGTTCCGGCACCACAGTGTGCTCTCCGGCATCGCCACCGGAGTGATCGTGGGCCTCGGCGTCGAGGGCTACGCGCTGGCCCTGCGCTGGTTGGCGAGCAGCGCGCGGTAATGCCGGTGGGTGCCGTTCCCGAACTGCGGGGGGCGCGCGTGCGGCTGCGCGGTCTGCGGGCCGACGACGCCGCCGCTGTGCTTCGCGTGTTCGCCGATCCGGAGATCATCGAGTACCTACCGGACGACCTCGCCGACGCCGAGCAGGGCAGGGCCATGGTCGAGCGCAGGCTCGCCTACACCGGACCGCCGGGCACGGGACACTGGGCGATCGATGTCGACGGAACACTCGTCGGACTCGTGCATCTGTGCCCGTCCTGGGAATTGCCCGGCGAGGTCGCGGAGATCGGCTGGTACCTGGACCCGCGGTACTCCGGGCGCGGCCTCGCCACCGAGGCGGCCACCGTCCTGCTCCAGCACGGCCTGCGCACACTGGGCCTGCCCGCGGTGTGGGCACTGGTCCACGAGGACAACACGGCCAGCCTGGCACTGGCTCGCAGATCGGGTTTCGTCGAGGTCGGCAGCGGTCCGCACTACGGCGCCACCCACCGGGTACTGGTCGCACTGGCGCCCGCGGCACCACCTGCGCTGCACCACGTCGAACTGTGGGTCGCCGACCTCGCCGCCACCGAGCGCAGTCTCGGCTGGCTTCTCGGTGCGCTCGGCTGGCGGGAGCACAACCGCTGGCGTGACGGGGTGAGCTGGCGGCTGGGTGACGTGTACGTCGTCGCGGAATGCTCACCCGCGCTGACCGCCGGCACGCACGAGCGCCGCAGGCCAGGGCTGAACCACCTCGCCCTGCACGCCGCGAGCCGGGCAGAGGTGGACTCCCTGGTCTCGGCCGCGCCGGGGCACGGCTGGAAGCTGATGTTCGCGGACCGGCATCCGCATGCGGGCGGCCCTGAGCACTACGCGGCCTTCCTCGAGGACGAGCAGGGGTTCGAGGTCGAGATCGTCGCTCCGCCGGTTCCGGCACACACCCGCTGATCGAGTGATATTCCCTTTACACTGGACGCGGAGCCCTGATTCGACGGGCGTGGGGGAGCGAACGGAGGTTCTGCGGCAGGATGCGCTCTGCTCGCCGACGAATACGCCCGGCCGCGGCGGTCCTCGTCGTTCTCACCGCCGGTGCGCTCACTGCCTGTAGCCCGAGTGATGCCCAGCCCCGGGCGGGCGGCGTCGAGCCCGGTGGTGCCGGTGGCCTCGAGGCTCCGGCTGACGTGCCCGAACCGAGGTCGCTCGCCGTGGACTCGGCCAGAAAAAGTCCGGGCACCGTCGCGGCGGGGGGAGCCGACGCGGTCTACAACTACGGGCCGACCGTGATGGTGGACGGTGACCGTACGCGGATGTGGTGGTGCAGTCAGTACGGCAGTGCGAAGCCGGCGGGGGACGACATCCTCTACGCGGAGGCGCCTGCCGCGCAGGGGGCACAGGAAGACCTGACGTTCACCGGCCCGGACGGCGGCAAGGCGCCCGCTGTCTTCTCCGGCAGGCCCGGCGGCTTCGACGGCGTGCACACCTGCGATCCCTCGGTCCTGCGGGTCGGGGGCACGTACTACCTCTACTACACCGGCTCCGCGGGCGACCGCGCGCACGGCAACTCGATCGGGCTCGCCACCAGCAAGGACGGCCGCAACTGGACGCGGGCCGGGCCGGGCCCCATCCTCACGCCGGCCCACGATGTCACCAGGGACAACGACTACGGCGCGGGTCAGCCCGCGGTTGTCCACCTGGACGGCTGGTTCTACCTCATGTTCACCGACACCAGTGGCGCGGCCGCGGGTTGGAACGGAGCGGGGCAGTTCCTGTTGCGCTCCCCGGATCCCGCGTTCGCCGCCCGGGTGGAGGCGCTGGGGCCCGACGGGTTCGAGCCGGTGGCGGACACCTCGTCCGCCCGGCGCACGTCACTGGTGGACGCCTTCAGCGCCGACCTGATGTTCGTCGACGCGCTGGATGCCTTCGCCATCGCCCACGAGACAGAGCAGGGCACCACGCTCACCTTCTGGAACCGTGAGTTCACGGCGCACCCGTACACGCAGGTGCTGATCAACGGCCCGTGGCAGGAAGGCCCCGGCCTGTTCCGCCGCCCGGACGGGCACGCGCCGTTGTCGCTCCGGGAACCCTGCGGCAGGGTGCCGCTGGACGTGGTCCGAGCCACCGTCATCGGTGAGGCGAAGGCACCGACGGATCTGCGGCACTTCGGTGCGGACCTGCACGGCCTCGACGGATGCGCCGATCCGGCGCGTGCGCTGGGAGTGCTCGACGGTGTCGCCATGCCCTCGCCCGTGCGGACCATGGACCTCATCGTCGACGGCCGGATCGTGCGGGTGGACCGGCGTTCGGTGGCGGTGGAACTGGCCGGCACGGTGCTGGACCGGCGGTTGGCCGCGATCGGGGGGCTACCGGTGGCCGCTCGGCTCGCGCCAGGCGCCCCTGCGCTGCGGGTCGAGGGCGCTGGTCTCGGGCTGCTGCTCGACGACGGTGCACTGTGGCCGGTGACGGGCAGCGCCGCGGGCCGCGTACCGGAGGCCAACGACTCGACCGTGGAGCAGGTCGGCGAGCGGGAGTGGAAGAGCTACCCGGCCGGGGTCGTCCTCGGCTCCTGATCCTGGAGCTCACCCTCGGTGTCGCCATCCGGTTTGGCCAGCCTGCCGCCGACCAGCATCCCGAGTCCGGCGGGGATCAGGATCAGCAGGGCCGTGAACGCCGCTCCGCCGGTCAGCGCTCCGCCGAGCGCGCTCAGCCCGGTCTGGTCGACGAACAGCGATCTGCCGATAACGGACAGCACCCCGGCGACCGGGCCCGCCACGAGCGCGCCGATGAACCATGCCCTGGCGTGGTCGGGCACCCGAAGCCAGGCATCGAGTGCACTCCACAGCGCGGCGGCGCCGACCAGCACCGCGACCACGGCCACGGTGACGAGATCGACCTCGGTCGGCCGGAACACGGTGACCTTGGCAAGGACGACGGCGGCGACGGCATGCAGCACGGCCATGCCGAGGCCGCGGATCAACCAGGACGGCATCGCCCCACTGTAGGCGTTGCCGGGCCGAGTGCGGCGGCACCTGACTCCGCTCCCGCGAATCGCGCCGTTTTTGTGACCCGCGAGTAGGTAGGGCTGGTGCGGTCGTGGCCGAAACCGCGCACACAACCTCTAGGCTGGCGTGGTGCCTCATCTTCACGCGATCCGGCGAACCGCACTGCGCGAGCTGCTGCGGGATGCCGAGTTGGACGCCCTGCTCGTCACCGACCTGCTCAACATCCGCTACCTGACCGGCTTCACCGGATCCAACGCTGCCCTCTTGGTGCACGCAGGCAGCGAGACGGAAACCGTCTTCTGTACCGACGGCAGGTACATCGCCCAGGCAGAGGCCGAACTCCCGGACCTGGAACGCGTGATCCAGCGCCCGAGCGCGGACGCCCTCGTCGGCCGCGCGAGCCAGCGCCGCGACCGGTTCGCCCGAACGGGCTTCGAGAGCCAGCACGTCTCGGTCGAGCAGCACGACGCCTTCGCCGGTCTCGCCGAAGGGGTGGAACTGGTGCGCGCCCCCGGTTTCGTGGAGCGGCTGCGCCTGGTCAAGGACTCCGACGAGATCGCGGCCCTGCGCTCGGCCTGCACCGCCGCCGACAAGGCGCTCGCCGACCTGATCCAGTACGGCGGCCTGCGCGCGGGCCGGACCGAGCTGGAAGTGGCGCGGGAACTGGAAGGCCGGATGCTCGATCACGGTTCCGCCGGAGTGTCGTTCGAGTCGATCGTGGCCGCCGGGGCCAACTCCGCGATCCCGCACCATCGGCCGACCGGCGCCGTGCTGACCACAGGTGACCTGGTGAAACTCGACTTCGGCGCGACGGTGAACGGCTACCACTCGGATATGACCCGCACGGTGGTGCTCGGCGAGCCCGCACCGTGGCAGCGCGATCTCTACGACCTGGTCCACCGCGCCCAGGCCGCGGGCTGCGACGCGGTGCGTCCCGGCGTGGCGGTGGCCGATGTGGACCGCGCCGCCCGCGGTGTGATCGAGGACGCGGGCCACGGCGAGCACTTCATTCACGGCCTCGGCCACGGTGTCGGGCTGCAGGTCCATGAGGCACCGAGTCTGGCCACGACCGGCGCCGGTACACTGACCGCCGGTATGGCGGTCACCGTCGAACCTGGCGTGTATCTCGCCGGGCGTGGTGGCGTGCGCATAGAGGACACGCTCGTCGTGCGGGACGGTAGGCCCGAAATCCTCACCCTGAGCACCAAGGAACTCGTGGTCGTCTAGAACGCGGCCCGCCCCGGAATACATACAGGAGATCTCACACCCGTGGCCACCACCAACGACCTCAAGAACGGCCTTGTCCTCAACCTGGACGGCCAGCTCTGGTCCGTCGTGAACTTCCAGCACGTAAAGCCGGGTAAGGGGGGCGCGTTCGTCCGCACCACGCTGAAGCACGTGCTCTCCGGCAAGGTCGTGGACAAGACGTTCAACGCAGGCACGAAGGTCGACACCGCGACGGTGGACCGGCGGACGATGACCTACCTCTACAACGACGGCACCGACTTCGTGTTCATGGACTCGGACACGTTCGACCAGATCACCGTGCCGAGCGAGATCGTCGGTAACGCGGCCGGTTTCCTCCTGGAGAACACCGAGGTCCAGGTTGCCGTGCACGAGGAGGCGCCGCTGTACGTCGAGCTGCCCACCTCGGTGGAACTCGTCGTTCAGCACACCGACCCCGGCCTGCAGGGAGACCGTTCCACCGGCGGTACCAAGCCGGCCACGCTGGAGACCGGAGCCGAGATCCAGGTGCCGCTGTTCCTCACCACCGGTGAGAAGGTCAAGGTCGACACCCGCGACGGCCGCTACCTCGGCCGTGTCTCGAGCTGACGAGCGGATGACGACTCGAAATCCACCCCATCGTGGCGGCCCGATCGGCCGCCGCGCCGCCCGCAAGCGGGCGGTCGAAATCCTGTACGAAGCCGCACAACGGCAGACCGACGCGGTGACGCTGCTGTCGGACCGGGTCGGCGAGGTTCAGGTCGACATGGTCGCCGACTACACGATCACCCTGGTCGAGGGGGTGACAGCGCAGCGAGAGCGCATTGACGAACTACTCGCCGAGCACGCACAGGGCTGGTCACTGGAGCGAATGCCGGTGGTGGATCTCGCGGTGCTGCGAGTGGGCGTCTACGAGCTGCTGTGGGCGGCCGACGTGCCCGACGCGGTCGCGATCGACGAGGCCGTCGGCATCGTGAAGGAACTGTCCACCGACGACTCGCCACGGTTCGTCAACGGGGTGCTCGGGCGGATCGGCAACATCGCCGACCGCCTGCGGGCGATTCTCTAGGCCGGAGCCCGGGAAAGCGCGATCCACTCCGGCGCGGCGGCGCAGGCGGTAGTTCGTCGACGAGTTCCCACACCACTCGGTCTGCGAACTCGTCGACGAACTACCGCCTGCGCTGTCCCGCGTCACTCACTCCTCTTTGGCCGGGCGGGCCTCCGGAGGAAGGACACCCCAGTCGATGAGCTGCTCGGTCAGCTCGCCAGGGGTCATGTCGTAGATGATCGCCAACGAGCGCAGGTCCTCGGTGCGGATCGAGAGGACCTTGCCGTTGTAGTCGCCGCGCTGACTCTGGATGGTGGCGGCGTAGCGGGCGAGCGGCCCCACCTTCTCCGCGGGCAGCTGCTGCAGACGTTCCAGGTTGATCACGATCTTGGTGGCGGGCTCGGCGCCGGACGGAACCCGGCCCTCCGGCAACAACTCGACCACCGGGACGCCGTAGAAGTCGGCCAGTTCGGCCAGCTTCTGGACGGTGACGGCGCGGTCCCCGCGCTCGTAGGAACCGACCACGACCGCCTTCCAGCGCCCTCCGGACTTCTGCTCTACTCCGTGCAGGGACAGGCCCTGCTGCTGGCGGATCCCGCGGAGCTTGGCCCCGAGCGCCTTGGCGTAATCGCCCATCTGGTGGTTCTCCGTTTCTTCGCCCCGTTCGGCCGGGATGACCGCCGGGGGACCTCTGTGTCCTAGTCAACGGCCGGGTTATGCAGACCCCACCGTCTTGTCACCAGATGTGGTGACGTGGACCGGTCGCTCGCACGGGTCTGCGGCCCGTGGTCGCTGGATCGGTCCTGATTAAACCCTCTCTGAGTCGAATACTGAGAGTAATGGTTACGCGTTGTCGTCACCAGGTCAAGCAGATCATCGTGGGACAGCTGTGACCGCGGGGGGACACCACCCGGAAGGCTGAGTGCGCTGTCCTGCTAGTCTCAGTCCGATTTCCATGCCAACCAGGCACATTGACGTCCTTTAAGGACCCGTCCAGTGAGGCGGGGAAGGAGGTCCACCGTGGCGCCACGTCCACGTGGTGCGACGGAACCGGCCATGGAGCGCGAGCTCCTCTCGGCCGGCGACGTCGCGCGCACCATCGCTCGAATGGCCCATCAGGTCATCGAGAAAACAGCACTGGGTGCTGGAGCCGGAGGCAGTGCGGCCCCACCGGTGCTACTCGGGATTCCCACCAGGGGAACGCCGCTGGCCCGCAGGCTCGCCGGCCGGATCGCCGAGTTCTCCGGCGTCGAGGTTCCCGTCGGAGCCCTCGACGTCACCCTCTACCGGGACGACCTGCGGCATAAGCCACCGCGGCCGCTCGAGGAGACCGCTCTCCCGGACGGTGGGATCGACGGCCGGACCGTTCTGCTGGTCGATGACGTGCTTTTCTCCGGACGAACCATTCGCGCCGCCCTCGACGCCCTGCGCGACCACGGTCGTCCCCGCGCGGTCCAGCTCGCGGTGCTGGTGGACCGGGGACACCGCGAGCTGCCGATCCGGGCGGACTACGTGGGCAAGAACGTCCCGACCTCCCGCGCCGAGGACGTGTCGGTGCTGCTTTCCGAAACGGACGGCCGGGACGCGGTACTGCTGCGCGGTCAGGAGGGGGAACGGTGAAGCACCTGCTCGCCACCGACGGCCTCGACGCCGCGACGGCCACCGCGGTGCTCGACACGGCCGACGAGCTCAAGCGCACACTGCTCGGGCGCGAGGTGAAGAAGCTGCCGACGCTGCGGGGCCGCACGGTGGTCACGATGTTCTACGAGAACTCCACCAGGACCAGGGTCTCCTTCGAGATCGCAGGCAAGTGGATGAGCGCTGACGTGATCAACGTCTCCGCCGCGAGCTCCTCGGTGGGCAAGGGCGAGTCGCTGCGCGACACCGCGCTGACCCTGGCCGCGGCGGGCGCGGACTGCGTGATCGTCCGGCATCCGGCCTCCGGCGCCGCCCATCGGCTGTCCGGCTGGCTGGCCGAGGCGGGTACCGCCGTGGTGAACGCGGGCGACGGGATGCACGAGCACCCGACGCAGGCGCTGCTGGACGCGGCGACCCTGCGCGAGCGGCTCGGCTCGCTGTCCGGCAGGCGGATCGCGATCGTCGGTGACGTTCTGCACAGCAGGGTGGCCCGGTCCAACGTGCACCTGCTGACCACCCTCGGCGCCGAGGTGGTGCTCGTCGCGCCGCCGACGTTGCTGCCGCCAGGTGTCCGCAGTCTGCCCGTGACCGTTTCCCACCACCTGGACGCCGAGCTGCCCGCGGTCGACGCGGTGATGATGCTGCGGGTCCAGGCGGAGCGGATGAACGGGGGCGACACCCCGGGTGGCAACTTCTTTCCCTCCGCGCGTGAGTACTCGATCGCCTACGGCTTGAACGAGCGCAGGCTGGGCCTGCTGCCGGAGCATGCCGTCGTGCTGCATCCGGGACCGATGCTGCGCGGGATGGAGATCGGCTCCGCGGTCGCGGACTCACCGCGCTCGGCGATCACCGAACAGGTCCGCAATGGTGTGCACGTGCGCATGGCGGTCCTCTATCACCTGCTGGCCGGAGAGGAAGAACCGACATCGTGAACGACGTCGTCATCAGGGGCGCACGACCCTACGGCGAAGGAGAACCGGTCGACCTGGTGATCGCCGACGGCGTCATCGTGCGGATCGATCCCGCGGGCAGCGCGGCGCCGGAGCGCGAGACCGGCAACGCGGACAGCACCGAGACCACCGTGATCGACGCGGGTGGTCAGGTGCTGCTGCCCGGTTTCGTGGACCTGCACACACACCTGCGCGAGCCGGGCCGTGAGGACACCGAGACCATCGCCACCGGATCGGCCGCGGCCGCGCTCGGTGGTTTCACCGCGGTGTTCGCCATGGCCAACACCGATCCGGTGGCCGACAACGCGGTCGTCGTCGAGCACGTGTGGCGGCTGGGCCAAGCGGCCGGGCTGGTTGACGTGCACCCGGTCGGCGCCGTCACCGTCGGCCTCGCCGGGAAGCGGCTGGCCGAACTGGGCACGATGGCGACCTCGGTGGCCGGCGTGCGGGTCTTCTCCGACGACGGGCACTGCGTCGCGGACCCGTTGATCATGCGCAGGGCACTGGAGTACTCCACCGCACTCGACGTGGTCGTCGCCCAGCACGCGGAGGAGCCCCGGCTCACGGTCGGTGCGCAGGCACACGAGGGAGAACGGGCCGCGCGGCTCGGATACCCCGGCTGGCCCGCCTCGGCCGAGGAGTCGATCGTGGCGCGGGACTGCCTGCTCGCACTGCATGCCGAAGCCAGGCTGCACATCTGCCACGTCTCGACCACGGGTACCGCCGACGTGCTGGGCTGGGCGAAGGCCAGGGGTACGCGGGTCTCGGCCGAGGTGACCCCGCACCACCTGTTGCTCACCGACGAGCGGCTGGCGACCTATGACCCGGTCAACAAGGTCAACCCGCCGCTGCGTACCGGGAGCGACGCCGAGCGGCTGCGGGCGGCGCTGGCCGAGGGGATCATCGACTGCGTCGCGACCGATCACGCCCCGCATGCCGTGCAGGACAAGGACTGTGAGTGGGCCGCGGCCAAGCCGGGCATGCTCGGGCTGCAGACGGCGCTGTCGATCGTGACCGAGACCATGGTCCGCCCGGGGCTGCTGGACTGGCGCGGTGTCGCCAGGGTCATGAGCGAGCGGCCCGCGGAGATCGCCGGGCTGCCCGACCAGGGCAGGCCGATCGCCGTCGGTGAGCCGGCCAACCTGACACTCGTCGATCCCGATACCGAGTGGACGGTCCACGGCGCCGAACTGGCGAGCATCGCGGAGAACACCCCGTACGAGGGGATGCGGCTGCCCGGCGTGGTGAGCGCCACGCTGTTGCGCGGGCGAATCACCTCCCGTGAAGGGAAAATCGTAAATATGCTTGATGGGACCTCGTGATGGACAGGTTGTTGCTTTCGTTGCTGGTCGCCGCCTTCTTCGGCCTGTGCGTGTACGGGATGTGGCGAGGCTGGCGACGCCAGGGGCGGGCGCAGAGCGTCGAGTTCCCGCCGTTTCCGGAGGTCCCCGCACAGCCGGGCGAGCCGGAACTCGAGGCATACGGACTGTACGTCTGCACGACGAGGGCCGGGCGCTGGCAGGAGCGGATCGTCACCAGGGGAGCGGGCCTGCGCACGAGCGCGACCCTGCGCTGCTACCCCGGCGGGATCGAGGTGGAGCGCGTCGGAGCGCCCGGCTTCTGGATACCACGAGAGTCCGTTGTGGACATCGCGACCGGAAAGGGTATGGCGGGCAAGGTGATGGGCACCGACAGTCTGCTGGTGATCACCTGGCGCGTCGGCGAGGAGAACGTGGACACGGGGTTCCGTGGCGATGACGTCGATGTCTATCCGAAGTGGATCGACGCGCTCGGTGACGGCGCGACCGGCCCGCAGACCAAGGCAGGGACTGAGAACGGGGAGTTGCGAGGTCGTGGTGATCCGCAGGACTCGGCCGACGAAGTCCCGCTATCGAGGCGGCAGGGCGCCGGGCAGCAGGACTGGTCGGTCGCTGGGCGTCAGAGCCCTGGCGACTCGATTGCGGAACCGAGTTCTCAGACCAAAGGAGGGGCCCAGCGATGACGGGCAGTACACAGACACCGGCGACGCTGGTACTCGAGGACGGCCGCGTGTTCCGCGGCAGCGCCTACGGCGCGCGAGGGACGAGTCTGGGTGAGGTCGTGTTCAGCACGGGCATGACCGGATACCAGGAGACGTTGACCGATCCGTCCTACCACCGGCAGATCGTGGTGCAGACCGCGCCGCAGATCGGTAACACCGGATGGAACGACGAGGACGACGAGTCAGCGCGGATCTGGGTGGCGGGATATGTCGTCCGCGACCCGGCACGGACCCCGTCCAACTGGCGCTCCCGCCGCACCCTCGATCACGAACTGGCCGAGCAGGGCGTGGTCGGTATCGCCGAGGTCGACACCAGGACGCTCACCCGCCACATCCGGGAGCACGGCGCTATGCGTGCCGGGGTCTTCTCCGGCGAAGCGCTGCTGGCGGGCGGATCCGCCCGCTCCGACGCCGACCTGCTCAACGAGGTGCGGGCCAGTCCCGGAATGCAGGGCGCGGATCTCGCGGGCGAGGTGACCACCCGCTCGCCGTACGTCGTGGCCGCACAGGGCGAGACCCGGTTCCGGGTGGCCGCGCTGGACCTCGGGATCAAGTCCAACACTCCGCGACAGCTGAGCAAGCGCGGGATCGAGGTGCACGTGCTGCCCGCGACCAGCAGCCTGGACGATCTCCTCGCCGTCGAGCCGGACGGCGTGTTCCTCTCCAACGGCCCTGGTGACCCGGCGACCACCGAACACGCCACCGCACTCACCAAGCAGGTACTCGGGCGCGAGCTCCCGCTGTTCGGCATCTGCTTCGGCAACCAGATCCTCGGCCGCGCGCTCGGCCTCGGGACCTACAAGATGCGCTACGGCCACCGCGGCATCAACATCCCGGTGATCGACGTGGCGACCGGAACGGTGGCGATCACCGCACAGAACCACGGCTTCGCGCTCGAGGGTGAGCCGGGCCAGCGCTTCGAGTCCGACTTCGGGGCGGCGCAGATCAGCCATTACTGCCCGAACGACGACACGGTCGAGGGAGTCCGCTGCGCCGACGTCCCCGCGTTCTCCGTGCAGTACCACCCCGAGGCCGCCGCGGGACCGCACGACGCGGCGCCGCTGTTCGACGAGTTCGTCGGCCTGATGGAGCGGGTCGAAGGAAAGGGCGGCCACTGATGCCGAAACGTACAGACATCGAGCACGTCCTGGTGATCGGCTCCGGGCCGATCGTGATCGGGCAGGCCGCCGAGTTCGACTACTCGGGCACCCAGGCATGCCGGGTGCTGCGCGAGGAGGGCATCCGGGTCAGCCTGGTGAACTCCAACCCCGCCACGATCATGACCGACCCCGAGTTCGCCGACGCGACCTACATCGAGCCGGTCACCCCGGACTTCGTGGAGAAGGTCATCGCCAACGAGAAGGAGCAGGGGCGCCCGATCGACGCGCTCCTGGCCACCCTCGGCGGCCAGACCGCGCTCAACGCCGCCGTCGCCCTGCACGAGCGCGGGGTGCTGGAGAAATACGGCGTCGAGCTGATCGGCGCGGACATCGACGCCATCCAGCGCGGTGAGGACCGGCAGAAGTTCAAGGACATCGTCCGCTCGATCGGTGCCGAGGTACCGCGCAGCGCCGTCTGCCATTCGATGGACGAGGTGCGCAAGACGGTCGACGATCTCGGCCTGCCCGTGGTCATCCGGCCGTCGTACACGATGGGCGGCCTCGGCTCCGGGATGGTGCACACCGAGGACGAGCTGGAGCGGATGGCCTCGCTCGGGCTGGAGGAGAGCCCGGTCACCGAGGTGCTCATCGAGGAGAGCGTGCTCGGCTGGAAGGAGTACGAGCTCGAGCTGATGCGCGACAAGAACGACAACGTCGTGGTCATCTGCTCGATCGAGAACATCGACGCCATGGGTGTGCACACGGGCGACTCCGTGACCGTCGCGCCCGCGATGACGCTGACCGACCGCGAGTACCAGCACATGCGCGACGTCGGCATCGACGTCCTGCGCGCGGTGGGGGTGGAGACCGGCGGCTGCAACATCCAGTTCGCGATCAACCCCCGCGACGGGCGGATGGTCGTCATCGAGATGAACCCCCGGGTGTCCCGGTCCTCGGCGCTGGCGTCGAAGGCGACGGGTTTCCCGATCGCCAAGATCGCCGCCCGGCTCGCGGTCGGCTACACCCTCGACGAGATCCGCAACGACATCACCGGTGAGACCCCGGCCTCGTTCGAGCCCACGCTCGACTACGTGGTGGTGAAGGTGCCCCGGTTCGCGTTCGAGAAGTTCCCCGGCGCGGACCCGACACTGACGACCACGATGAAGAGCGTCGGCGAGGCAATGTCGATGGGCCGCAGCTTCCCCGAGGCGCTGGGCAAGGCACTGCGCTCGATCGACACGAAGGCAGGCGGTTTCTGGACCGAGCCCGATCCCGCCGGCGTGACCGTCGACTCGCTCCTCGAGCAGCTGCGCACCCCGCATGACGCCAGGCTCTACGTCGTCGAGCGGGCACTGCGGTTCGGCGCGACCGTGGCTCAGGTGCACGAGGCCAGTGGCATCGACCCGTGGTTTATCGACCAGATCGCCCTGATCGGCGAGATCGGCGCGCAGGTGCGCGACGCTCCGGTACTGGACGGAACGCTGCTGCTGCGCGCCAAGCGCACCGGCCTCTCCGACCAGCAGATCGCGGCGCTGCGGCCGGAACTGGCCGGGGAGGACGGTGTCCGCGCGCTGCGCCACCGCCTCGGTGTGCGGCCGGTCTTCAAGACCGTGGACACCTGCGCAGCCGAGTTCGCGGCGAAGACGCCGTACCACTACTCGGCCTACGAGCTCGATCGCGGCGCGGAGTCCGAGGTCACGGCCCAGACCGAGCGGGACAAGGTGCTGATCCTGGGCTCCGGGCCCAACCGGATCGGGCAGGGTATCGAGTTCGACTACTCCTGCGTGCACGCCGCGATCGCGCTGCGCGAGGCCGGGTTCGAGGCCGTGATGGTCAACTGCAACCCGGAGACCGTCTCCACCGACTACGACACCTCCGACCGTCTCTACTTCGAGCCGCTGACCTTCGAGGACGTGCTCGAGGTGGTGCACGCCGAGCAGGAGTCGGGCACCGTCGCCGGGGTCATCGTGCAGCTGGGCGGGCAGACCCCGCTGAGCCTGGCGCAGCGGCTGGCCGACGCGGGCGTGCCCATCGTGGGGACACCGCCGGAGGCGATCCACCTCGCGGAGGACCGCGGCTCGTTCGGGCAGGTGCTGGTCGACGCGGGGCTGCCCGCCCCGCGTTACGGAACGGCGACCTCGTTCGAGGGCGCGAAGCGGATCGCCGACGAGATCGGCTATCCGGTGCTCGTGCGGCCCTCCTACGTACTCGGCGGGCGGGGCATGGAGATCGTCTACGACGAGGCCCACCTCGCCGGGTACATCCAGCGCGCCACCGAGGTGACCCCGGAGCATCCGGTGCTCGTCGACCGGTTCCTCGACGACGCGATCGAGATCGACGTGGACGCCGTCTACGACGGTGTGGAGCTCTACCTCGGCGGCGTGATGGAGCACATCGAGGAGGCCGGTATCCACTCCGGCGACTCCTCGTGTGCCCTGCCGCCGATCACGCTCGGCCGCACCGACCTGGAGGCCGTTCGCCGCTCCACGGAGGCGATCGCCAAGGGCGTCGGTGTGCGCGGCCTGCTGAACGTGCAGTACGCGCTCAAGGACGACGTGCTGTACGTGCTGGAGGCGAACCCGAGGGCGTCGCGGACGGTGCCGTTCGTGTCCAAGGCGACCGCGGTTCCGCTGGCGAAGGCCGCCTCGCTGGTGATGACCGGGTCCACGATCGCGCAGCTGCGCCGCGACGGCGTCCTGCCAGCCACGGGTGACGGCGGGGATCTGCCCGCGCACTCGCCGGTGTCGGTGAAGGAGGCCGTGCTGCCCTTCCACCGCTTCCGCACGCCCGAGGGGCACGGGGTCGACTCGCTGCTGGGGCCGGAGATGAAGTCCACCGGTGAGGTGATGGGCGTGGACGTCTCCTTCGGCAAGGCGTTCGCCAAATCACAGGCGGGCGCCTACGGTTCCCTGCCGACCTCGGGCAAGGTGTTCGTCTCGGTGGCCAACCGGGACAAGCGTTCGCTGGTGTTCCCGGTCAAGCGCCTCGCCGATCTCGGCTTCGAGATCCTGGCCACGTCCGGGACGGCGGAGGTGTTGCGCCGCAACGGAATCGACTGCTCCGTGGTGCGCAAGCACTACGAAACTCCCACCAGTTCGGCACAGTCCGAACGCGACATCGTCGAGGTCATCCTGGCGGGCGAGGTCGTGATGGTGATCAACACTCCGTACGGCAACAGTGGTCCGCGAGTGGACGGCTACGAGATCCGGACGGCGGCGGTGTCCAGGGACATCCCCTGCATCACCACGATCCAGGGCGCCGCGGCCGCCGTGCACGGCATCGAGGCGCTCATTCGCGGGGACATCGGCGTGCGCTCCCTGCAGGATCTGCAGGCGGCGCTGCGGGCACAGCCGTGACCGAGGCGCAGGTCCCGTTCGGCGCCAGGCTGTCCGCCGCCGTCGCCGAACGGGGCCCGCTGTGCGCCGGCGTCGACCCGCACCCCGCGCTACTCCGGGAATGGGGCCTCACCGCCGACGCGGGCGGGCTGGAGCGGTTCGCGCTGACCGCGACCGAGGCGCTCGCGGGGGAGGTGTCGGTACTCAAGCCGCAGTCGGCGTTCTTCGAGGCGTACGGCTCGGCCGGTATCGCCGTGCTGGAGCGGGTCCTCCTCCTCGCACGCGAGGCGGGCGCACTGGTGCTCCTCGACGTCAAACGCGGCGACATCGGCTCCACCATGGCCGCCTACGCGGCCGCGTACCTGACCGAAGGCGCACCACTGGCCGCCGACGCCATCACGGTGTCGCCCTACCTCGGCTTCGACTCCCTGCTCCCGACCCTGGAACTGGCCAGGGAACAGGGCAGGGGAGTGTTCGTACTGGCCCGAACCTCCAATCCGGAGAGTGCGCGGGGACAGCAGGCACGGGTCGCTGACGGCGCTGACGGCGCTGGCGGTGCCGACAGTGCTGGCGGCAGGACGCTGGCGCAGTCGATCGTCGACGCGGCCGCGCGGCGGAACGCGACCGCGCGGCGCGGTGGGGACGTCGGGGTCGTGGTCGGGGCGACCATCGGTGCGGACGAACTCGACCTGAGTGCGCTGAACGGTCCGGTACTGGCGCCCGGTTTCGGCGCACAGGGCGCCACGGTGGCCGATCTGCGCCGCGTATTCGGCTCGCGGTTGACCGGCGTACTGCCCGCTTCCGCGCGGGACATCCTGCGCCACGGCCCCGACCCGGCGGCCCTGCGTGCCGCACTCCGGCACGTACAGGACTCGTTGCGGGGCTGAGCTTGACTCTGAACTCGGGGCCGCGATCGAGTCGCCAGGGCTCTGACTCCCAGGGACTGTCCAGTTCTGCTGCGTGTGACGCCCTGCCGCCCCGATAGCGGGACTTCGTCGGCCGAGTTCCACGGATCGCGGAAAGCCGGATATTGGGCCGAATGGCGGACATTCGGGGATCATGCGGCGTCGAATCGCACTACCAGGCCCGGAAACGGCTGTGATCGGGCCACCCCGCATTGTGGTCGGTACTGGCGTGTCGGTACGGTCGCGACACCCACCCAGAATTTGAGTACTACCGGAGGAAAACGTGGCACTTCCCCAGCTCACCGAGGAACAGCGTGCTGCGGCGCTGGAGAAGGCCGCTGCCGCCCGTCGCGCCCGCGCGGAGCTCAAGGAGCGGCTCAAGCGGGGCGGCACCACCCTGGCCGAGGTGCTGAAGCAGGCCGACGAGGACGAGGTCCTCGGCAAGATGAAGGTGTCCGCTCTGCTGGAAGCCCTTCCCGGCGTCGGCAAGGTGCGTGCGCAGCAGACGATGGAGCGTCTCGAGATCGCCCCCAGCCGCAGGCTGCGCGGTCTCGGAGACCGGCAGCGTAAGGCGCTGCTGGCCGAGTTCAGCGGTCAGTGAGCGACGGGGTTCACGACGCCCCAACCGAAGCCGGCCGGGTCGCCGGCAGCAAGTCCCACGATGAGCCGGTGCCGGGGAACGTCTCCCGGCACCGGCTCACCGTCGTCTCGGGACCATCGGGCGTCGGTAAGTCGAGTGTGGTCGGGGAGTTGCGGCGGCTCGACCCGCGGATCTACTTCAGCGTCTCGGTCACCACGCGCGAACCCCGCCCTGGCGAGGTGGACGGGGTGCACTATCACTTCGTCGACAGGTCCGCCTTCGACGCGATGGCCGCCGGCGGCGAACTGCTGGAGTACGCCGAGTTCGCCGGGAACTGCTACGGCACCCCAAGGGCGCCCGTCGAGGCCGCGTTGCGGTCCGGGCGGCCCGCCGTTCTCGAGATCGAACTGCAGGGCGCGCGCCAGGTTCGTGAGGCCATGCCGGACGCGCGGCTGGTAATGCTGCTGCCGCCGTCCTGGGGCGAACTCGTCGGCAGGTTGACCGGCAGGGGCACCGAGGAGGACGCCGCCGTACGGGCCCGTCTCGCCGAGGCGGAACGGGAACTGGCGGCCTCCGGTGAGTTCGACGAACGCATTGTCAATGCCGACGTGCGGACCGCCGCGAGGCAGTTGCTAACCTTGATGACGGACGAGTCCATAATTCAGGACGACCACACCGACGATTCGGAGCACGACGAGTGACCGCGATTACGCTGGGTGCCCAGGGCGAGGCGTTGGAAGGCATTACCAACCCGCCGATCGACGACCTGCTTGAGAAGGTCAGCTCGAAGTACGCGCTGGTGATCTACTCGGCGAAGCGTGCTCGGCAGATCAACGACTACTACGCCCAGCTCGGCGAGGGCCTGCTGGAGTACGTGGGGCCGCTGGTCGAGCCGGGTCCGCGGGAGAAGCCGCTGTCGATCGCGCTGCGCGAGATCCACGCCGGCCTGCTCGAGCACACCGAGGGCGAGTAGCCCCACGGCGCGGGCCACCGGTTGAACAACATGGACAAGCCACGCGTCGTCCTCGGCGTCGGCGGCGGGATCGCCGCGTACAAGGCATGTGAGGTGCTGCGCGGGCTGACCGAGTCCGGGCACGACGTTCGTGTCGTGCCGACGGACGCCGCGCTGAACTTCGTCGGCGCGGCCACCTTCGAGGCATTGTCCGGTCATCCGGTGCACACGGGCGTCTTCACCGAGGTTCCCGACGTCCAGCACGTCCGGGTCGGTAAGGACGCCGATCTGGTGATGGTCGTACCCGCCACGGCGGACCTGCTCGCCAGGGCCGCCCACGGACTCGCCGACGACCTGCTCACCAACACCCTGTTGACCGCGCGCTGCCCGGTCGCGTTCTTCCCGGCCATGCACACCGAGATGTGGGAGCACCCGGCGACAAGGGACAACGTGGCGCTGCTGCGCGCACGGGGTCTCCTGGTGGCCGAGCCGGACTCCGGCAGGCTGACCGGGGTCGACAACGGCAAAGGCAGGCTGGCGGATCCCAGGGAGATCGTCGATCTCGCCCGCCTGCTGCTGGCCGAGCCCGCCGCGCTGCCCAGGGACCTGACCGGTATCCGGGTGGCCATCTCCGCCGGTGGCACCAGGGAGGCGCTCGATCCCGTGCGCTACCTCGGGAACCGCTCCTCCGGTAAGCAGGGCTACGCACTGGCCAGGGTCGCCGCGCAGCGGGGCGCCGACGTCACCCTGATCGCGGCGCATACCGTCGCGCTGCCCCAGCCCGCGGGGGTCGAGGTCCGGCACGTTTCCAGTGCCCGGGAGCTCGGCGAGGCCGTACACGCCGCCTCGGCCGACGCCGACGTCGTGGTCATGGCCGCCGCCGTGGCGGACTTCCGCCCCGCCGAGCGTGCCGATCACAAGATCAAGAAATCGGACGACCAGCCGGACCCCACGATCACGCTGGTCCGAAACCCGGACATTCTCGCCGAGTTGGTGAAGAACCGCCGGGAAGGGCAGATCATCGTGGGATTCGCGGCGGAGACCGGTGACGAGGCGGGCGGGGTGCTCGAGCACGCACGAGCCAAGCTGAAGCGCAAGGGCTGCGACCTGCTGGTGGTGAACGCCGTCGGGGACGGTAAGGCCTTCGAGGTCGAGGACAACGGGGGCTGGCTGCTCACCGCACCCGCGCTCGGTGGCGCGGAGCGGCCGATACCACTCGGTTCGAAGTCACAACTGGCGTCCGCTGTGTGGGACGCGGTGAGTGAGCTGACCGCGCACTGAGGCTGTCCGGTGCCGGAGTCAGTAGGCTTCAGTAGGCTGCCGACGCAGCGAACCACACGGCCCGCGCCGTGGCACCCGACTATTGATACGACACACTGTCGGAAGAGGGAAGTGACGAGCGTTGACCGCGTCGAATCGCAGGCTGTTCACGTCGGAATCGGTGACCGAGGGTCATCCGGACAAGATCTGTGACGCCATCAGCGACTCCGTCCTGGACGCGTTGCTGACCAAGGACCCGCGCAGTCGCGTGGCGGTCGAAACCCTGATCACCACCGGTCAGGTACACGTCGCCGGCGAGGTGACCACCGAGGCCTACGCCGATATCCCGACCATCGTCCGCGATGTGATCCTGCAGATCGGCTACGACTCCTCCGCCAAAGGTTTCGACGGCAACTCCTGCGGAGTGAACGTCGCCATCGGCTCGCAGTCGCCGGACATCGCGCAGGGTGTGGACACCGCGTACGAGACCAGGCTGGAAAGCGCCACCCAGGAGATCGCCGACGAGATCGAGCGACAGGGTGCCGGCGACCAGGGCCTGATGTTCGGCTACGCCTGCAGCGACACCCCCGAGCTGATGCCGCTGCCGATCGCGCTGGCGCACCGGCTGTCTCAGCGCCTGACCGCCGTCCGCAAGGAGGGCGTGCTGCCGTACCTGCGCCCGGACGGCAAGACGCAGGTCACCATCGAATACGCCGGGGAGCAGGCCGTCCGGCTGGACACCGTGGTCGTGTCCAGTCAGCACGCCGACGGTATCGACCTGGACGCGATGCTGGGCGTCGACATCCGCGAACAGGTCGTCGCGCCGGTGATCGACGGTCTCGACCTGGACAGCGGCGATCTCCGCCTGCTGGTCAACCCGACGGGCCGATTCGTCATCGGTGGCCCGATGGGCGATGCGGGACTCACCGGCCGCAAGATCATCGTCGACACCTACGGCGGTATGGCCCGCCATGGTGGCGGCGCGTTCTCCGGCAAGGACCCCTCCAAGGTCGACCGCTCCGCCACCTACGCGATGCGCTGGGTCGCGAAGAACGTCGTTGCCGCGGGACTCGCCTCCCGGGTGGAGGTTCAGGTCGCCTACGCGATCGGCAAGGCGTCGCCGGTCGGGCTGTTCGTGGAGACCTTCGGCACCGAGACGGTGGACCCGGCGAAGATCCAGGCGGCCATCGGCGAGGTCTTCGATCTGCGTCCCGCCGCGATCATCCGCGATCTCGACCTGCTGCGGCCTATCTACGCGCCCACCTCGGCCTACGGTCACTTCGGGCGGCCGGACCTGGACCTGCCGTGGGAGCGCACCGACCGGGCCGACGCGCTCCGGTCGGCGGCGGGTGCCTGAATCGGAGACGGCGCCGCTGTGGGATCTGCCCCAGCGGCGCGCCCCGGTAACGAAACCGGCGCGCAAGACATCGACGCGTAAGTCCACCGGCAGGCCCACTGGCAGGGGTAAGGGGCAGCGCGTGCCCGCCGGATCGGCGCCGATCGCCAGGATCGTCGTCGACGTCCCGCTGGCGCACCTGGACCGCACGTTCGACTACCAGGTGCCCGCCGACCTCGACGCCGCCGCGGTCGCAGGATGCCGGGTGCGGGTGCGGTTCGCGGGGCAGTTGGTCGACGGTTTCCTGCTGGAACGGGCCGACACCACCGAACACAAGGGCAACCTCGCGTATCTGGAGCGGGTCACCTCCAGTGAGCCCGTGCTGACCCCGGCGCTGGCCGCGCTGGCCCGTGCCGTGGCCGACCGCTACGGCGGCACGCTCATCGACGTGCTCCGGCTGGCGATCCCGCCACGGCACGCGAAGGCGGAGGGCGAGCCCGCGCGCGAGCCCGCGCCTCGCCCGGATCACCCCGAGGTCACCGGCTGGCAGCGGTATCCGCGTGGCCCCGCACTGGCCGAGGCGCTGCGCGTCGGACGGCCCGCGCACGCGGTCTGGCAGGCGCTGCCGGGTGAGGACTGGCCCGCTCGGCTCGCCGAACTGGCCGCCACCGTCGCCGCGGCGGGCAGGGGAGTGGTGCTGGTCGTACCCGACCACCGCGACCTGAACCGGCTGCACGAGGCCTGCGTGGAGCGGATCGGCGCGGACGCCACGATCTCGTTGTCCGCCGGGCTCGGGCCAGCGGAGCGCTACCGGCGCTGGCTCGCGGTCCAGCGCGGTTCTGCGCGGGTGGTGGTCGGAACCAGGGCCGCGATGTTCGCCCCGGTCGCCGACCCCGGACTCTTCGTGGTCTGGGACGACGGCGACGATCTGCACGTCGACCCGCATATGCCCTATCCGCAGGTGCGGGACGTGCTGATGCTGCGCGCGCACGCGGACAAGGCCTCACTGGTCGTCGCCGGGTTCACCCGTACCGCCGAGGCGCAGTTGTTACTGGAGTCCGGCTGGGCCCATCCGGTCGTCGCGTCCAGGGAGGAGTTGCGCGCCCGCGCGCCGAGGGTGACGCCGTTCGGGGAGGACTTCGATGTCGCCAGGGACGAGGCGGCGCGGGCGGCCCGGTTGCCCGCTGTCGCATTCGAGGCGGCCAGGGCCGGGCTGAAGGCCGGGGCGCCGGTACTGGTCCAGGTTCCCCGCAGGGGATACGTCCCGGGCCTGGCTTGCGATCACTGCCGCAGTCCGGCCAGGTGCAGGCATTGCGCGGGTCCGCTGCTGCTGGGTGGAGGAACCGAGGGCGGAGTGGCCCGTCCGCCGAGCTGCCGGTGGTGCGGGGTGCCGGACACCGCGTACCGGTGCGCGGCCTGCGGTTCACGGCGGCTGCGTGCCGTGGTGATCGGCGCCCGCCGTACGGCCGAGGAACTGGGCAGGGCATTTCCCGGGGTGCCGGTGCGCACGTCCGGCGCGCATGAGGTGCTGGCCACGGTCGCCGCGGAGCCCGCGCTCGTCGTGTGCACGCCGGGCGCCGAACCGGTCGCCGAGTCGGGATACGGGGCCGCGCTGCTGCTCGATGGCTGGGCCCTGCTCGGCAGGCAGGACCTGCGTGCGGCGGAGGAGGCCCTGCGTCGCTGGATGGGGGCGGCCGCACTGGTCCGGCCAGGTCCCGAAGGTGGCAGGGTCGTCGTCGGCGCGGACGCCTCGCTGACCCCGGTACAGGCGCTGATCCGGTGGGATCCGGGATGGCACGCCGGCCTCGAACTCGCCGAGCGCACCGAACTGGGCTTCCCGCCCGCCGTGCGGATGGCGAGTTTCGAAGGCACCCCGGAAGCGGTCGCCACACTGCTGGCGGAGATACCGCTGCCCGAGTCGGCGGAGGTGCTCGGCCCGGTCCCACTCGGCGAGCCGGACGAGGACGGCCGCACCGACAAGGAGCGCGCCCTCGTCCGGGTCCCCCGTGCCGATGGCCGCGCACTCGCCGCCGCCGCACACACGGCCAGCTCCCTGCGCAGCACCCGCAAGGACCCCGACCCCATCCGCACCCAACTCGACCCCCAAGACCTCATCTAGCCGACTTCGCAGTTCCGGGGCCCGACTTCGCAGATCCGGGGCTCGAGTTTGCAGTTCCCGGGCTCGACCTTGCAGTTCCGGGGCCTGAGTTTGCGGTTCCGGCGGCCAAGAGTGAGCACAATTGGTGGTCCCGCTGCGCGCCCGAATTTGGCACACTGCCGTGATGCGAGTCTCACGCGCGCGATTGCTGACCCGTGCACTGGCCGCCATGCTGCCCGCGGCCCTGCTCGTGCCGATGGCTCCGGCCACGGCCGGCGCCATGTCCGATCCACAACCGGACCGCCAGTCCGTGGCGCGGGGCTACCTCGGTGCCGTCTCCAGCATCGACCCCGACGCGACGGCGATCGGCACCGCCGTACTGCGCAAGGGCGGCAACGCGGTGGACGCCGCCGTGGCGACGGCGGCCGCGCTGGGCGTGACCGACCCGTTCTCGGCGGGCGTCGGCGGCGGTGGCTTCTTCGTGTACTACGACGCCAGGTCGCGCACCGTGCACACCCTCGACGGCAGGGAGACGGCGCCGGCCGCCGCCGACGAGTCCCTGTTCCTCGAGAACGGCAGTCCATTGCCGTTCTGGGAGGCGGTCACCAGTGGCCTGTCCGTCGGTGTGCCGGGAACACCTGCCACCTGGCGCGACGCACTGAAGTCCTGGGGCAGCCGCCCGCTGGACGCGCTGATGCGCCCCGCGGAGCAACTCGCCCGGTCCGGGTTCACCGTGGACGAGACCTTCCACGAACAGGTCGCGCGCAATGCCGAGCGGTTCTCCGCGTTCCCGGCGAGCAGGCAGCTGTTCCTCCCGGAAGGAGCGCCACCGGAGGTCGGGTCCACCTTCACCAATCCCGAACTGGCCGACACCTACGCCCGTCTCGCCGCGACCGGCACCGCCGATCTGTACAGCGGCGAGGTGGCCGCCGACATCGCCAGGACCGTGCAGAACCCGCCGGTGGATCCCGATGCCGGGCTCACGGTCCGGCCGGGCGAGCTGACCGTCGAGGATCTGGCCGGGTACCGCACGGTCGAGCGCGAACCGACCCACGTCCGGTACCGCGGGCTGGACGTGTACGGCATGCCCGCGCCCTCCTCCGGCGGACTCACCGTGGGGCAGGCGCTGAACATGCTGGAGTCGAAGGATCTCGCGGGGATGGCGGAGGACGCCTACCTGCATCACTTCCTGGAATCCACCAGGATCGCCTTCGCCGACCGCAACCGCTGGATCGGCGACCCGGCCTATTCCGACGTACCCAGCGCCGAACTGCTGAGCCAGGAGTTCGCCGACAGCAGGGCCTGCCTCATCGATCCGGACCGGGCACTGACCAGCCCGGTGGCCCCTGGCGACCCGCGTTCACCGCAGCCGTGTGCGCAGTCCGGCGCGGCCGTGCCGACACCGTACGAAGGTGAGCACACCACGCACCTCACCACGGCCGACAAGTGGGGCAACGTCGTCGCCTACACCCTGACCATCGAACAGGAAGGCGGCAGCGGGATGGTCGTGCCCGGTCGCGGGTTCCTGCTCAACAACGAGCTCACGGACTTCTCCTTCGCCCAGGCCGACCCGGATGTCGCCGACCCGAACCTGCCTGACGCCGGTAAACGTCCCCGGTCCTCGATGGCACCGACGATCGTGCTCCGCCACGGTAAGGCGGTGCTGGCCACCGGGTCCCCGGGCGGCGCGTCCATCATCACCACCGTGCTGCAGGTACTCCTCGGCCGGTTCGACCGGAACCTGTCCCTGCCCGAGGCGATCGCCGCGCCGAGGGCGTCGCAGCGGAACTCGGCCACGGCTCAGGTGGAGCCCGCGTTCCTGGAGCTGCCCGCGATGGCCGGCCTGCTCGAACGGGGGCAGCGCTTCTCCGGCACACCGAGCGAGATCGGCGCGGTAACCGGGGTCGAGCGGCTGCGCGGCGGCAGGTGGCTGGCCGCCGCGGAACCGGAGCGCAGGAGTGGTGGTTCGGCCGCTGTCGTGCTGCCGGTGCGCCTGCCCTGGGACCGCTGACCGCGGGTTCTAGACTGGACGGGATGATCTCCTTTCCCGATCCTGAACCGTGTGCTCCGCGGTGCGCCGTCCTGCCGCCCGAGGTGACCTGATGCGGCTGGTCTTCGCAGGCACGCCCGAGCCGGCCGTGCCCTCACTGCGGGCGTTGCTCGCCGCCGATCGCCACGAGGTGGTCGCGGTGATCACCCGCCCCGACGCACCCGCAGGCCGGGGCAGACGGGTGGTTCGCTCGCCGGTCGGCGCGCTCGCCGACGAGCACGGGATCGAGGTACTCACCCCGGAGAAGGCCGGTGACCCCGTGTTCCTGGAGCGGCTGACCGAGATCGCCCCGGACGCCTGCCCCGTAGTCGCCTACGGCGCGCTGCTCCCGCAGACCGCTCTCGATGTTCCGCGGTTCGGGTGGGTGAACCTGCACTTCTCGCTGCTGCCCGCCTGGCGGGGCGCGGCACCGGTGCAGGCGGCGCTGCGCGCGGGCGACGAGTTCACCGGCGCGTCGACCTTCCGTATCGTCCGCGAGCTGGACGCGGGTCCCGTCTTCGGTGTGGTCACCGAGCGCGTCGCCGACACCGACACCGCGGGTTCACTGCTGGAACGGCTGGCGGGATCCGGCGCGGACCTGCTCGTGTCCACGATGGACGGTATCGAGGACGGGACGCTGCGGCCGGTCGAACAGGCCGGTGAGGACGTGAGCTACGCGCCCAAGATCACCGTCGAGGACGCGCGCGTTTCGTTCACCGCGCCCGCCACCGCGGTGGACCGCTTGATCAGGGCCGTGACCCCGGAGCCGGGCGCGTGGGCGGAGTTTCGTGGTGAACGGCTGAAACTCGGTCCCGTCGCTCGCGTATCCGAATCCGAAGTGGACTTCGAGCCGCTGGCGCCGGGCGAGTTGCTGGTACAGCGCAAGCGGGTACTCGCCGGAACGGCGACCACCGCGGTGCGTCTCGGGGACGTGCAGGCGCAGGGAAAGAAACGGATGGCGGCCACCGACTGGGCGCGCGGTACGAGAATCGATCAGGGAGAGCGCCTGTCATGAACCAGCGAGAAGGCAACAGGGAACGCAGGCCGTCCCGGCCAGGGCACGGCAGGCCCGGGCCGCGCAAGGAAGGACCGCGAAAGCCCTCGCCGGAGGATCCGGCCCGCCGGGTCGCCCTCGACGTGCTGCGCGCCGTTCGTGAACGGGACGCCTATGCCAACCTGGCGTTGCCGGAGATGCTGCGGAACCGGCGGATCACCGGCCGGGACGCCGCACTGGCCACCGAGCTCACCTACGGCACCGCGCGGGCGCAGGGACTGCTCGACGAGATCATCGCCGCATGCCTGGACCGGCCGCTGGCGAAGGTGGACGCGGTGGTCCTCGACGGCCTGCGCCTGGGGGCCTACCAGCTGCTGCGCACTCGGATCCCGCAGCACGCGGCGGTCACCTCGACCGTCGACCTCGTCCGCGCGGATGCGGGCTCGCACGTCGCTGGCTTCGTGAACGCCGTGCTGCGGACCGTCTCGGAGAAGGACGAGGACGCGTGGCTGGACCAGCTGGCGCCGGACGCCGAGAAGGATCCGATCGGCAGCGCCGCGATGCGCACGTCGCATCCCCGCTGGGTCGCCCGTTCGTTCGCCGAGGCGCTGGGCGACAAAGGGACCGAGTTGATGGCCGCGCTCGAGGCCGACGACGCCCGTCCCGCGGTGCACCTGGTGGCGCGTCCCGGTGAGATCACCGCGGACGAACTGGCCGCGATCACCGGTGGCGACGTGGCCCCGTACTCGCCGTACGGCGTGCACCTGCCCACGGGAAGCGGGGACCTCACCGAGTCCGAACCGATCCGCGAGCACCTGGCCGCGGTACAGGACGAGGGCAGCCAGCTGTGTGCGCTCGCCGCGACGAAGGCGCCGGTGCGGGGCACCGACGAGCGGTGGCTCGACCTCTGCGCGGGACCGGGCGGTAAGGCCGCACTGATGGGTGCGCTGGCCGGGCTGTCGGGTGCGACGGTCGATGCCGTCGAGGTGGCCCCGCATCGGGCCAAGCTGATCGAACGGGTCACCGAGGGGCTCCCGGTGACGGTGCATGTCGCCGACGGCCGGGAGTCCGGCCTCGAAGGCGGCTACGACCGGGTGCTGCTGGATGCGCCGTGCAGTGGTCTCGGTGCCCTGCGGCGGCGGCCCGAGGCCCGCTGGCGGCGGCGGCCCGCCGACGTGGCGGACCTGACCAAGTTGCAGAGTCAGCTGCTCGCGGCCGCGTTCGAACTGACCCGGCCGGGAGGCGTGGTCACCTACGTCGTGTGCTCGCCGCACCTCGGTGAGACCGAAGGCGTGGTGTCCGAGGCCGCCCGCCGCGCGGGCGCGGAGATCCTGGACGCCAGGGAGTGCTTCCCCGATGTGCCGCTGCTGGGATCAGGGCCGTTCGTGCAGCTGTGGCCGCACCGCCACGGCACGGATGCCATGTTCTGCGCGGTGCTGCGCAAATCCGGGGAGCCCGCTGCCTGATGGACCGGCGTCTACTCGGGCTCGTGGTGAGCTCGTGCGGCGGGGTGGAGAGCAGGCTGTGCGCGGAGATCGCGGCCCCGGCCGTACGCCGTGGCTGGCGGCTCGCGGTCACCCTCACCCCGACCGCCGCGGTGTGGCTCGCCCACACCGGCGAGCTCGACCGGCTGCGGGCGCTGACCGATCTCGAGGTGCGCAGTGAGTCCCGGCTGCCTGGGCAGCCGAGGCCGCATCCGGATCCCGACGTGTTCCTGTTCGCGCCGGCCTCCGCCGGTTCGGTGGCGAAGCTGGCGCTGGGGATAGCCGACAACCAGGCGACGACGGTGCTGGGGGAGTCGCTCGGCGCGCCAGGGGTGTCGATGGTGGTCGGCTATCAGGTGCGCGACACGCGTGCCGGGCACCCGGCGTGGCAGGGGCATCTGGACGCACTGACGTCGGCCGGGGTACGCACGCACCGGCTGTCGATCGGCCTGCCCTGGACCGAGGTGCTGGACCAGCTCCCGGACTGAGCGGCCGTCAGCCCTCGTGCCTGCGTGACCGGTGTGCACGCATCTTGTGCCGAGCGCCGCAGATGTCCATGCTGCACCAGATGCTGTTGCCGCCGGGCGAGCGGTCGTAGAACAGCCAGCGGCACTCCGGTGCCCGGCACGGCTTGAGGCGGCGGAGCTCGCCGGTGGTGTCCGCGCGGTGCACGAGGGCGAGCAACCGGGCGATGAGCCCCTCGGCTCCGTGACCGGTGGCCGGGAACAGTGTGGGCGCCCCGTCCGGGGCCCAGCCCGCGCCGGTCAGCGTGGCCCGGCAGTAGCCGTTGAGGGCCGTGATCGTCTCCGCGTCGGTGCGACCGCCGAGGTGATCGCGCAGGGTCTCCCGAAAGCGCACCAGTCGTTCGACTTCGCCTTCCGTCAGTATGTTGCCCGCGGGCAGGAGCTCGTGCTCCCGAAGCCACCGCGCGGCCTCGTCCGGACCGGCAAGCGCCTCCTCGTCGTAGAGGAAGCGCGCGGAGTTGCCGAACACCTCGAGCGGGAGCAGCTCGTCCGGAGCGGGCGGACGCGAGTAGGTCATGACCTCACGTTACCGCCTAAACCTACAAGCAGGTAACCCTGCCTGTTACCGTCAAACCCGTGAAGACGGTAATAGCCCATCCACGCCGGGTGACAGCCGCCTGACGACGTGAGGCGCCCTTTCGCGGGGGCGCGGCCCGGGTTGGAGTGTCTGCAAGTACCACCAAGCAAGATCGTTTCGGCGTAGAACCGCCACCAAGCCATGGCGGACATTCCGGCGCTTGGTGGCGGTTGAAGCACATGTGGATCTTGCTTGGGCGTACTTGCAGACGCCCCAACTCGGTACGCGCGGGGGTGAACGGCGGGTGTCGGAGCGCACATCGCATGGTGCTCCTACACTGCGGACCCGTGGCTCCTCGACCTCTGATCGCCCCCAGCATCCTGTCCGCCGACTTCGCCCGTCTCGGAGCGGAGATCCAGGCGGTGGCCGGTACCTCCGGTGACCCGGAGACGCGAGCCGACTGGGTGCACGTCGACGTCATGGACGCCCACTTCGTGCCCAACCTGACCCTCGGCCTCCCCGTCGTGCAGTCGCTGCTCGACTCGACCGACGTGCCGATCGACTGCCACCTGATGATCGAGGACCCGGACCGGTGGGCCCCCGGTTACGCCGAGGCCGGCGCGTACAACGTCACCGTGCACGCCGAGGCAGCGGCGGACCCGGTGAAGATCGCCAAGGACCTGCGCGCGGCGGGGGCCAAGGCGGGCCTCTCGCTGAAGCCGGGCACCCGGCTCGAGGATCACCTGGACACGTTGCGGCACTACGACACCCTGCTGATCATGTCCGTGGAGCCGGGCTTCGGCGGGCAGTCGTTCATGCCCGAGGTGCTGGACAAGGTCAAGGCGGCCAAGCGCATGGTGCGGACCGGGCATCTGAACGTGCTCGTCGAGATCGACGGCGGAATCAACGCCGACACCATCGAGCAGGCGGCCGAGGCCGGGGTGGACTGCTTCGTCGCGGGTTCCGCGGTCTACGGCGCCGACGACCCCGGCCGGGCCGTGGCGGCGTTGCGGGCCAGTGCGGCCGGGGCAGGCACGGCAGACTGATCAACGTGGACAACGATTCGCGGCTGGAGCAGGCGATGCTCGCCGCGATCTCGGCGAGTGCGCGAGTGCGGGGCACGACAAGCCCGAACCCGCCGGTCGGTGCGGTCGTCCTGGACGTCGCGGGCGCCGTCGCGGGGGTGGGAGCCACCCAGCCGCCGGGCGGGCCGCACGCCGAGGTGCTGGCGCTGCGCGCGGCAGGCGACCGGGCCAGGGGTGGCACCGCGCTGGTGACCCTCGAACCCTGTGCGCACGAAGGGCGCACCCCACCGTGTACCGACGCGTTGCTGCGGGCCGGGATCAGCGAGGTGCACTTCGCCGTCGCCGATCCGAACCCGGCCGCCTCGGGCGGTGCCGCCGTCCTGCGCGCCGCGGGTGTGCGGGTCGAATCCGGGCTGCTGGCCGAGCAGGTCGCCACCGGGCCGTTGCGTGCGTGGCTGCACTACGCCAGGACCGCCCGGCCCCATGTCACCTGGAAGTACGCGGCCACCCTCGACGGCAGGGTCGCCGCCGCCGACGGGACCAGCCGGTGGATCTCCGGGGAGCAGTCGCGCGCCGAGGTCCACGAGTTGCGCGCCGCCGTCGACGCGATCATCGCGGGCACCGGCACCGTGCGCACCGACGATCCGCAGCTCACCGCGCGCACGCCCGACGGCGGTCTCGCCGGCCGTCAGCCGCTGCGCGTCGTGGTCGGCGCGAGTGAGATTCCCGCCACGTCCCGGGTACTGGATGGCGCTGCGGAGACCGTGCGGATACCGTCCCATGATCCGGATACGGTGCTGGCCACACTGGCGGCTCGTGGTGTGGTGGACATCCTGCTGGAGGGCGGTCCGCGACTGGCGGGTGCGTTCGCTGAGGCGGGCCGGATCGACCGGATCCTGGCCTACGTCGCCCCGGTGCTGCTGGGCTCCGGGCCGGCCGCGCTGGACGAGGCGGGAGTGTCGACCATCACCGGGGCACACCGCTGGACGGTGGAAGGGGTCACCATGAGTGGAGGCGACGTGCGGATCTCTGCCGTACCGGCGCGGGTACTGAGGAGGTAGGCAGGTGTTCACCGGCATTGTCGAGGAGCTCGGCGAGATCGTCGCGGTCGAGCAGGTCCCGAACGCCGCGCGGGTGACGATCAGGGGCCCGTTGGTGACCTCCGACGCACGGCACGGTGAGTCGATCGCGGTGAACGGCGTCTGCCTGACGGTGGTCGACGTCGCCGGGTCGGATTTCAGCGTCGACGTCGTGCACGAGACGCTGGAACGCTCCAGCCTGGCGAAGATCGCCGTCGGCGACGAGGTCAACCTGGAACGTGCCACCCCGCTCGGCGCGCGGCTGGGCGGGCACATCATGCAGGGCCACGTCGACGGCACCGGCACCTATCTCGCGCGCGACCCCCAGGGGCTGACCCGGTTCGCGCTGCCCCCGGGGCTGGCTCGTTACGTGGTGGAGAAGGGTTCGATCGCGGTGGACGGTGTGTCGCTGACCGTGGCCGCGGTGTCCCAGGAGGAGTTCAGCATCGCGCTGATCCCGACCACGCTCGAACTGACCACACTCGGCCGCCGCGAACCGGGCGACCCGGTCAACCTCGAGGTCGACGTGCTGGCGAAGTACGTCGAGAAGCTGGCTTCGCCACACCTCGACAGCGGCACGAGTGCGGCAAGGGACAATGGCGGCATCGGCAGCGGTACGGAGGAGAGCTCATGACCGAGAGTGTGACCGGCGGCGGCGCGGCGGGCGGTACCGCGACGATGAGTGCGGCTGTCCAGATCGAGCTGGCGATCGAGGACATCAAAGCGGGCAGGCCGGTCGTGGTCGTGGACGACGAGGACCGGGAGAACGAGGGCGACCTGATCTTCGCCGCCGAGAAGGCGACGCCGGAGATGCTCGCCTTCATGGTGCGCTACACGTCCGGGTACGTCTGCGTTTCGCTCACCGAGCAGGACTGCCAGCGGCTCGACCTCCCGCCGATGTACCACACGAACCAGGATCAGCGCGGCACCGCGTACACGGTCACGGTGGACGCTGCCGAGGGGATCACCACCGGCATCTCCGCGGCCGACCGCTGCCACACCATCCGCCTGCTGGCCGACACCGGCTCCGGGCCCTCGGACTTCCGCAGGCCCGGTCACGTCGTGCCGTTGCGGGCGAAGGAGGGCGGCGTCCTGCGCAGGCCCGGGCACACCGAGGCGGCGGTGGATCTCGCCAGGATGGCCGGGCTGGCCCCGGCGGGCGTGCTCTGCGAGATCGTCTCGCAGAAGGACGAGGGCGATATGGCCCGCCGGGACGAGCTGGAGGTCTTCGCCGCGGACCACGACCTGCGGCTGATCACCATCGCCGACCTGATCGCGTACCGCAGGCGGACTGAGAAGCAGGTGGAGCGGGTCGCCGAGGCCCGGATCCCGCTCGCCGCGGGCTCGTTCCGCGCGGTGGGTTACGACAGCCTGCTCGACGGCATCGAGCACATCGCCTTCGTCTACGGCGAGATCGGCGACGGCGAGGACATCCTCGTGCGGGTGCACTCCGAGTGCCTCACCGGAGACGTGTTCGGCTCCCTGCGCTGTGACTGCGGTCCGCAACTCGAGGCCGCGCTCGGCGCGGTGGCCGACGAGGGGCGTGGTGTGGTGCTCTACATCCGCGGCCACGAGGGCCGTGGCATCGGACTGCTGCACAAGCTGCAGGCCTACCAGCTGCAGGACGCAGGCGCGGACACGGTGGACGCCAACCTCGCCCTCGGTGTCCCGGCCGACGCGAGGGACTACGGCACGGGGGCGCAGATCCTGTGTGACCTGGGCGTGCGGTCGATGCGCCTGCTGACGAACAACCCCGCGAAGCGGGTGGGGCTGGAGGGTTACGGACTCCAGGTCACCGGCCGCGTTCCACTGCCGATCTCGCCCAATCCGGAGAACCTGCGGTACCTGCGCACCAAGCGCGACCGCATGGGGCACGAGTTGGCGCAGCTGGAGCATTTCGACGAGGTAGGCGCCGCTGAGGTCCTGCTCAGCGCCGAGAACTCCGAGGCTCCGCACGGCAACGGCACCGGGCAGGCGGGCAGGCGGTCATGAGCGGTGAGGGCAGGCCGGAGGTCGAACCGGACCTCGGCGACTGCGCGAACCTGCGGCTCGCGATCGCCGTGACCCGCTGGCACCCGCGGATCACCGACAGCCTGCTGGACTCCGCACTGCGGGCGGCGGGGGAGGCCGGCCTCGAGGAGGATCCGACCGTGGTCCGGGTGGCGGGCGCGGTGGAACTGCCGGTTGTCGCGCAGTCACTGGCCCGCAGCCACGACGCGGTGGTCGCGCTGGGTGTGGTGATTCGCGGCGGCACTCCGCACTTCGAGTACGTCTGCGACGCGGTCACCGCGGGGCTGACCAGAGTGGCGCTGGACGAGGGGACCCCGGTCGGCAACGGGGTGCTCACCTGTGACACCGAGCAGCAGGCGCTGGACCGGGCCGGGCTGCCCGGCTCGGCCGAGGACAAGGGCAGGGAGGCGACGGTGGCCGCGCTGGACACCGCACACGTCCTGCGCGGCCTGCGTCAGCCGTGGACCGAGCGAGGTTTCGTGTGACCGTGATGAGTGAGAAGGCGGAGAACCGGGTCACGATCCGTCCGCGCCGTGCCGCCTGGATGTCGGGTTCGCTGGCCCTGCTGCTGGTCGCTGTGTTCGTCACGGTGGCCGTGCTGTTGCGCCGCAGCGACACCGGAGTGATCTTCCAGGTCAGTGACCAGGTCGCGATGGTCGGCATCGGTCTGCTGCTCGGCGCGGGCACGATGCTGTTCGCGATGCCGAGGGCGCACGCCGACGCCGAAGGTATCGAGGTGCGCAACGTGCTCACCCGTAAGCGGTTCGGGTGGGATGAGGTGCTGTCGGTGAGCTTCCCCGACGGCGCGTCGTTCGCGCGTCTGGAGCTGCCGGAGGACGAGTACTACTCCGTGCTGGCGGTGCAGGCGGTCGACCGCGAGCGTGCCGTCGAGGCGGTCCGCGCCCTGCGCCGCCTGCACCGCGCCGCCCGTGGCGAGTAGCACGGACGGCAGGCCCGCCTAGAGCTCCAGATCCACCACGACCGGTGCGTGGTCGGAGGCGCCCTTGCCCTTGCGTTCCTCGCGGTCGACGTAGGCGTCGCTGACCGCGCCCGCGAACGAGTCGTTGCCGTACACCAGATCGATCCGCATGCCGCGGTTCTTCGGGAACGCGAGGGCGCGGTAGTCCCAGTACGTGTACGGGTGGTCGTACTTGAGCGGCCGGGGAACGACGTCGGTGAGCCCGCCGTCGCGCAGCACGGCGAGCGCCTTGCGTTCGGGTTCGGTCACGTGGGTCGAGTCCGCGAACCGCGAGATGTCCCACACGTCGTCGTCGGCCGGGGCGATGTTGAAGTCGCCGAGTATCGCGAACGGCCGTTGCGGCGCGGCGCCGGTCTCCACGAGGACGGTCCCGTGCAACGCCTCCAGCCAGTGCAGTTTGTACTGGTAATGCGGATGTCCCGGCTCGCGTCCGTTCGGTACGTAGACCGACCACACACGGACCCCGCCACACGTCGCGCCGATCGCGCGTGCCTCCTCGGCGTCCTCGTAGCCGGGGTCGCCGTCGATCCCGCGTCGCACATCGGCCATCCCGACCTTGGACAGCACGGCCACACCGTTCCAGCGGCCAAGGCCGTACGCCGCGGTCTCGTAGCCGAGTTCGGCCACCTGGTCGGCGGGGAACGCCTCGGTGGCGCATTTGAGCTCCTGCAGGCACAGCACATCCGGCTGAGCCGAGGCGAGCCAGCCTTTCAGCCGGTCCAGCCGAGCCCCGACGGAGTTGACGTTCCAGGTGGCGATCCGCATACGCCGAGAGTCCCACACCCAGCAGGACGTATAACGACCTATACGGCGCGGCTCCCGGCGCGCCCAGTATCCGGCGGTACTGGTGCGCTCCTGCGATGCTGGAGCGCATGGACGAGAGAGCCGAAGCACGGCGCCCCGAGGTCGTGCTCTTCGACGTGTTCGAAACCCTGATCCGGCTGGAACCGCTGCGCGACCGGCTGATCGAGGCAGGCAGGCCGGCGCACGAACTCGAACTGTTCTTCGCTCGCACCCTGCGCGACGGTATGGCCTACACCCTGGCCGGCAACGCGCCCCCGTTTCGCGAGGTGGCGGCCGCGCAGCTGGCGATCACCTCGGGGTACACGCTCACCGCGGAGCAGATCGAGCACGTGCTCGCGGGCTTCGCCGAACTACCCGCGCAACCGGACGCCGCGCCCGCTGTCGCGTTGCTGTCCGGTGCGGGTGTGCCCTGTTATGCCTTCACCCACGGTTCGGCGACGAACGCGACAAAGGCGCTCGAACGGGCCGGGCTGCTGGGTTCGTTCGCGGGGGTGCTCTCCGCGGAGGAGGTCCAATCGTTCAAACCGCCGCCCGCGGTGTATCACTGGGCGTGCGGGCGGGTGGGCTCGCGGCCGGCGAGAACCGCCCTTGTCGCGGTGCACTCGTGGGACACCAACGGTGCGGCGCGGGCCGGGCTGCTCACCGGCCTCGCCACCCGGCTGGAAGGCGGGGTTCCCGACATCGGCGAGCAGCCGCATGTGTCGGGGCCGGGCGTGGACGAGGTCGTGGCCGGCCTGCTGGCGCTGCCCGCCTGAGCGCGCTCGTGTCAGCGGCACAGCGGCGTGGAGTTCCCCGGTTCCGGCTGATGGCCGGAGACCGGTGGGCGGGGGTGCGCGGGACTGTCGGGCCAGAGCCATAGGCTGGACACGTGGCTGATCCGACCACCTACCGTCCCGCCCCGGGAAGCATTCCCGACGCGCCCGGGGTCTACAAGTTCCGTGACAGTACCCGACGCGTCATCTACGTCGGCAAGGCGAAGAGTCTGCGCGGCAGGCTCAGCTCGTACTTCGCGGACCTCAGCGGCCTGCACCCACGAACCAGGCAGATGGTCACCACCGCCGCGAGCGTGGAGTGGACCGTCGTCTCGACCGAGGTCGAGGCCCTGCAGCTGGAGTACAACTGGATCAAGGAGTTCGACCCCCGGTTCAACGTCCGCTACCGCGACGACAAGACCTACCCCGTGCTGGCCGTGACGCTGCACGAGGAGTACCCGCGGCTGCACGTCTACCGCGGTCCCCGGAAGAAGGGGGTGCGCTACTTCGGCCCCTACGCCCACGCGTGGGCCATCCGGGAGACCCTCGACCTGCTTCTGCGCGTGTTCCCGGCGAGGACCTGCTCCACCGGGGTCTTCCGCAGGCACGCGCAGATCGGCAGGCCCTGCCTGCTCGGCTATATCGACAAGTGTTCCGCGCCCTGCGTCGGTACCGTCTCGGCCGAGCAGCACAGGGACATCGTGGAGGACTTCTGCGACTTTCTCGCGGGCCGCACCGACACGATGGTGCGCAGGCTGGAGCGGGAGATGGCCGAAGCCTCCGAGACGCTGGACTTCGAACGTGCCGCCCGGCTGCGCGACGACCTCGGCGCCCTGCGCAGGGCGATGGAGAAACAGGCCGTGGTGCTCGGCGACGGCACCGACGCGGACGTGGTCGCCTTCGCCCACGACGAGCTCGAGGCCGCGGTGCAGGTGTTCCATGTGCGTGGCGGGCGGGTTCGCGGACAGCGGGGCTGGGTGATCGACAAGGTCGAGGAGATGGACGTTCCCGCGCTGGTGGAGCAGTTCCTCGCGCAGTTCTACGGAGAGCAGGCCGAACTGGCGGGCACCGTGGCCGACACCGGTTCGCCGGTGCCGAGGGAGGTGCTGGTGCCGCAGCTGCCCGCGGACGCCGAGGCGCTGACCGAATGGTTGTCCGGGCTGCGCGGCTCCCGGGTCCGGTTGCGGGTCGCCCAGCGCGGGGACAAGCGGGCACTGGCCGATACCGTGGAGCGCAACGCGGGCGAGGCGTTCGCCCAGCACAAACTGCGCAGGGCAGGCGATCTCACCGCCCGGTCGGCCGCGTTGGCCGAACTGCAGGAACACCTGGGGCTGGACACCGCTCCGCTACGGATCGAGTGCGTGGACATCAGTCATATCGCGGGTACCGATGTCGTGGCCTCGCTGGTGGTGTTCGAGGACGGGGTCGCCCGTAAGCAGGAGTACCGCCGGTTCGCCCTGCGGGAGGCCGCGGAGGAGGGTGACGTCGCGTCGATCGCGGAGGTCGTCCGCCGCCGGTTCGCTCGTTACCTCAAGGAGACCGCGGCGGACACGGCGGAAGAGGTCACCGAGTCACGACCGGGGATCGACCCGGAGACCGGTAGGCCACGCAGGTTCGCGTATCCGCCGAACCTGCTGGTGGTGGACGGTGCCGGTCCGCAGGCGACGGCGGCGGCGGACGTGCTCGCCGAACTCGGCATCACCGACGTCGCGGTCGTGGGGCTTGCCAAACGCCTCGAGGAGGTCTGGCTGCCCGCGGACCCAGACCCGGTCATCCTGCCGAGGACCTCGGACGCGCTGTACCTTTTGCAGCGGGTGCGGGACGAAGCGCATCGCTTCGCCATCCGGTATCACCGGGAGAAGCGGTCCAAGCGGCTGCAAGTGTCCGCTTTGGACGGCGTGCCCGGACTGGGCCAGTCGCGCCGCACGGCGTTGATCAAGCATTTCGGATCGGTGAAGAAGCTCAGGCAGGCCAGCGTGGACGAGATCTCGGCGGTGCCGGGAGTAGGGCGGCGCACGGCGGAAGCCGTGTACGGCGCGCTGGCAGCCGGTTCCGGCAAGGAAAGGGAAACAGGCACGTGACGGGTGACAGTGGCGGTACGCGGGAGCACACGGTGGAGACTGACTCCGAGGGGGGCTCGGGCAGGGGATCCGGCATGGAGGTCGCGGTGGTCAGCGGCCTGTCCGGAGCGGGGCGCAGCACCGCGGCGAAATGTCTTGAGGACCTCGGTTGGTTCGTCGTCGACAACCTTCCGCCGGAGCTGATCTCGACCATGGTCGAACTCGGCGCACAGGCTCGCGGTGCCATCACCAAGGTCGCCGTGGTGATGGACGTGCGTTCGCGCGCCTTCACCGACGATCTGGCATCGGTGATCAAGGACCTGGACGCGAACGGGTACAAGCCGAGGGTGCTGTTCCTCGAGGCGACCGACGCGGTTCTGGTCCGGCGGTTCGAGCAGGTGAAGCGGGGTCACCCGATGCAGGGTGACGGCAGGCTGGCCGACGGGATCACCGCGGAGCGCGCCCTGCTCGCTCCGCTGCGTGACGAGGCGGACCTGATCCTGGACACGTCGGCACTGTCGGTGCACCAGTTGCGGGCCAAGATCGAGGACGCGTTCGGGTCGGAGGCCAGCACTCAGACCCGGGTGACGGTGCTGTCGTTCGGCTACAAGTACGGCCTGCCGATGGACGCCGATCTGGTGATGGATGTGCGGTTCCTGCCGAACCCCTTCTGGATTCCGGAACTGCGCGACCACACCGGCCTTGACGGGGACGTCCGCAACTACGTGCTCAGCCAGGAGGGCGCGGAGGAGTTCCTCGAGCGTTACCACGAGCTGCTCCGGCTGATCGGCGCCGGGTACCGCCGCGAGGGCAAGCGATATCTGACCCTCGCTGTCGGGTGTACCGGCGGAAAACATCGCAGCGTGGCCCTTTCCGAGGAGCTCGCCCGTCGTCTGTCCAATGAGGACGGTATGGCGGTGAAGGTGGTGCACCGGGATCTGGGGCGCGAGTGAGAGGGCGGCGAGGACGGTGACCTCCAGCGCGCCGTTGCGTGCCGTCGCCCTCGGTGGCGGGCACGGCCTGCACACCACCCTGACCGCTCTGCGCCGGATCACCCCGGACGTCACCGCGGTCGTCACCGTCGCCGACGACGGTGGGTCCTCCGGCAGGCTGCGTCGTGAACTCGGCCTCCTCCCGCCGGGTGATCTGCGGCAGGCGCTCGCCGCGCTGGCCGGAGCCGAGGACGGGGGCACCTTCTGGGCCGGGGTCTTCCAGCACCGGTTCGGCGGCACCGGCGCCCTCGCCGGGCATGCGGTGGGAAACCTGCTGCTGGCGGGGCTGTTCGAGGTGCTCGGGGATCCGGTGGCTGCGCTGGACGAGGCGCGCAGGCTGATCGGCGTGTCCGGCAGGGTGCTGCCGATGTCCGCGGAGCCGCTGGAGATCGAGGCCGAGGTCACCGGGCTGGAGAACGGTGAGGTGAGCCGGATTCGCGGGCAGGTCGCGGTCGCCAGCACTCCCGGTCAGGTGCGCCGCATCACGCTGCACAATCCGGGCAGGCCGGACGAGCCGCCGGTCGCCTGCCAGGAGGCGGTGGAGGCCGTGCTTTCGGCCGACGTGGTACTACTCGGTCCCGGTTCCTGGTTCACCAGCGTGCTGCCGCACCTGCTCGTGCCCGAGCTGCACGACGCACTCGTGCGCACTGCGGCCACCAGGGTCGTGGTGCTCAACCTCGTGCCGCAGCCCGGGGAGACGGCTGGCTTCTCCCCGGAACGACACCTGGACGTACTCTTCGAGCACGCCCCCAGACTCCGGGTCGACGCGGTGATCGCCGATCGTGGCTCCGTGCCGACACCCGCGCGGTTACAACGCGCGGCTGCCGGGCTCGGCGGGCGGGCACATCTGGCGGACGTCGCCGCCGTCGGTATGCCGGAACGGCACGATCCGGATGCGCTGGCGCGATGTGTGCGAGAGGCTCTCGGTCTCGCCGGGAGTGGCATTGGGTAGGAAGTACGGACGAGGGGCACGCAGGGCCGGTGGTTGGCCCGGGTGGCGTGGTGCGGACGTGAGTAGAGGGGAGACGGGCATGTCCCGTAACTGGCTGCCGCCAGGCGAGTGGGTCACAGGGCGCGCGCTCGAGGAGGTTCCGTCATGGCGATGACCGCCGCGGTCAAGGACGAGTTGAGCCGTCTCGAACTCACCAAGATCGGCCCGCGCCGTTCCGAGGTCGCCTCGATGCTGCGGTTCGCGGGGGGCCTGCACATCGTCGCCGGGCGGGTGGTGGTCGAGGCCGAACTGGACACCGGTTCGGTCGCACGCAGGCTTCGTAAGGAGATCCACGAGCTCTACGGGCATCACTCCGATGTCCACGTGATCACCTCGAGCGGGCTTCGCAAGGGCACCCGTTACGTCGTGCGCGTGGTGAAGGACGGCGAGGGACTCGCGCGCCAGACCGGTCTGATCGACCAGCGGGGCAGGCCCGTGCGTGGCCTGCCCGCGGCCGTGGTCGCGGGTGGTATCGCCGACGCCGAAGCGGCATGGCGCGGTGCTTTTCTCGCGCACGGTTCGCTGACCGAGCCGGGACGATCTTCGTCGCTGGAGGTCACCTGTCCTGGCCCGGAGGCCGCACTGGCGCTGGTGGGGGCCGCCCGCAGACTCGGCATCCAGGCGAAGTCGCGCGAGGTGCGCGGCGCGGACCGGGTCGTGGTTCGCGACGGTGACGCCATCGGGGCGTTGCTGACCAGGCTCGGCGCGCATTCGAGCGTGCTGGCGTGGGAGGAGCGCCGGATGCGCCGGGAGGTCCGGGCCACCGCCAACCGGCTGGCCAACTTCGACGACGCCAACCTGCGCCGCTCGGCCAGGGCGGCGGTGGCCGCCGCGGCCAGGGTCGAACGGGCACTGAACATTCTCGGTGAGTCCGCCCCCGAACATCTGCTCGCGGCGGGCCGGCTCCGCCTGGCCAATCGCCAGGCCTCGCTGGAGGAGCTCGGCCAGCTTTCCGAGCCGCAGATGACGAAGGACGCGGTGGCGGGGCGGATCCGCAGGCTGCTCGCGATGGCCGACAAGAAGGCCAAGGAGCAGGGGATCCCGGACACGGAGTCGGCCGTCACCGCCGAGATGCTGGAGGAAGAGGTCTAGCCGTCCCCGCACTTTCCCGGGAAAGTGCGAGTCCAGGGATGGTGCGTCTGCAAGTACGCCCAAGCAAGACTTGGGGTCAGTGGGTGGTTGCAACGCCTTGTGATGAGGAGTTGTGATGGGTGGGAAGCGGCCTGGGCGGGCTCGGTGTGTGCGGGTGTTGTTTTGGGAGGGTGTCCGGCGGGGGTTGTCGGTGCCG
>NZ_PQHZ01000033.1 GCF_003385185.1 Amycolatopsis palatopharyngis | reverse complement strand
GGCGGGCGCGCGGGGGGGACCGAGTGAGGCGGTGAGTGAATTGTGCGCGGGCGGGTTGGAAGGAGGGTGGTGGCGGGTGAAGGGGGGGCGGGTGGCGGCCGTGCAGCGAGGGGAGACAGCGTGAGGTTGTTGCTGATCAGACACGCGCAGAGCACGGCGAACATCCGCGGCGCGCTGAGTACCCGGGTGCCGGGACCACCGCTCACCGACCTCGGTCACGAGCAGGCCGAGGCGCTGGCCGAGCGACTGCGCGAGGAACGCGTCGCCGCCGTATACGCGTCGCAGGCGTTGCGCGCCCAGCAGACAGCCGCACCCCTGGCCGAGACGCACTCGCTGGAGGTGCAGGTCATCGACGGCGTGCAGGAGGTCTTCGTCGGCGACCTCGAGGATCGCACCGACGATCAGGCGATCAGGACATACGTGGACACGGTGGGCCCGTGGCTGCGCGGCGAGCTCTCCCTGTGTATGCCGGGCGGGGAGAGCGGTGCGCAGGTTCGCACCCGTTACCTCGACGCGATCGGCGAGCTGCGCGCCAAGCACGTCGACCTCGACCCGGACGGTGTGGTCGTCGTGGTCAGCCACGGTGGCGCGATCCGTCTCGGGGCCGAGTGGCTCTCGGACAACGTCCGCCCCGAGGTCGCCGACCGGGGGTTGCTGCCCAACACCAGCATCGTGGAGCTGGAAGCGCTCCCCGCTGGCGGGTGGACCTGCCTGAGCTGGGCGGATCTGCGGCTGTAGGCCACACCTTGCGCTCACCGCAGGTGCGCGGTCGGCCATTCCTCCAATCGGTACGCGCTGTCCCAGAACATCCACTCGTACTCGCAGGCGCGTACGAAATGCGCCAGCATCCTGGCCCTGGTGGCGTCGTCCGCGGCAGCGGCCGCGCTGTCGACGGCGGACTTGCAGTTGTCCACCGCCTCGGCGAACTCGTCGTCGGCGTACGTGTCGATCCAGGCCTGGTAGGGGTTCTCCGCGCCGCCGCCCTCGGCGTGCCGTCGCAGGATGTCCGTGCCGACGTGGTGATACACCCAGAAGCAGGGCAGTAGCGCGGCGGTGAGTTCCGCGTACCCCTCGGTCTGCGCCACGGCCAACAGGTACGAGGTGTACGCGAGGCAGGTCGGCGAGGTCTCGATGGTGTCGAGTCCCTCCTGAGTGAGACCGAACCGGCGGAAGTAGCTCTCGTGCAGTTCCCGCTCCACGACCACGGCCTCGCGGGCCGCTCCGGCGAAGAACGGGAGATCACCCGGATCGGGTGATCTGGTGGCGGCCACCGCGAGTGCGCGGCCGAAGCCGACGAGGTAGCGGGCGTCCTGGGCCAGGTAGAACTGGAACCGTTCGCGGGAGAGTGAACCGTCGGCCAGTTCCTTGTTGAACGGGTGCTCCAGCACTGCCTGTTGTAGTTTCACGGTGTGCTGCCACGCCTGGTTACAAAATTCCGTCATCGGGCTCACCTTTCGTCGGGCGTCGCCTCGGCCGCGACGCTACCGACGCAACCCTGCGTGTGGCACGTACGTCCTCAGGGTAGTCACCCAGGACAGGGAGGCAGTAAATGATGCGAGCACGAGCACGAGCACGTCAGTTGGCGCTCGGCGCCACCGCGGCCGCGCTGGTAGCCGGGGTCGCGGGCTGCGGGGAAGGCACCCAGTCGGCGGAACCGTCCGCGGTCACCACAGAAGGCTCAACATCCAGCCCAGCATCCACACCAACTACGTCATCGGCCCCTGCGACGTCGAAATCCACGAAGCCGGGAGATGACAACAAGGGCGGTGGCGAGACCGCGCTGTGCAAGACCGGCGACCTCGCACTCTCCCTCGGCAGGGGCGACGCGGCGGCGGGTACCGCGCACAAGCCCTTGCAGTTCACCAACATCAGCGACGGACCTTGCGTTATCCAGGGTTTCCCCGGAGTGTCCTATGTGGCTGGTGAAGACGGTCATCAGGTCGGACCTGCCGCGTACCGTGAGGGAGAGAAGGGCGCTCCTGTGACGCTGCGGAAGGGCGAGGTGGCGCACGCCCCGGTCGGCTTCGTGCAGGTACGCAACTACGAGCCCGCGGAGTGCGAGCCACAGCCGGTACGCGGGCTGCGGGTGTACCCGCCACAGGAGACCGATTCGATGTTCATCGAGTTGGACCGGACTGGGTGCGCCAGCGAGGAAATCCCGGGCCACCAGCTGGTCGTCCGGACGATCGAGAAGGGCTCCGGCTAGCGTTGGGGCTGGTCAGACGAGGGTGCAGTGTTTCCTGGCCTCGCTCAGATGCCATCTGCCACCCTTGTCGGTCAGGTTCAGGCTGACCACCATGCGGCTCACCCCGTCGAGGTGGTCGGCCAGTTCCTGGTACTGCGGCCGGAACTCGGCGGCCGCCGCGGCGAGTTCACGGGCCGCGAGTATTCGGGGGAGCACACCTTGGGTGAGTACACCGCTCGCCGCGCCGCCGCTCGCGAGGGGGAGCTCACCGACCCGCTCCAGCGCGGCGCACGCCGCCCGCGCGTCCTCGGCCGGCCCGTCGGCCGAGGAGGAAAGGCCCCACAGCAGTCCGATCGCGCCGCTGCCCACCACGAACCCGGCCAGCGCCGCGATCACGAGTCTGCCCCGGCCGGGGTCCTGCACAAGATCCGGTGTCGTCGTCATCGGACCTCCTCGCGCGGCATGATCGAGGTATTTGAACACCCGCGCCCGCCGAAGTCGACCGGTTCGCCCGAATTACCCGGGCGGGTGCGACTCGCCGGGTGCAGCCGTCGACGAGTCGCCGTCGGCAGGATCGAGCAGGTCCACTGCGGCGCGATGCTGGCGTAGAAGCACGACGGCCAAGCCCGCGACGACCAGTTGCAGAACGCCGGACAACGCGAAGGTCGAACTGGGACTGCCGAACATCTGGGTGAGCACGCCGCCGAGCAGTGCGCCGACCGGAATCGCGCCCCACACCAGCGTCCGCCACACGCCGAGCACCCGGCCGAGGAGCTCGCCCGGCACGATGGCGTGACGCACGGTTCCGAGCACCACGTTGACCGCGACCACCCCCGCCGCGAACAGGCCGAACAGCACGGCGGAGAGCAGCGGCCGGCCGCTGAGCCCCATGCCGAGGAAGGAAAGACCGGACAGGGCCAGCCCGGTCGCGAGCACCGCGCGCCTGCCGGAGAGGCGTACCAGCCGAGGTGCGACGCCGGCACCGAGCAGGCCACCCGCACCGCCGACGAACGCGAACAGCCCGAACGCCGCCTCGTCCAGCCGCAGGTCCTCGAGCGCATACAGCACGAGCTGGGCCTGGGCCATCTCGGTGGTCAGGCTGACCAGCGACGCGATGATCACCAGTCGCAGCACCACCGGGCTGCGACGCACCCACCGCAGTCCGTCGGCCAGCTGGGCGCGCAGCCGGAGCACCGGCTGGTCGTCCGCAGGGTCCGCACGCTGCGGGCGGTAGCTGCCCACGAGGCCGACGAGCAGTGCCGCGGAGACCGCGAAGCCGACGGAGTTCAGCAGGAACGGGAACGCGGCGAACACCACGAAGGTGAGGCTGCCGATCGGGCCGCCGAGGAACGTCTGCCCGACGATCTCCACCGACTGCAGCTTGCTGTTGGCCCGTTCCAGGCCGCCGCGGTCGACCACCGAAGGGATGAGGACGTTGGCCGCGCTGTCCGCGACCGTCTCCGCGGTCCCGATAAGCAGCGCGGCGAGATAGACCAGCCAGATGGAGATCGAGTCGAACTGGATCAGCACCGCGACCCCGACGAGGTCCGCGGCCCGCGTCAGGTTGGCGACGATCATCGCCGTCCGCCGGTCGACCCGGTCGAGCATGGCGCCGGTCAGCAGTGCGAAGAGCAGCCAGGGGAGGAACTGGGTCGCGGAGAGTCCGGCGATCAGCACCGGATCCCTGGTCAGGGTGGCTGCCAGCAACGGAAAGGCCACCTTGCCGATGCCGTCGCCGAGGTTCGACAACGTGCTGGAGGACAGCAACCACGTCAAGCGGCGGTCTGGACGTCCGCTCACCGCAGCACTTCTTCGTCCATGAACCCGGTCATCCCTGGTTTCTTGCGGTTAACCGAGTTAACCCGACGCGTTCTCCCCATAACAGTGCGTCAGCCTACCCGACATAGGTCGCGAAAAGTGCCGAACGAATTACCGACCGTCCACCGGCTTCCGGTGCTCACCGCGGAGCGGCCGACTGCACCCCTGGTATTTCCCCATTGCGGAAGGCATTGACGAACAATCGGTGGTCCTCCCTGGTCTGAACGGCGTAACGCATCCCGAACCGGACCAGTGAGCGCACGAACTCGGTCTCGTCGTCACCGATCGCGGCGGCGATGGCTTCCTCGCTCTGGAAGTCGACCAGCGTCTGTTCCGAGTCGGTGTCGGACACGCAGTGCATCTTCGCCGTGGCCCTGCCCAGGTACTCCAGTACCGGCACCATATCCGCGGGTTCGGTCAGCTCACCCCAGTCCAGGTCGCTGACGTAGGGCGAGAGTTCCGAGACGACGAAGCCGGTGCCGTTCAGTTCGGTGTGCCCGAGCCACGGGTCGGCGTGGGCCTGCAGTGCCCGCTGGGACACCGCTGTGCGGTGGCCGTGGTGCAGGAAGTAGTTCTGGATCCGCTCGTCGTGCACGATCCGGCTCGGCGCGGCGACGTTGCCCTGCTTCATCGACAGCACGACGTCGTTCTCCAACGCCTGGGTGCTGCCTTCGACGAGCACGTTGTACGCGGGCAGGCCGGCCGAGCCGATGCCGAAACCGGTGCGGCCCACGATGCTCTTGACGCCGTAGGTGATGCTGCCGAAGCGCTTGTTCTCCGGGATCGTGCTCAGGTACTTGTCGAAGGCCGCGCATGCGGCCTCGTGCTCCTGCGCGCCGAGTTCCCGGACCCCCGGCCCGAGCCGGAAGCGGCGCTCGTAGTCCTCGATCGAGGTGACCGCGTCGAGCAGGGCCACCCGCGTGTTCATCCGCGCCCGCAACAGCACGTCGTGGATCAGCCCGTCGGTGGTGTCGAGCTGCAGTTTGAACATCTCGTCGCCGGGGTTGTCGGCGAAGTGCCGCACCTGGTCGACATAGGCCCGCACGTAGGTCTCGATGAGCCGTTCGATGTCGTTGTCGCTGATCGCCTTGGTCCAGGCCATCAGCGCGACGCTCGCCACCAGCCGCTTGAGATCCCAGGTGAAGCTGCCGAGGTAGGCCTCGTCGAAGTCGTTGACGTCGAACACCAGTGCGCCGGCGGAATCCATGTAGGTGCCGAAGTTCTCCGCGTGCAGGTCACCCTGGATCCACACCCGGCTGGTGCGATCGTCGGCCCACGGGTCTTCCTCGTCTGCCATGTCGTTGTAGAACAGGCAGGCCGCACCGCGGTAGAAGGAGAACGGGGCAGCGGCCATCTTGCGGAACTTCTTGCGAAACGCCGTCGCGTCCGCCCGCATCAGGTCCTCGAAGGCATCGACGAGCACCGCGACGATCTCCGCCCGACGCTGCTCGCCGCCCTGCTCGCGAATTCTGTCGACCAGATCGCTTGTCACTGTGTCAATCCCACCGTTCTGTCGCAGTAGTCCAGAAACCGTTCGCGCTGCTGTTCGCTCTCCCGTGTCCTGCCCAGGTAGTGCTCGGGCCGTGGCGCCCGATCGTGCCAGAACGAGCCGCTCCGCCTGCCACCCTCGGTGGCGGCCGCTAGCCATACCACAGTGTCGGCGCCCTGGTCTGGGTCGCGCAGCAGCGGTCCCATGAGCCGGGCGAACCGGGGCAGCGAGTCCGTCACCCCCGGGGTGGCGGCCCAGCCGGGATGCATGGCGTGCACGGCGATGCCCGGGGAGCCGGTGAGCCGCCGCGCCCACGACCCGGCGAGCACCACCTGCATCCGCTTCGTGCGCGCGTAGGCCGCCGCGCCCTGGTACTCGCCGCGGGCGTACTGCGGGTCCTCGTCGTGCAGCGGCCGCGCGTACATCCCGCCACTGGAGACGAAGACGACCCGCGCGTCACCGCCGCGGCGTAACGCGGGCAGCAGGAGCGTGGTGAGCAGGTGCGGGCCGAGGACGTGCGTGGCGAGGGTGACCTCGTTGCCCTCGGGGGTCTCCTGCCGGTGCGGCGGCAGCACACCGGCGTTGTGCACGAGGACGTCCACGGTGTCGTGCTCGGCCTGCAGGCGCTGGGCGAACTCGCGGACGTCGGCGAGACAGGACACGTCACACCGATCGACGTGGAACGTCGCGTCCGGGACCCGCCGCGCCAGATCCGCACGGGCCGCCTCGCCCTTCTCGACGTTGCGCACCACCAGGTGCACGGTGGCGCCGAGTTCGGCGAGGCGCGCGGCGGTGGCCTTGCCCAATCCGGAGTTCGCGCCGGTGACCAGCGCGCGTTTCCCGCGCAGCGAGTCCGCCGGGAGCGGCTGCCACTGCCGCCTGCGCAGCAGGAAGCCGAGCTTGGAGTAACCGGGCACGACAGTGCGGTCGGCCACGGTGTCGAGGAGCTTGGGCAGGAAGTTCACCGGCTCAACCTCCCACGACGCAGGTGTGGCCGCAGTGCTGTTCCAGGACGGTCAGCGCAGGTCGGCGAGGAACTGTGACCAGGCGGCTGGGGTGAAGGTGAGTGGTGGGGTGGCTGGGGTTTTCGAGTCGCGCACGCCCACGGTGTTGGTGGTGATCGCTACTTCGACGCAGTTGCTCTGGTCCTCGCTGCCGCCGTCGCTGAAGCTGCTCTTGCGCCAGGTGGGCAATGCTGCGTCGGCCATGTCCGGCTCCTCCGATCCACCTCGTGTTTCTTCCCCGTGTCCGAACCGCCGAAGGCCGAGGCCGCGCCCCAATCCTCCAATCGCACTTTCCCGGGAAAGTGCGATTCGGTGGTCAGCGCATCTTGTTGAGGAACTGTGACCAGGCTGCTGGGGTGAAGGTGAGGGGTGGGGTGGTTGGGGTTTTCGAGTCGCGCACGCCCACGGTGTTGGTGGTGATCGCTACTTCGACGCAGTCGCTCTGGTCCTCGCTGCCGCCGTCGCTGAAGCTGCTCTTGCGCCAGGTGGGCAACGCTGCGTCGGCCATGTCCGGCTCCTCGGTCGCTACGGCAGATTCTCGGCCAGCCGTTGCAGGAACGCGGTGCTCGAAGCCTCGTCGAGCGCCATTCCCCGTAGCCGGTCGAGTTTCAGCTTAGCCCGATCCACCTCGTGTTTCTTCTCTGTATCCGAACCGCCGAAGGCGTTTTCGATGTAGAGGGTGTCCGGCAGCACCCGCTGGGGAAAGCGAAGGATCACGAATCCGCCTGCCATGCTGACGTGCGCGCCCGACTCGATCGGGATGATGCGCAGGGACACGGTGGGCAGGTCCGCGAGTTCGGCCAGGTGAGCGAACTGGCCGTACATCACCTCGGCCCCGCCCACTCGGCAGTGCAGGGCGGTCTCGTGCACCACGGCCTCCAGGTTCAGCGGCCGCCGGGTCCGCCGCAGCCGTTCCTGGCGGATCATCCGCACCCGCACGCCGTTCTCGATCCGCTCCGGCCGGACCTCGCCCTGCGCCTCGAAGATCGCGCGGGCGTAGTCCGCCGTCTGCAGCAGTCCGGGCACCAGTAGCGGCTGAAACGTGCGTGCGGACTCCGCGTCGCTCTCCAGCGTGATGTATCCACGGCCGTGGATGCCGTAGGCCTGCCACCAGCCCTTTCTGTGTGAACGCCGGCAGAGGTCGAGGATCTCCTCGTACCGGTCGACCTCGTTGTAGACGTCGAGCATGCTCTTGGCGACGTGGATGTTGAGCCCCTGCTGGCCGTTCTCCAGCCTGCTCAGCGAGGCGGTCGTGTACTCGATAGCGCGGGCCGCCTCGCCGAGGGACAGCCGAGCGCGCTCGCGCAACTGGCGCATGATCCGGCCGAGTCTGCGGCGCGTGATCGTCGGGCCGTAGTCGTCCTCGGCCATTTCCCCCGCGTACTCCCCAGTCACCGGTTGCCTCCCGCGTACGGTCCTGTACGCAGTGTCCACCAGGGACGGCGAGTGTGTAATTACGCGCCCTCAGCCCCAGCCGAGTTCGTGCAGCTTGGCATCGTCGATACCGAAGTGGTGGGCGATCTCGTGCACGACGGTGATGACGACCTCCTCGACCACGTCGTCGTCGGTGTCGCAGATCGCCAGGATCGGCTCCCGGTAGATGAAGATCTGGTCCGGCAGTACGCCGCCGTAGTCCGCCATCCGCTCGGTCAGCGCGATGCCGTGGTACAGCCCGAGGATCTCCGGCTCCTCCGGGTTGCGGTCCTCGACCAGCACCACGACGTTGTCCATCGCCTCCGCGAACTGGGCGGGCACCTGGTCCAGCGCGTCCGCCACGAGTTCCTCGAAGCGGAGCAGGGTCATCTCAACGGCCATCGGCTAGCCGCCGGACCCGGACTCGCCGGATTTCTTGGTCGCAGACTCGGCCGGCTCGGCAGGCTTCGATGGGGTGGTGGTCTTCTCCGCCTTCTTCACACTGCCCTTCACGACGGCCAGTCCGCTGCCGTCCTCCAGCGCTGCCCCGACCTTGCAGTTGACCTTGGTGGAGCCGACGGCCCAGCTCTCCTGCTCGCGCACGTCCCAGCCCAGGATGAGGCCCTTCTTGTCCAGGTCCGCGTCACCGGTGTACTTGTCGGCGGCCTTGTTGCACTCGACATCGAGCCAGGTCTGCTGGTCGTCCTGGTTGGGCCAGCCGTCCTCGAACCGATCCTTCAGGTCCAGTGTCGCGACGATCTCGTAGGAGTGCGGGCCCGCGCAGTCCACCGGATCGCCCACCGTTTTGCCCATCAGAGCCAGGCAGGTACCCGGCTCCCAGACCATCGACTGGTCCTGCTCCTTCGCGGGCCCGGTCAACGGCTGCAACTCCCCGCCGGGGCCTGCCCACTGCACCCCGCAGCGCAACTGGCGGTCTCCCTCGGCCCACTTCGCCTCGGGGGGCCGCAACAGGCCGACGGTCAGCTTGCCGAACGGGTCGAGCTTCGTGCCCAGGTACTTCTCCGCGGGCTCCGAGCAATGCTCCTGCGCGATCTGCCGCCACAACTTGAGGTCGGGCGACGGTGCCCCCTGGGGAAATTTGTCCGAGATGTCCACCACACCGACCACCTCGAACAGGTGCGGTTCGGCGCAGGAGATCGTCCTGGCGTCGGCCGCGTCCGGCTCCGACCAGGTCAGGCAACTACCCGCTGGTGCATGGAAGGCCTGCTGCCGGGCCTGCTCGCGGGCGACGAGGACGGGATCCTCCTGCTCGACCTGCCAGGAGAACACCCAGCTCAACGCGAGCGCGACGATGGCTCCGACGGCCGCGGCGGCCATCAACAGCTGCGTGCGCAGGGCTCCACCACTCAGGCGGAACCGCGCGTGGTCATCGGACATCCATTCCATGATGCCAGTGCGGCACGACCGAGCGGATTTAGCGACCCGTTACGGGTGTCGATTGCGGCGTTGCCGGTTCTTCACCTCACTGCTTGTCTGAGAACTCGGCTCCGCGATCGAGTCGCCAGGGCGCTGGCTCCGGCGGGACCGTCCGGTTCTGCTGCTGGACGCCCTGCCGCCTCGATAGCGAGGCTTCGCCGGCCGAGTTCCACCGATCACCACGACCTAGTAAACCCCAGTTCTCAGACGCACTGTCCCTGGAGTAGATAGTGTGGTTGCGGGGGCCGGTAGCTCAACTCGTGGTGCCCAGCGGTTACGGAGTGTTTGATGACAGAAGACAACACCCCTGGCGGGGATCAACCACGCAAGCGCGGGTCGATGCGGCGGCAGGACGCGGAGTCCACCAGCCCGCGTGAGCCGACGCTCGCCGAGCAGCGCGCACGCCGCAAGGCGATGCTCGAGGAGAAGGAACGCGAGGCCGCCGAGCACGAGGCCCGGCAGGTGGCCGAACACAAGGCCGAGACCCGGCGCAAGGTCCTCATCGGCAGCGGCGTGACCGTTGGCCTCGTCGGGCTGATCGCCACGTTCTACACGGTCGCCCAGCCGGAGACGGTGACCGCGGTCTGCACCAACGCCGAAGAAGGTGTCGTCGCTGAGGAAGAGAAGTGCACCGAGGAGTACGCCGAAAGCAACGGTGGCTACACCAGCGGCGGCTTCATCTTCCTGCCGATCGGCGGGATCGGCGGGGGCTACCAGCAGTACCGCTACAACTACGGCGGCAGCGGCACGGTAGGTAGCCCGGTGTCCGGCGGCAGTTACAGCAAGCCGTCGAACGCCAACGTCACTACGAAGTCGGGCAAGACCGTCCAGCGGGGTGGGTTCGGCATCAGTAGTAAGTCCGGAAGTTTCGGCAAGAGCGGGGGCTCGTAATTGCACAGGGACTCGCACGCTCCACGGCGGGACTGGCAACGCACCGTTGAGGAGCAGGGGCTGATCTTCGGCACCCCAGCCAGATACGAGTCCGGGCAGGCCAGGCCCTACTGGGACGAGTCGGTGCACTACGTGCTGGAGATGGACGAGGTCCTCTCCGTCGAGGCCGACGTCGAACTGCTGCACTCCATGTGCCTGGAGGCCGTGGACAACGTCGTGCTCACCGAGCGGTACGCCGACTTCGGCCTACCCGAGTGGATCTGGCCGCATATCGCCGAGTCCTGGAAGCGGCGTGATCCACACGTCTACGGCCGGTTCGACCTGCGCTACGACGGCCGGAGCCCGGCCAAGCTGCTGGAGTACAACGCCGACACGCCGACCTCGCTGCTCGAGGCCGCGCTCGTGCAGTGGCACTGGAAGACCGATGTCTTCCCCGCCGATGACCAGTGGAATTCCATCCACGAGCGGCTGGTGGAGCGCTGGGAGGAGATCGGCGGCTTGCTCCCCTCCAAGGAGCTGCACTTCTCCTGGTCCAGCGCCGATCCCACCGGCGAGGACCACATCACCACCTCCTACCTGCAGGAGACCGCGGCGGAGGCCGGACTGGACACCGTCGGGCTGGCGATCGAGGAGATCGGCTGGGATCCGCTGCTGAAGCGGTTCGTCGATCTCGAAGAGGCGCCGATGAACACCGTGGTGAAGCTCTACCCGTGGGAGTGGGTGGTCGACGAGGAGTTCGGCCGGTTCGCCGTCGAGTCACTACCGCAGACGCTGTGGGTCGAGCCGTTGTGGAAGATGCTGCTCTCCAACAAGGCGATTCTGGCGATCCTCTGGGAGAACTACCCCGGGCACCCGAACCTTCTGCCCGCCTTTCTGGATGACCCCGGCCTGCTGACCGAGTACGTGCGCAAGCCGAAGCTCGGCAGGGAGGGCGCGAACGTGCAGATCGTGGCCACCGGCTACGAGACGCAGACCGGCGGTGTCTACGGTGCCGAGGGATTCGTCTACCAGGCGTTCGACCCGCTACCGGAGTTCGACGGGTACCGGCCCGCGCTCGGCGCGTGGATCGTCGGGGACAACGCCGCAGGCCTCGGCATCCGGGAGACGGCCGGGCTCGTCACCGACGACGGTGCCGCGTTCGTCCCCCACCGCATTCCCGAGTGACAGGAACGAGTCGCGGCCTGTCGGCGTGATCGCAGGCCACGCGTTCTGATAGAAGCAGCCTGAACAGCACAATTCACCCACTCAGCCACAGCCAACACTGGGAGTACCTGTGACGACCCTTGCGTTGTCCGAAAATTTCGGCACCGACCTCGTCAACGGGATCGGCGCGATCCTGCTCTACGGCGTCATCGGTCTGCTGATGATGCTGGTCGGTTTCTACGCGATCGACTGGACCACGCCGGGCAAGCTGTCCGAGCTGGTGCGCCGCGGACTGCCGAACGCGGTGATCGTGACCGCCTCGGGCCTGCTGTCGATGGCGTTCATCATCGTGGTCGCGATCTTCAACTCGGCCAGCGATCTCACCGAGGGCCTGATCACCTCGCTGGTCTACGGCCTGCTCGGGATCATCGTCCAGGTGCTCGCCGTCCGGCTGCTGGAGTGGGCGACCCGGATCGATCTGCGCTCGACGATGGAGAGCGAAACCTTCGCCGCGGTGAGCGTCGTGGTGGCCTCCGCCCACCTCGCGCTGGGCCTCGTGGTCGCCGTGGCGATCTCTTAACCGCGGTTCAAGCGCGCCGTAAGGCAACTGTGACCTCTCCGTGAGATTTCGACGAGACCCCCGGTGACCTGGAAAGACGTCACCGGGGGTTGGTCGTGAAGACGGAAGTTACGCGACAAAGGGTCGGCTCAAGGCGAATACGCCACTAGCGTGACGGGTGTGCGCCTACTGAGGACACCGGACGACCGGTTCGACGACTTGCCCGATTTCGACTACGACCCGCAGTATGTGGACATCCCCGACCCGGAGGGGGGACTGCTCCGGGTCGCTTATGTGGAGGCGGGCCCAGCGGACGGGCGTCCTGTGCTGCTCTTGCACGGGGAGCCGAGCTGGTCCTTCCTCTACCGCAAGATGATGCCGGTGCTCGCCGAGGCCGGCCTGCGTGCGATAGCGCCCGACCTGGTCGGTTTCGGCCGGTCGGACAAGCCCGCGGAGATGGTCGACCACACCTACGCCAAGCATGTGGAGTGGATGCGTGCGCTCGCCTTCGACGCGCTCGACCTGCGCGATGTCACCCTCTTCGGCCAGGATTGGGGCGGGCTGATCGGGCTGCGCCTCGTCGCGGAGAACCCGGAGCGCTTCGCCGGGATCGTCGCGTCCAACACCGGCCTGCCCACCGGCGACCACGACATGCCGAAGGTCTGGTGGAAGTTCCGCGAGTCGGTGGAGAACGCGCAGATCTTCGAGGTCGGCCGCGCCGTCGACGCCGGTTGCGTGACCGATCTGCCCGAGGAGGTCCAGGCCGCCTACGACGCACCGTTCCCGAACGAGATGTACAAGGCCGCGCCCCGCACGATGCCGACCCTGGTACCGACTCGACCGGACGACCCGGCCACCGAGGCCAACCGGGCCGCGTGGGCCAAGTTGTCCACAATGGATATGCCGTTCCTGACGGCCTTCGGCGACAGCGACCCGATCACCGGAGCGATGGCGCCGGTGCTGCAGCGTGCGATGAAGGGTGCCGCGGCACTGGAGCATCCGACCATCGCCGGCGCGGGTCATTTTCTGCAGGAGGACAAGGGCGAGGAGCTGGCGGAAGTGATCGCCACCTTCGTCCGCGGGCTGCCCTGATCGAGGCGGTCTGAGCGCTGGGTACGCTCGGGGCCGTGATTGACCCCAGGATTCTGCGTGAGGACCCGGACGTCGTGCGCGCTTCGCAGCGCACTCGCGGTGAGGACGAGGGCGTGGTGGACACACTGCTGTCCCTCGACTCCCGCCGCCGCTCCGCGATCGCGAGCGCGGACACGCTGCGGGCCGAGCAGAAGCAGCTCGGCAAGCAGATCGGCAGGGCGAAGGGCGAGGAGCGCGACGCGCTGCTGGCCAAGGGCAAGGACCTCGCCGCGCAGGTGAAGGCCGCGGAGGCGGAGCAGGGCGAGGCCTCGACGCGGTTCGAAGAGCTGCATCAGGCCGTTCCGAACGTCGTGCACCCCGATGCTCCCGCTGGCGGCGAGGACGACTACGTGGTCGTCAAGCACGTCGGCACGCCGAAGGAGTTCGAATTCACCCCACGGGATCACCTGGATCTCGGCGAGGGCATCGGCGCGCTGGACATGGAGCGGGGGGCGAAGGTCTCCGGCTCGCGGTTCTATTTCCTCACCGGCATCGGTGCCCAGCTGCAGCTCGGCCTGCTGAACCTGGCCGCGGCGCAGGCCATGGAAAACGGGTTCCAGCTGATGATCCCGCCGGTGCTAGTGCGCCCGGAGATCATGGCCGGGACCGGCTTCCTCGGCTCACATGCCTCGGAGATCTACCGGTTGCGCGACGACGACCTCTACCTGGTCGGCACATCCGAGGTCGCGCTCGCCGGATACCACTCCGACGAGATCCTGGACCTTTCGCAGCAGCCGTTGCGGTACGCGGGCTGGTCGTCCTGCTTCCGCAGGGAGGCGGGCTCCTACGGCAAGGACACCAGGGGCATCATCCGGGTGCACCAGTTCGACAAGGTCGAGATGTTCACCTATTGCCGCCCGGAGGACGCGGAAGCTGAGCACGCGCGCCTGCTCGACTGGGAGGAGCAGATGCTGGGCAAGGTCGAGGTCCCCTACCGGGTGATCGACACCGCGGGCGGTGACCTCGGCACGTCCGCGGCTCGCAAGTTCGACTGCGAGGCCTGGGTGCCGACCCAGCAGGCCTACCGCGAACTGACGTCGACCTCGAACTGCACGACGTTCCAGGCACGCAGGCTCAACATCCGCTACCGCGACGAGAACGGCAGGCCGCAGACGGCGGCCACACTGAACGGCACACTGGCAACCACCAGGTGGATCGTCGCGATCCTGGAGAACCATCAGCAGGAGGACGGCTCGGTCCGCGTCCCCGAAGCGCTGCGCCCCTACGTCGGTAACCGCGAGTTCCTCACCCCCAAGGCCTGACCAGGACTCGCACTTTCCCGGGAAAGTGCGAGGGTGGGGACGGGGCATGGCAACCGCCGAGGAGGCGAAGTGCGTGGAAGCGTGGCACTGCTGGGGGTCCTGCTCCTGCTCGCCTCCTGCGCGCGGGTGGAGCCCGGCACGGCGCTATTCCCGCCGGGCGCGCAGCCGGTGACGAAGGGGCCGTTCGAGGAGCCCTGCACCCTGCTCACCGAGGAGCAGTTGACTGAACTGGGTCTGGCGGCCGGCGAGTTCAACGAGGCCAACCCGCAGCAGCGCGTCCCGCAGGGCTGCGACTGGCGCTCCGCCGATCCCGACCTGAGCGACCACGCACTGACCCTGGTGATCAGCGACGAGATGTCGCTGGCCGAGTACCGCGGTATCGACACCCCGCCCGACGAGGAGTTCGACCTCGGTGGCCGAACCTGGGGACGCTATGAGGGCGTGTTCGGCGAGGGCGCCTGCGACCTGATGCTGCCGCTGGGCGAGTCGTCGTTCGTCTCGCTGCTCAGCCTCAACCTCACCGACAAGTCGAAGTCCTGCGACCTGCCCAAGGCGGCGGCGCCCATGGTGAGCGAGAACCTGCCGTAAGGCGAGACAGTGACGGGGGGAGGAACTGTGGACCGGGGATGGCGGCGTGGTTGTCGCATGGTGGTGGCCGGAGTCGGAGCGCTCCTGATCGGCGCGCTCACCGCGTGTGGTGGCGAGACGGCGAAGCGGCTCCCGGCCGGTGGTCCGTGCGACCTCCTGGCGACGGAGGCTGTGGCCAAGGCGGTGGGAGTACCGGGTGCTTCCGCGGAGGTGGAAGGCCCGCAGTGCTTCTACGACCTGGACGACATCTTCTCCACGGTCACGGTGGCTCGCGGAGATGCCATCGACGCGATGCTGAGTGACGAGTCCGTCGAGCTGGCGGACGTCGAGGGCGCGCGGTTGAACACGGGCCCGCCGGGAGGCACGGACTGTGGCGTTGGGGTGGTACTGGCCGAGGAAGATCCGGCGCAGCGGTTCGGAGTCATCGCCAGCCTCACCCCCGACCTCACGGACGACCCGTGCGGTGTGGTGGATCAAATTGCCACCCAGGTTGTCGGCATCTCCGAGTGAGCTGAGTGCAGAGTGGAGCCAGGCAAGCGCACAGATCTTCACCACCCATTTGGCTACATCGGTTGCACCCAACTTTCCGTTCCCGCTACGGTCCAAAGAAATCAGGGCTGCACGGCCTATGTTCCGTAGGGGGAGCGAACGATGAATGACACCGGGGGCCACGAGGTAGATCCTCGAGAACTTCGCGCGTATGCCGACTACGTCGGCGACTTGTCCGGCTCGGTATACACAATTCAACTCGCGACGATGTTCGAGGGCATGAATGCGACCGGCTTCACTGGCTTGCTCACTCCGATCGGTGTGGCCTGCGAAGAGGTCAGGGAGAGCATGCTGCGGCCCGTGTTCGAGATGATCCAAACCAAGCTGTACCAAACCGGCGAAGGGGTCCGGGTAGCCGCGTACAAGTACGGCCTTGAGGAGATCGAGAACCAGGAGCGGATCGAGCGCACAGGAACGGGCGGCGGCCCCCGTGCCATATAGCGACACCGTCCCCATCGAGGGATTCACGGCGACCGTCGGTACCACGCCACTCGCCGAGAAGCTAAAGAAGGACCGCTTCGTCCTGGACGAGATCGACTGGTTCTGGCGCAACTTCATGAGCGACGACGGAAAAGGCCACCGACAATACCGCAACTCTGCTCACCGAGCACTGGACACGGGGCGAAGCATCCGGGGCATTTCATAACTACATTGAGATCAACTGGGTCGGTGCGTTGTTCATAGCCGAGCAGTTGTCCGAGTACATGGGCAAAGGCTTCGACAAGATCTCGGAGTGGTCGATCAAGCTCGCCGAGAAGGCTGTTGAGCTACTCAGCCGTGTGTTGCAGCGAATACTCGAATTATCTCAGAAGTTCGTACCGGTTCTTGGGCAGGCGGCGGGCGTATTTGAATGGGTCATGAGTGGTTTCAAGGACTTCCCGTACTGGTCGGACGTCGAAGACATTATCGGCATCGTTCAACAGATCTACTCGATTCATAGCAAGATTGAGGAGTTGGCCGGCACGATTACTGGTTATCTCAGTGCCTGTCAGAGCATGCTCGACGCTGTGTCTACCATTCCGGAGATCAACTCCACTCAAGACGTCGTCCAAATCACCAAAACCATGCAGGGTGGACAGCAGGAGATCCAGGAGAAGCAGGAGGAGTTCGACAAGAAGAAGGGCGAACTCGACGGGCAGATTAGCGATCTGGACCAGAAACTGAACCCGCCGGCCGAGCCGGTCAGCTGAAGGAAGATCGATGAGGAATCAGTTGCCGGCGGGAGACTGGTACACCCCGGAAATGCAGCACGCGGATCGGATGGCCGACGCGGTGATCGACGAGGCTGCGGCGACCATTCGACAGTCTGATGAGTTGCTCGCCGAGCTCGACGCGAAGGAAGAACCAGCTACTCAGGAGGAGGTTGACCAGTTACGTACGTTCATCACGTATCACGGTCGTACTCCTGAGTGGACAGTTGTTCTCGAACGGATCTCGCGTGGGGAGATCACCTGGCGCGACCTGGCCGAGGGCCGGTTCGTGCTGGATCCTGATGTGCGAGCTGCCTTCGCGTCGCTGCGGAGCATCCCCCCGGTGGGCCCGGTGCATTCCGAGTCAGCTAATCCGGTGGTACATACCGAGGAACCACGTTCGCAGCGTACGGTTTCCGACGACGAGTACTTCGACGACTTCGACCCGCTCGACAGTTAGGGAAGGTGTGCACAAGGTGAGTAGCTACGGCGCGCCCATTCGCCGGACGAGCCTGTTGGTCACAGCAGTCTGGGCTGGTGCGGTCTTAGCAGGATGTGGCGGCGGCGGTGATGGAACGGCACAAACTGAGACGACGAAGCGGTTGCCCGGTGGCGGCCCGTGTGACCTGGTCACGGCGGCCGAAGTGGCACAGGCGGTCGGAGCAGGCGAGGTCGAAGTTGACCCTACCGACGAGATCCAATGCGCCTATGGTTCGACTTCCCCGGTGTCCAGCACGAACATCGTCCGAGGCCAGGACATGAGCAGGATGGCTGGTGAGGAGAAGGTCGACTTGGATGGTGTTCAGGGAACCAGGCTCGACTCCACCGAGTCGAGTTGCGGCGTCAGTGTGGTGCTCTCCCAGGACGACCCTGCACAGCGGTTCGCTGTCCTTAGCTCTGCAGTTCCAGTCGACCTGGACAAGCCGATATGCGAGATCGCAGACGAGATCGCGACCACCATCGTCACCAAACTTCCGGAGTGAGAGATGCCCGACTGGGTCTGGTTCATCGTCTCGCCGATTGTGCTGATCGGCTACGGCTACTACCGATGGCAGCAGCGTAAGCAAACGCGCGACGACTACGCGGAACTGGCGCACCGGCTCGGCTGGGACTATGCGCCGAGTGACGATTCTCTGGTTGGCCGTTACCAGGGACAGCCGTTCGATTGGGGCCGCTGGCAGAAAGCTGAGCACGTGTTCCGGGGTGAGCATCGTGGTTACCGTCTCACCGCATTCGAGTACAGCTTTCGGATGGAGGAGACGGACCGGCACGGTGATGAGCGGACCGAACGAAACTTCTACCAGGTGATAACGATCGCTCTGACAGCGCCGAAACCGTTCCTGGAGCTCGGCCCACGCGGGTTCTTCGCGGGTGTGGCGCGATCGGTGGGCTGGCGCGCTGAGGAGACCGGCGATGCCCGGTTCGACGACGCGTTCACCCTGGACACGAAGGACTCGGCGTTCGCAGGCGCGATGTTGTCCGACGAGGTTCGCGCCTGGCTGCTGAGCGATCCGCGGACCGGCGACAACCCCGTCCGAATCAACGGAAACGAGATTCTGACCTGGCGGCAGGGGGAGTTGGACGTTTCGGACCTGGAGCATCGCGTGGACTTCCTCTGCGACCTGCTTGACCGCACGCCCAGCTTGACTGCCTAGACCTCGTCGGCCACGTGCTTTGCGATCTCCAGTGCGCTGGTCGCGGCCGGTGACGGTGCGTTGAGTACGTGAACCTGGTTCGGCGCGGTCTGGACCAGGAAGTCGTCCACCATGGACCCATCCGGCAGCAGCGCCTGCGCCCGCACGCCCGAGCCGTGTTGGACGATGTCCTCCGGTCGCACGGCGGGCACCAGCCGGGCCAGGCTCGCGGCGAAGCGGCGCTTCGAGAACGAACGGCGCACCTCGTCCAGCCCGATCGGGAAGGCGTACTTGCGCGCCAGCCGCCACGTTCCGGGAAACCGGGCCACTTCCGCGAGATCGGCCACCGAGATGTCGCGCCAGCGGTAGCCCTCGCGGCGTAGCGCCAGCACCGCGTTCGGGCCCGCGTGCACGCTGCCGTCCAGCATCCGGGTCAGGTGCACGCCGAGGAACGGCAGCGACGCGTCCGGCACCGGATAGATCAGCCCGCGCACCAGGTGTCTGCGCTCGGGTCGCAGTTCGTAGTACTCGCCCCGGAACGGGACGATCCGCGCGCGCGGGGTGAGTCCCGCCAGCCGGGCGATCCGATCGGACTGCAGGCCTGCGCAGTTGACCAGCGCATCGGCCCGCAGCACCTCGTCGCCGGTGGCGATCTCGACCCCGCCGCCCGTGCCGGATCGGATGCCGAGCGCGGCGGTGTTCAGCCGCAGATCCGCCCCGGCGTCAGCGAGCAGTCGCACCATAGCGGCACACACAGCGGGAAAGTCGATGATGGCGGTCGACTCCACTCGTAGCGCGCTCACACATGCGACCTCCGGTTCGTACGCACGTGCCTCCGCCGGTGAGACCAGCTTGGCCGGTACCCCGTTCTCCTCGGCCCGCTCCGCCAGTACCCGCAACGCGGGCAGCTCGGCCTCCGAGGTCGCGACGACGAGCTTGCCGCAGACCTCCACCGGCACCCCGTGCTCGCGGGCGAACCGGACGATCGAGGCGTTGCCCGCCACCGACATCCGCGCCTTGAACGAGCCCGGCTTGTAGTACAGCCCGGCGTGGACCACGTTGGAGTTGTGCCCGGTCTGATGGGCTGCCCAGTGGTCTTCCTTCTCCAGCACGGTGACCTCGGTGCCGCGCCTGGTGAGTTCCAGGGCGACGGCAAGACCGATGATCCCGCCCCCGATGACTACGACTCGACGCACGGGTGCATACCCTAATCGGCCAATAACCTGACAACGGTCAGGTTTGCGGGTAAACTACCTGACTAATGTCAGGTAAGCGACTGACCCGGGCCGAGCGCCGGGAACGCATCCTCGCCGCGGCGGCGGAGGTCTTCGCCGAGGCGGGTTATGAGGGCGCCGCCCTGCGTGAGGTGGCCAGCCGCGCCCAGATCACCACGCCGGTGCTCTACGACCACTTCACCGCCAAGGCCGATCTGTACGCGACCCTGCTCGATCGCGAGATCACCGGACTGATCGAGAGTTGGTCGGCACAAGCGGAGACCGAGACGGCCTTCGAACTGCTGCACAGCAGGGTGACCGCGATCTACGCCTGGATCGAGAACAACGAACTCGGCTGGCGAATGATCTTCGGCGAACCGCCGCGCACTCCGGACCTCGCCGAGGTGCACGCCCGTGGCCAGCAGCGAGCCACCGCCCAGCTCGCCGGGCTGCTGGCTCGCGTGCCACGGCTCGACCTGACCGCGGACATCGACCGCGAGCGCGCCGACGAGGTGCTCGCCGAGGCCGCCAAGAGCGCACTCAACGCCATCGCGACCTGGTGGTGGCGTAACCGGGACGTGCCCCGAGAGCAGGTGGTCGCACTGACCGTCGACCTGCTCTGGCGCGGACTCGCGCAGATCACCGCCGACCCGCAGGGACGACAATGACCACAAACGAAGCACTCACCAGAGCCGAGTCCACGACCGAGCGCTACCGCCGCGCAGGCGAAGCAGGCGACGCGGCACAGGCACTGACGACCTTCGCTCCGGAGGCCGTGCTGCACTCCCCGCTGACCACCGCGGCGCGCTTCACCGGCACCGAGAGCGTGCGGACGATCATCGAGGCGGCGTTCAGCCGAATCGAGGGCATCCGGTTCCACACGGACGTTGGCGACGAGCGAACCCGCACGGTGGTTTACACGGCCAGGGTCGGCGGCGTGGAGATCGAGGAGACGGCGGTCCTCCGGCTGGACGACGAAGCGCGAATCGTCGAGGCGACGTTGTTCGTCCGGCCGCTGTCCGGGCTGGTGGCCCTGATGGGCGAGATCGGCCCCGAACTCGCCCGCAGAGCGGGCAGGCCGTGGGCGGCCAGGTTGCTGAGTGTGATGATCATGCCGCTGCGGCTGCTGGTCCGCTCCGGGGATCAGGTCGGCGTGCGACTCACGCAGGTCAAATAACCACTTCGTGGCGCCTTGTATCCCTTGAGGCGCCGCCGAGCAGCTCTCTTGTTCACGGTCTCGTCGGACAGTTGCCAGCCCCCGCACACCGGGGGAAATCGGCCGCTCTCATACACTGCAGTCCGACCCAAGGCAAGAGGGAGAAGAATGCCGGACAGTCCCGAGACCATCGCTCTCGGCCAGCCCACCGTCGGTGACGAGGAACTGGCCGCGGTGGCGGAGGTGTTCAAGTCCGGCTGGCTCGCCGGTGCCGGTCCCACCTGTCGCCGGTTCGAGGAACGCTTCGCCGCCGCCGTCGGCACGCAGCACGCGTTGAGCACCAGCAACTGCGGCTCCGCGCTCTACCTCGGGCTTCGGGTGCTCGGCGTCCAGCCCGGCGACGAGGTGATCGTCGGGGACTACACGTTCCCCGCCACCGGGCACGCCGTGCTCCAGGTCGGCGCGACACCCGTCTTCGCCGACGTCCGGCCGGACATCTGGAGCGCGGACCCCAAGCACGTCGAAGCCCTCATCACTCCCCGTACTGTCGGCATCCTCGCCGTCGATGTCGCGGGCCAGCCCGGCGACTTCGACGAGTACCGCGCCATCGCGGACAAGCACGGACTGTGGCTGTTCGAGGACGCCGCGTGTTCGGCGGGTGCGACCTACAAGAACCGGCCCGCGGGCAGCCTCGCAGACCTGGCCGCGTTCTCCTTCCACGGCCGCAAGGGCATCACCGCCGGTGAGGGCGGCGCGCTGGTCTCCGACCGCGAGGACCTCATCGCCCACGCGCGCAAGCTGCACACCTACGGCATCGAGCCCGCGCACGGCCGGGAGGGCTCCAGGGAGCTGCCGATCCCGACCTTCCACGAGGCCGGATACAACTTCCGGCTCTCCGACGTGCAGGCCGCGATCATGAACGTCCAGCTCGACCGGCTTCCCGACCTGCTCGCCACGCGCCGCTCGGTGGCCAAGCGGTACGCCGAGGGCCTCGCCGGCCTCGAAGGCGTGGACGTGCCCGTGGTGCTGCCGGATCGTGAACACCCTTGGCAGTCCTACATCCTCACGATCGCCCCGGAGATCAGCCGGGGCGAGGTAGCCATGCGACTGCGCGAGCGCGGGATCCAGTGCAATTTCGGCACGTACGCCTCGCATCTGCAACCCGTGTACGGCGAGCAGCCGTCGTTGCCCGTCTCGGCCGACATCTTCGCCAGGCACCTGGCGATTCCCATGCACTCCAACCTCACCGAAGCGCAGGCCGATCGGGTGATCGCGGGTGTGCGCGAGGTCGTCACCGAGCTTTCCTGAGTACGAGCGAAGTTCACGAGGAGAAAGAGAAAATGCCCGACAAGAAGGTCTTCTTCACCGGTGCGGGCGGATTCATCGCCGGGCACGTCATCCCCATGCTGCTCGAGCGCGACTACTCCGTAGTGGTCTTCGACAACATGACCAGGGGCAACCGCGAGCGGGTCAACGAGTTCGTCGGCACCGGCAAGGTCGAACTGGTCGAGAAGGACGTCCGCTACGGCGGTGGCGTTCGCGAGGCCATGCGCGGCTGCACACACGTGATCCACTTCGCGACGGTGTCGATCAACAAGTCGATCGCCGATCCGCACGAGTCGATCGACATCAACATGACCGGCAACCACAACGTCTTCGCCGCTGCCGCCGACGAGGGCGTGGAGCGCCTGGTGTTCGCGTCGTCCGCCTCGGTCTACGGCGACCCGAAGAAGCTGCCGATGCACGAGGACGACCCGCTCGACCCGCTGACGCCCTACTGCATCTCCAAGCGCGCTGGCGAGGACTTGCTGCGCTTCTACCAGCGGCACAAGGGCCTGTCCTGGAACGCGCTGCGGTTCTTCAACGTGTACGGCCCGGGCCAGCGGATCGAGGCGTACTACACCTCGGTGATCAACCACTTCATCCAGCGGTTGCGCGCGGGGCTGCCACCGGTGATCGACGGCAAGGGCGAGCAGTCGATGGACTTCGTGCACGTCACGGACCTGTCGAAGGCCGTCGTCGCGGCGCTGGAGTCGGAGCAGTCGAACGTGCCGATCAACATCGGCACCGGTATCGACACCTCGGTAGCGACACTGGCCAAGATCCTGATCAACGCCGTCGGGGTGGACGTCGAGCCGCAGTTCAACCCGCGTGACGTGCTGGTCTCCCGGCGCGCCGCCGACATCACCCGGGCCCGCGAGGTCCTCGGCTGGGCGCCGGAGATCAGTGTGGAGCAGGGGATGTCCGAGCTGGTCCGAGCCGCCCTCGATGAGTAAGCCGACCGGCGCGCAGCTCCCGCCGAACCCGTACAACGCCCACGCCTGGATCACCGGTGACCCGGAGATCGGCGAAGGCACATGGATCGGCGCGTTCACCGTCGTCGACGGCTCGGGCGGGTTGCGTATCGGCAAGGGCTGCGACGTGTCGTGCGGAGTGCAGATCTACACGCACAACACGGTTCGGCGATGCGTGTCCGGGCGCGAGTACCCGAACGTGGACCGCGCGCCGGTGACCATCGGCGACCGCGTGTTCCTCGGCGCCAATGCCGTGGTCATGATGGGCGTGACCATCGGGGATTCGGCGGTCGTCGGCGCGGGCGCGGTGGTCACCAAGGACGTTCCCGCCAGGACCGTGGTCGCCGGGGTGCCCGCACGTGAAATCGGCACCGTGCATCTCGAAGGGGACAGTGTGCGGATCGAATACGACGCGCAGCGGCAGACCGCCAAGGGGGCGCAGCTATGAGGATCGCGGTCGTCAACAACTTCTACCCACCCAGGGTCGGTGGCAGCGCGCACCTGTCCGAATCGCTGGCCAAGGGCTACGCCGCCGCGGGCCACGACGTTCTCGTGCTCACCGCCGAGCACGCCGAGGTCCCTTCGGAGCAGGAGGTGGACGGCACCCGGATCGTCCGGCTCCCCGCGTTCCGGTTACCGGAGACCCGGCTGGCGGTGAACTTCGACATCGCGTTCACCAGCCGCCCCTCCCTGCTTCGCCGCGTGAAGAAGCTGCTGGACGAATTCCAGCCGGACGTCATCCACCAGCACGGCCAGTTCTTCGACCTCACCTGGGCGACCGGCCTGTGGGCGCGCAAGAACGACGTGCCGACCCTGCTGAGTGTCCACACGCGACTGCAGAGCCCGAGCAAGCTGTACCAGTCGGTGTTCAACGTCTTGGACGCCACGATGGTCGCGCCGTTCATGCGGCGCTACAAGCCGACCTACGTGGTGATGGACGTTCAGATGCAGGAGTACATCGAACGCAAGTACCGCAAGGGAATCTCCGGCATGGTGCCGATCCCGGTGGGCGTCGACCCGGAGTGGGTGCGTGGCGGCGATCCCCGGGTGATGCGGGAGAAGCACGGCCTCGGTGACGACCCGATGATCCTGTCCACCGGGCACGTCATCCCGCTGCGCGACCGGCTCGCGCTGGTGGAGGCGCTGCCCCGCGTGCTGGAGCGGGTGCCGGACGCGAAACTCGTCGTGGTCGGCGGCATCTACTTCGATGCCTTCCTGCGTCGTGCGCGGGAACTTGGCGTGGAAGACGCCGTGGTCACCACCGGCGCCGTGCCGAAGTCCGATATTCCGCACTACCTGGCCGCTGCCACCGTGGAGAGCCACGAGTTGCAGGGTTATGGCTTCGGCACCGCGAGCCTGGAGAGTATGGCCGCGGGGGTGCCCGTGGTCGCAGCCGTGCGGGAGGACAACTTCCTCGACATAAAACTCATCGACAGGGTCAACGTTCACCTGGTTGGAAAGGATTCACCCGACGAACTCGCGGACCGGCTGATCGAGACGATCGTCGACCCCGCCGAGTCGAAGGCGATCGCCCGCAACGGTGCGGAGCTGGTGGACACGCACTTCTCGATGGACGCCGTGATCGCCAAACACCTGGAGACGCTGGCGGCACTGTGACGCGCTTTCGGAGGGAAAGTGCCCTACTTGCGCGTGCATCTACCGCCCTTTCCCGGGAAAGGGCGGTTTTCGGGGAGGGCTCAGGCGCCGAGCAACTCGCGGACGGTGGCGACAACCACGTCCACATCGGACTCTGTGAGCGCCGGATGCACCGGAAGTGAAAGGACTTCCCGGGTCAGTGTCGTGGCGACCGGCAGTGCCTCCGCCGAGGCGTCCGGAATCAGGGGGTGATCGCGATAGCAGTCGTAGTCGAACACGAGCCGCGGGTAGTAGATCCCGTTGCCGATCCCGCGCTCGGTCAGCGCTGCCGCGAGTTCGTCCCGGGAGAGCATGGCGTGCGGACCGACGCGAACCGTGTACTGGTGCCAGACGTGCTCCCGTCCGGGCAGGGCCAGTGGAGTCGACAGTCCCGGAGTTCCGGCCAGGCCGATACTCAACCGCCGCGCGTTGTGGGCGCGGACGGCCGAGTTCGTATCCAGTTTGTCCAGCTGGGGAATCCCCAGCGCGGCGTGGAGATCAGTCATCCGGTAGTTGTGCCCGGCGACCTCGTACTGGTGGCGGACGCGCATCCCCTGATTGCGCAGCAACCGAAGCCGGTCGGCCAGTTCGTCGTCGTCGGTGGTGATGACCCCACCCTCGGCCGTGGTCACGTTTTTTGTGGCATAGAGCGAGAAACAGCCGAGCCCGTAGCCGCCGACCCGCCTGCCCTCGAAGGTCGCGCCCACCGCCTGCGCGGCGTCCTCGACCAGGTGAAGGTCGTGTGCTTCGGCGAGCGACGTGAGTTTGCTCATGTTCGCTGCCTGCCCGAAGAGGTGCACCGGCATGAGGACCTTGCTCCTGGCTCCGATCGCCGCGGCCGTGCTGTCGGTGTCCAGGGTGAAGTCCTCGGCGCGGACGTCGGCGAACCGGACGGTCGCGCCGGCTTCGAGGATCGCGTTGAGGGTTGCGACGGACGTGAACGGCGAGGTGACGACCTCGTCGGCGGAGTGAAGGTCGAGCACCTCGAGCGCGGCGACGAGCGCGGTGGTCCCGCTGTTCACCGCGATCGCATGGCGGGTGCCCGCCACCTGGGCGAACGCTGCCTCGAACCGGTGGACCATTGGCCCCTGCGCGATGGCGCCGGACCGCAGCACCTCGACGACCAGCGATTCCGCGTCCCGGACGTCCACCACCGTAATCGGGATCATGCAGCAGTCTTTCACTCTTGGCGGGCAGTAGCGGCGCGGCAGGTAGAGTGAGAGCCCGGTTCGTACGGTCGGCCCGCCACAAAAGCGTGCCTCACTCGCCGGCGGGCTTCAGCGCACTCGGTACCGTGCCCGACTGGTTCACGGTGCCGCTCGCGCTGAAGCGTGCCTACGTTACCGGGCGTACGCGCCCACCCGAGAAACCAGGTTGCAGCACAGCCGACGACGAACGGATTCCAGTCGTGTCGAACCGTATTCATCCCACCGCCATCATCGGCGCGGGTGTGGAACTTGGCGACGACAACGTCGTGGGGCCGTACTCGGTCATCGTTGGTCCCACCACGATCGGCAACAGCAACTGGATCGGTCCGCACGTGGTCATCGGCTGTCCTGGCGAGGACCGGGCTTTCGCCCATCCCGCCGCATGGGATGACGAACTGACCGGCGATCCCGAGCAGGACGGTTTCGGCGTCCGGATCGGGGATCACAACCGGATTCGTGAGTACGTCAGCGTGCATCAGGGCACCTGGCGCGCAACGACCCTCGGTGACGGGAGCTATTACCTGCGGGGGAGCCATGTCGCCCACGACTGTGTGATCGAGGACTCGGTCACCTTGTCCTCCAACGTGGTCCTCGGCGGGCACGTCGAGGTTTGGACGCACGCCAACATCGGCATGGGCACCGTGATACACCAGAAGGTCCGCATCGGCCCTGGCGCGATGGTGGGCATGGGTTCGGCGGTGCGCAGGGAGGTGGGAGCATTCACCATCTGCGTCGGCAATCCGGCGCGGGTGACCGGCCTCAACACCGTGGGACTGTCCCGGCGGGGACTGGGCGAAAGTGCCATCGCCGCGCTGGAGCCCTGGTTGAAGGGCAAGGGTGAGTTGCCGGGCGACGGGCTGGCCGATCAGCTGCCCGAGGATGTCTCTACCTTGGTCAAGGCGTGGGACGCGCGGCCGCAGGTGGGAAGCTGACGGCGGAGCAGACGTAGGAGGACAAGGACGGACATGGCGGAGATTCGCGAGCGGTTGCGGGGGGTCTTCCTCGAGGCGCTCGACCTCGACGGTGACGTCGACGTCGAGGCCCTGAAGTACCGGGAGATCGAGTCCTGGGATTCCGTCGGTCATATGGCACTGGTGGCGGCCATCGAGGACGAGTTCGATGTGCAGTTCGACACCGACCAGGTGATCGACATGAGCAGCTTCGGTGTGGCCGTCGACATGCTGAAGGAGCTGCAGAGCGCGGATGCCTGAGAAAGCCGGTCTTACCGGGAAGGTAGCCATCGTCACCGGTGGTACGCGGGGTATCGGCCTGGCTACCGTGCGTGCCCTCGCCGAAGCCGGGGCGACCGTCGTGCTGACCGGGCGGGACGAGGCCGCCGCGAAGGATGCCGCCGAGTCCGTCAGCGGCGCGGTCACCGGGCTGCGGTTGGATGTGACCGATGCCAAGGCCGTCAGCACGGTGATCCGCGGGGTCGCGAAGGAGCACGGCAGGCTCGACATCGCCGTGGCCAACGCCGGAATCATGGAGGGCGCACTGCTCGGCATGATCCGCGACGACGACGTGCAGCGGGTCCTGGACACCAATGTCGCGGGCACGATCCACACCGTGCAGGCGGCGGCGCGAGCGATGATGCGCAAGAAGACCGGTTCGATCGCGGTGCTCGCCTCGGTCGTCGGCGAGCGCGGTAGCGCGGGGCAGACCGTCTACGCCGCTTCCAAAGCCGCTGTCGCCAATGTGGCCCGCTCGGCCGCCAAGGAACTCGGTGGCGCCGGGATCCGGGTCAACGCCGTCGCACCGGGGGTCATCGACACGGAGCTCACCGCACAACTGACCGAGCAGGCGCGCGCCGGTTCCATCGGCAACACCCCACTGGGCAGGCTCGGCGAAGCCGAAGAGGTGGCCAGGGCGATCCGGTTCCTGGTGAGCGACGAGGCTTCGTTCATCACCGGCCAGGTCCTCGGCGTCGACGGAGGTCTCGTCCTCTGATGAGCCTTCTGGACGTCGACGAACCCGGTCCGGTGAGTGGTGAACGCGGGCTGGCGGAGCTCCACGATCGCGACGGTGGGGCGTTCAGGCTCCTGGAGGAGGTCGATGTGCTCAAATCTGCGCCCCGGCGGCGCGATCGTGTTCGCGCGTTGAGAGCCGAACACTGATGACACGGCTACTCGGCGATGGCGCGCGCCTGATCGACGTCGCAGGGGGGCGCACCCTGGCAGGCGGGCAACTCACCGCCGAGGTCGCCGCCGAGGTCGACAAGCTCGGCTCGCTGCCAGGTGGTGTGCTGTTCGCGCGGACCTCCGTCGATCTGCCGAGTGTGCTGCGATATCTCGCGGCGGTGGAGGCCGGACGGGCCATCACGCTCATCGACCCCGCTCTGGACGGCGATGTGCTGGCCGGACTGGTGCGGCGGTTCCAGCCTGCCGCGGTACTAGCCGCCGATGGGGTGGCGCCCGAGGGTTACGTCAACCGGGACGGCCACTGGGTGCGCGAGTCCGCCGAACACGTGCGACCGCATCCCGACCTGGCACTGTTGCTGCCGACCAGCGGGTCCACCGGCAACCCGAAGCTCGTGCGGCTGTCCCGCGCGGCGCTGCTGTCCAATGCCGAGGCGATCGCGGACGTACTCGACATCGACGCGGGTGAGGTGGCGCCGACAAGCCTTCCGCTGCACTACAGCTACGGCCTCTCCGTGCTGAACTCGCACCTGGTCCGGGGTGCCACCGTCGTCATCGAGCCGTCGGGCCTGCTGGGCAGGGGATTCTGGGACGCCGTGACCGAGCACGGGGCGACGTCGCTGGCCGGGGTGCCGTATCACTACGAGATGTTGCGCAGGCTGAAGTTCCGCCCCGAGAAGTATCCGAGCGTGCACACCCTCACCCAGGCAGGCGGGAGCCTGCGCGCCGAGCTGGTCACCGAGTTCGACGAGCTGATCACGGCAGCGGGCGGGCGGATGTTCGTGATGTACGGACAGACCGAGGCGGCCCCCCGGATGGCCACCGTGCCCGCGGACCTGCTCGCCGAGAAGCTCGGCTCCGCCGGTACCGCGCTGCCCGGCGGGGAGCTGAGCATTCTGCGCGACGACGGGCTGGAGACCACCCATCCCAAGATCGTCGGTGAGGTCGTCTACCGGGGACCGAACGTGATGATGGGCTACGCCGAAACCGCGGCCGAGCTGGCCGAGGGCGACCGCATGGGCGGCAGGCTCGAGACCGGCGACCTCGGCTATCTCGACGAGGACGGCTTTCTGTTCGTCACCGGACGGCTCAAGCGGATCGGCAAGGTCTTCGGCAACCGCATCAGCCTGGACGACCTGGAACACGCCGTGCGCGCCGCGTCGGTCGGGATCGAGTTCGTGGCCGCGGTGCCCGCCGGGGACAAGGTCACCCTGTTCGCCGAAGGCGCGGACCGCGACACCTGCAAGGCGGCGGCGCGAGCGCTGGCCGACCGGCTGCACCTGCACACCAGCGGATTCGACGTGCGGCCCATCGACGCCGTGCCGCTGCTGGCCAGCGGCAAGGTCGACTATCGCTCACTGGAGGCGCAGCTCTAGTGCCCCGTCAAGGAAGGTTGGTGTGGTTGTCCGTGGATCGAGGTGTTCGCCGGCAAGGCGCGGGAGAGTCCTCGTATTGGACATACTTGGGCTCTTCCGCAACGCTGCCGGCGGGCAGCTGGGCCGTGGAGAATCGTGCTGAACCTTTCTTGATGGGGCACTAATGTTCAGCCTGTCGCAGGCCGAACGCGAGGCGACGCTGCTACCGCGGCTCGCGGAACTTACGGCCCACCACCGCGCCGGTTGCCCCGGCTACGACCGGATCCTGTCCGCGCTCGGCATCGAATCCGGCGCCAGGTACGACCGGATCGCCGACCTGCCGTGGCTCCCGGTCCGGATGTTCAAGACCCACGAGCTCAAGAGCGTCCCCGACGACGAGGTGTTCAAGACCCTCACTTCGTCCGGCACCACCGGTTCCGGTGCGTCGCGGATCTACCTGGACAAAGCCGCCGCGGCCGCGCAGACCCGCCAGCTCGGCGCCACCCTGCAGACCGTGCTCGGTCCCGCGCGGTTGCCGATGCTGATGATCGACACCATCGGGATCGTGAAGAACCGCCGCTCGTTCTCCGCGCGAGGGGCCGGAGTGCTGGGCATGGCGAACTTCGGCCGCAAGCACGTCTACGTGCTGGACGAGAACGACCAGCCGGATGTCGAGGCGCTCAAGGGGTTCCTCGATCGCCACGGCGACGAGCCGTTCCTCATCTTCGGCTTCACGTTCATGGTGTGGCTCTACCTCTACGAGGTCGCCCGTGAGCACGGCCTCGACCTGTCCAACGGCATCCTCGTGCACTCCGGCGGGTGGAAGAAACTCGCGGACCGCGCGGTGGACAACACCGAGTTCCGGCGCCGGTTCCGGGAGGACACCGGGCTGCACCAGATTCACAACTACTACGGCATGATCGAGCAGATCGGCACGGTGTTCCTCGAGGGACCTTCGGGGGACTCGCTGTACTGCCCGGACTTCGCCGACGTGGTCATCCGCGATCCGGAGACCTGGCAGGAACAGCCGGTCGGCAAGCCGGGGGTGATCGAGGTGGTGAGCACCCTGCCGAGCTCGTATCCGGGTCACGTGCTGCTGACCGAGGACCTCGGTGTGTACAACGGCATCGACGACGGCGACTGGCCGGGCAAGCACTTCTCGGTGCTGGGCAGGCTGCCGAAGGCCGAGGCGCGCGGTTGCTCGGACACGTTCTCCACGCAGGGAGCATCTCGGTGAGTCTCACACAGAGGTTCCCCCTCGGTGCGCCGGTCGAGGCGGGCGAGCTGGTTGAGCAGGTGCACACCGGTGCCGACGGGTCACGGCTGCGCTTCGGCGACGAGCGGGTGGTCGAATTCCTGACCAGATTCGGTCGCGGGCTACTCGCCCCGGCGGTCGCACGCCGGTTTCCCGAGCTGGCGTCGCTGGGATTCTTCCTGCGCAAGGGCGAGATCGCCCGCGCGCTGTCGCGATCAGACGGTGCGGCTGCCACGGCGCTGCGCTTCCCGCGCGGGCTGGTTTTCCACGTGCCACCGGCCAATGTGGACACGATTTTCGTCTACTCCTGGGCGTTGTCGGCGCTGGCGGGTAACAGCAACGTCGTGCGAGTGTCGTCCCGCTCGGCAGGTGCGGCCGAGGCCGTGCTGGAGGTGCTGAACGCCGCGCTCGGTGAGGTGTCCGAGGACGCGGCCGAGGCGATTCGCGGGACCCAGCGCATGGTCACCTACGACCGCAGCGACGAGATCAGCGCGACCCTGTCGGCGGCGTGTGACCTGCGGGTGGTCTGGGGTGGTGACGCTTCGGTGCGTGCGCTGCGGCAGTACCCGCTCGCGCCGCACGCGCGGGATCTGACCTTTCCGGACCGTTCCTCGTTCGCGGTGGTGTCGGTACCGGGCTGGCAGCAGGCGTCCGAACAGGAGCGCGGGCGAGCGGCCGAGGGCTTCTACAACGACTCGTACTGGTTCGACCAGGCCGCCTGCTCGTCCCCGCGCGCGGTGTTCTGGGTTGGCGACAAGGATGCCGCCGCCGATGCCGCCGAGCAGTTCCAGGAGTTGCTCGCCGGCGTGCTCACGGAGAAGAAGCACGTCACCGAGCCGGCGATGGCCGTGCAGAAGCGGGTCGCGGCCTACGGCGCCGCGGTGGACGGCAGCGTCGAGCGGATCAGCTTCGCCGGGCCCGGCCTGGATGTGAATGGCGTCACAACGCTCCAGCTCAGCAGCCCGGCCGCCCTGCCACGGGAGTGGTTGGGTGCGGGCAGTTTCGGGTACGGCACGGTAGAGGCGCTGGCGGACCTGGCGCCGATCGTGCGGCGCAAGGACCAGACGGTGAGCCAGTTCGGGTTCACCTCAGTCGAGTTGACGGCGTTCGCGCGGGAACTGGCCGGCCGGGGTGTCGACCGAATTGTCCCGTTTGGTGCGGCGCTGAACTTCTCGCCGATCTGGGACGGCTACGACCTGCTGGCCGAGTTCAGCCGCCTGGTGACTGTGGCTCCCTGAGCACCGCCTATTGTGCCCGGGGGGAGTTGCAAGTGGAGGTACTCATCAGATGACCGCTGTCGAGCCCGCACTGGCCGAGGACGCGCCTGCGTCCGCCGACCGCCAGGCGAAGTCGGTCAGGGCGAAGCTGATCGATGTCGCCAGGAGCACGGCGATCGTCGTCGTCGTGGCGCTGGCAGGCTGGCAGCTGTACCGCCACTGGGGCGAGTTCTGGGCGACGCTGGACAACATCGCCTGGCAGTCCTCCGTGCTCAGCCTGCTCGCGCTGGTTGCGAGCATCACGGTCGTCACCTATGGCTGGCAGGTCCTTGTCGACCACCTCGGCGCGCCCATCGGTTACGCCCGTGGCGCGCAGATCTGCCTGGTCGGACAGCTCGGCAAGTACGTGCCCGGCTCGGTGTGGGCCTACCTGCTGCAGATGGAACTGGGCCGCAAGGCGGGCCTGGCCAGGGCGCGCATCTTCACCGCTTCGCTGGTGCAGCTCGGCATCGGCATCGTCGCCGCGCTGGCCCTCTCCCTGCTGGCCGTGCGCGAGGTGTTCGTCGACAGTGCGTACGCGACCTGGCTGATCGTGCTGATCCCGCTCGGGCTCGTCGCGCTGTACCCCTCGATCCTGACCTGGGGCACCTCGTTGGTGCTCAAGGTGCTGCGGCGTAACCCCCTGGACCGTCCGCTGGGCTGGCGGACCGTCGGCAAGGTGTTCGGCGCGTCAGCGGGCGCCTGGGTACTGCAGGGCCTGCACCTGTGGCTGCTGGCCAACTCGGTCGGCGCGCCGGGCTTCGGCGGCCTGATCGTGTGCATCGGCGCGATGGCCATCGCGATGACGGCGGGGACCTTCGCGTTCGTGCTGCCGAGCGGGGCGGGCGTGCGGGAGCTGGTCATGGTCGGCGTGCTCACCGCGAGCGGCATCTCGGCAGGTCAGGCACTCGCCTTCGCGGTCGTCTCGCGGGTGATGTTCACCGTGGCCGACCTGCTCACCGCGGGCAGCGCGGCCTTCGTCGCCCGCCTGCGCGGCCCGCACATCCCGCAGCACCAGCCAGCCTGAGCGGTCACGGAATTCGATCGACCGGATCGCTAGCTTGCCGGTATAAGCGACACGATGAGCCCGATAAAGCGGGTGGGCACGGCCGATGACCGGGAGATGCTGGCGGCGTTCCTGGACGACCCGGACGCCGACTTCCGGCTGGACGCGGGCGAGACCGTAGAGCCGGTAGGTACGAGCTTTCCGCCATCAGCACCCACTCCAGGATCGGAGAGGTCTCGCTGCGCTGGATCTACCTGCACATGATCGAGGAGACGGCGCGGCACGTGGGCCACGCGGACATCCTCCGGGAACAACTGGATGGCTCCGTCGAGGAGCCGTGACCGCCCACGGCCGCATGCGGCCTGAGTGGTCAGGGGCGGCCGACCGACGGCGGTGCGCCCTCCTGGTCGGGTGCGGCCGTCGCGGTCACGGCGCTGTGTACCTGCTCGTCCTTCATCAGCCCACGCTGGTGGTTGACCAGTTCGGCCTCGCGGATCGCCAACGTCCGCGTCAGCTCGGTGACCTGCTGGTTGGTGCCCCGGAACCGGAGGTAGGTGTTCAGCATGCCGAAGATGAACGCCACCACCAGCAGGTACAGCACCAGGTCGGCGCCGCGGCCGATGCCAAGGCTGTGGGCGATCCAGGTCAGGTGCTGCGGAAACAGCACCGCATCGATGTTCAGCGCGATGAACAGGAAGAAAGCGATGCGCTTGCCGGCCTGCATGCGGACGTTGTGTCTGCGGCTGGCGAAGTAGAGCAGAATTCCTGCTACCGCGATCAGCAGTACGAGCTGCGCCAACATGGACGAGTCACCCCCGGTCGCGCAGCGACAGGTCGAACAGGATGTTCACCCCGTTGACCAGCGACTGGCCCTTACTCTTCGAGTAGTCGGTGTACAGGATTGTCACCGGGACCTCACGGACCCGGACGTCGTTGTTCGCGAGGAACGCGACGATCTCCGAGGCGTGGGCCATTCCGTTCATCGTGATGTGCAGCCGCTCGACGACCGAGCGGGAGAACACGCGCAGGCCGTTGTGCGCGTCGGTCAGCCGCAGCTTGCGGGCTGTGGGGCTGAGTGCCACTGCCGTGCGCAGCACAGCACGCTTGAGCCACGGCACGTGCTGGGCCTGTTCGAGGAACCGGGAACCGAGCACCACGTCGGTCTCGTCGTTCCTGGCCACCTCGACCATTCGCTCGGCATCGCTGACCTGGTGCTGCCCGTCGGCATCGAAGGTGACGAAGTACTTGGCGCCGGGTCGAGCGAGCGCGTAGGAGAGCCCGGTCTGCAGGGCAGCGCCCTGGCCCAGGTTGAGCGAATGCCGCACCAGGTGGGCGTGGGTACCTGCGATCCGGGTGGCGGAGTCGTCGGCGGAGCCGTCGTCCACACACACCACATTGGGGAACGTCGGGCGCACCCGTTCCACGACATCGGCGATGACCTGGGCCTCGTTGAAGACCGGAATCACCACCCAGACGTCTTCGTTGGTCACCTGACTCTCCCCGATCGCGGTAGTACGCAGCGTCCGATGGTAACTGGGTGCACAGCGGCATCATTCCTGGGTATGGGGGGAGGTAGCCGCGATGACGGCCCCTGCGGCGTCATCAGAGCCGGGCGCGAAAGTACTCCACCGTGCGCCGGACGCCCTCGGCGAGGTCGACCTCCTGGCGCCAGCCAAGTTCTCGCGTCGCCGCTGCCGCGTCCAGGGCCGAAGCCCGCAGGTCGCCGAGCCGGGCGGGGGCGAACTCGGGGGAGTCCTTCGCGCCAGCGGCCTTGGCGACCAGGCGGTGCAGCTCGCGGTCCGAGGTCTGTACGCCCGTGCCGATGTTGAACCGCTGACCGTTGCCGTGTTCGCCCGCCGCCGCGATGAAGGCGGACACGACGTCGTCGACGTAGACGTAGTCACGGGTGTTGCCGCCGTCGCCGAACACCGTCGTGGGACGGTCGGTCAGCAGCGCGGAGGCGAAGATGGCGATGACCCCGGCCTCGCCGTGCGGGTCCTGTCGTGGTCCGTAGACGTTCGCCAGCGCCAGCGTCGTGCAGTCCAGTTCGAACAGATTTCGATAGGTGTTCAGATAGACCTCGCCGGAAACCTTGCTCGCCGCATAGGGCGACTTCGGGTCGAGCGGGGTCAGCTCCGATGCGGGCAGGTCCTCGGGCGCGCCGTAGATCGAGCCGCCGGAGGAGGAGAAGACGATTTTGCGAACGCCGGCGGCGCGCGCGGCCTCGGCGACGTTGATGGTGCCAAGCACGTTCTGCCTTGCGTCGTCGAGCGGATCGGCGACGCTGGCCCGCACGTCGATCTGTGCGGCGAGGTGGAAGACGACTTCGGGAGCCGCCTCGGCGAACAGGGCGGGCAGGTCCGCAGCGGCGATGTCGACCTTGTGCAGGGTCATCCTGCCGGTGGGCTCGGCTGCGGTGAGGTTGTCGTTGCCTCCGCGCCGGAGGTCGTCGACGACGTGCACGTCGTGCCCGTCGGCCAGTAGTCGATCGACCAGTGTCGATCCGATGAAACCGGCGCCACCGGTGACAAGTGCCCGCACGTTGTTCCCCTCGATAAGGCTCACGCTGTTCTTCCCCGCGCGCATCCGACAGGAGTATCGCCCAACGGAGGAGAATTCCGTTCGAATCGTACTAGCCCATTCATACCGGCGGTGCGCTGTCGTCGACGCCGACGGCGGTTACCTCCCGTGGGTGGCGATGTCCGTTCGCCGCCGGTCGAGTTAGGCTGGCCCCCGAAATCTCGCGCCACTCCTGTATCGGAAGAGGACTGCCTCGGTGAAGATCGCTGTCATTGCCCTCGGGAAGATCGGGCTCCCCCTTGCCGTGCAGTTCGCGTCGAAGGGCCACGAGGTCGTCGGCGTCGACGTGAACGCCGAGGTCGTCGACCAGATCAATCGTGCGGTCGAGCCGTTCCCCGGTGAGGCGCAGCTGCAGGAGAAGCTCAGCGAGCTGGTTCCCGCCGGGACCCTGCGCGCCACGACCAAGTACGCGGAGGCCGTTCCCGGCGCCGACGCCGTGGTACTGGTGGTGCCGCTGTTCGTGGACGACGAGGCGCGGCCGGACTTCGGCTGGATGGACGCCGCGACGGAGGAACTGGGCAAACACCTCACGGCGGGCACGCTGGTGTCCTACGAGACCACATTGCCGGTGGGCACCACGCGCAACCGGTGGAAGCCCATGCTGGAGAAGGAGTCCGGGCTGGTCGAGGGCAGCGACTTCCACCTGGTGTTCTCCCCGGAGCGGGTGCTGACCGGACGGGTGTTCGAGGACCTGCGCAAGTACCCCAAGCTCATCGGCGGGCTCTCCGAGGCAGGCGCGGAACGAGCGATCGAGTTCTACGACGCGGTGCTGGACTTCGACGAGCGGCCGGACCTGAAGCGGCCGAACGGCGTCTGGGATCTCGGCTCGGCCGAGGCCAGCGAGCTGGCCAAGCTCGCCGAGACGACCTACCGGGATGTCAACATCGGACTGGCGAACCAGTTCGCCCGGTTCGCCAGTACGGCGGGGATCGACGTCTACCAGGTGATCGAGGCGTCGAACTCCCAGCCCTACAGCCACATTCACCAGCCGGGGATCGCCGTCGGCGGCCACTGCATCCCGGTGTACCCGCGGCTGTACCTGTGGAACGACCCGGACGCGACGGTCGTGCGCGCCGCGCGGGAAGCCAACGCGGGTATGCCCGACTACACGATGGGCCTGCTGGAAGGCGCACACGGCGACCTGACCGGTGCCCGGGTGGTCGTGCTCGGCGCGGCCTACCGCGGCGGGGTGAAGGAGACCGCGTTCTCCGGGGTGTTCGCCGCGGTGGACGCACTGCGCTCCCGTGGCGCGACGCCGCTGGTGCACGACCCGCTGTACACGGACGACGAGCTGCGCGCGCTCGGCTTCGAGCCCTACCACCTCGGCGAGAAGGTGGACGCCGCTGTGGTGCAGGCCGATCACCGTGAGTACGCCGGCCTCGGCCCGGACGATCTGCCCGGGGTTCGTACCTTCGTGGACGGTCGCAGGGTGAGTTCCGCGGACCGCTGGCCGGACATCAGCTACCGGGTCATCGGCAAGGCCTGAGATGCGCATCCTGCACGGCGTCACACGTGCAGTCACGTTGTGGTGAATCCGGGTAGGGTCGCGGTAGCGTGCGAAGTGACGGTTCCCGGCCCCGTCAAGACCCCCGTGCCGACCTGTTCGGCAAGTTCTCCTGCCGCCTGATGAAATGATGAGCATGTCGTTCGTTGCTGACGGAGCAAACGTGGCGCAGACCGCGAAGCTCGGCGAAAACACGAAGATCTGGGATCTCGCGCAGGTGCGTGAGGACGCTGAGCTGGGCGAGAACTGCATCGTCGGGCGCGGTGCCTACATTGGAACCGGCGTCCGGGTCGGCGACAACTGCAAGATCCAAAACCATGCGCTGGTGTATGAGCCGGCCGAGCTCGCGGCCGGAGTTTTCATCGGTCCCGCGGTCGTGCTGACGAACGACACTTATCCCCGCGCGGTCAACCCGGACGGCAGCCTGAAGAGCGCCTCGGATTGGGACGCGGTCGGTGTGACCATCGCGGAGGGGGCCTCCATCGGCGCAAGGGCGGTATGCGTGGCCCCGGTCCGGATCGGGGCGTGGGCAACGGTCGCCGCAGGAGCGGTGGTGACCAAGGACGTTCCCGACTTCGGCCTGGTGGTCGGCGTCCCCGCACGCAGGGTGGGTTGGGTCGGCAAGGCCGGGGCCCCGCTGCGGCAGGAGGGTGAGTACTGGGTTTGTCCATTGTCCGGCGCGACCTACGTCGAAGCAGACGGGACTCTCACCGAGTCCGCGTAGGACGGGCAGTGACGGCAACGCCGGATACAGCTCAGACTTCCTTTTTATCCCTGATGAGAACTTCGCCGGTATCGGCTTGGATTCTCGATATGAGAAGGAGCGCAATCTGTGGCGATCGTCGAGAGCTTGACTCGGCGGCTCCGTAACTCGGATCGTTCCTTCAGCGGTTTGCCCTTCTGGGAACAGGTCAAGCGATCTGCCGCCCCCGCGTTAGCGGGATATCTCGTGGTCCGGTTGATCGGTGTAGGCATCCTCTGGATCTGGGCGAGTGCCGAGAACCAGAGTCTGCTCGGGCTACTTGGCAACAAGTATGACTCGGTCTGGTACCTGCAGATCATTAACGATGGGTACGACGACGGCGAGTCGGCGCACAGCAACATGGCCTTCTTCCCGCTCTACCCGATGCTCGCTCGCGTGCTGGCCGCGATCACTCCGCTCGGCTCGATGGGTGCTGCACTCGTGCTCTCCTGGGCCGCCGGTCTCGCGGCCGCATGGGGCTTGTACGTCCTCGGCAAGCATCTGCATGACCGGCGCACCGGGATCTTTCTGGCCGTCCTATGGGGTGCCGTCCCGCACGCGGTCGTCGAGTCGATGGCTTACACCGAGACTCTTTTCACCGCGCTAGCGGTCTGGGCGCTGTACGCAGTACTTGCCAAGCGTTGGCTGATGGCGGGCCTCCTCTGCCTGGTCGCCGGTTTGAGCCGCCCGACCGCGACAGCGCTGATTGCCGTCGTCGGTCTCGCCGCGCTTGTCGCCATCTTTCGTAAGCCGTCCGACTGGCGCCCATGGGTCGCCCTTGTTGTCGCGCCAGTCGGCTGGGTCGGATATCTGGCCTGGGTCGGCTACCGTATGGGCCGCTTCGATGGTTGGTTCTACATCGAAGACGAAGGCTGGAACACGGGTTGGGACGGTGGCGGATACACGCTGAACTTCGCCACAAAGGTCCTCACCGAGGAGTCGCCCCTGGACTTCTACGTCGTCACTCTCATCATGCTGTTGGCGTTGGCGTTGTTCGCACACAGCGTCATCCAGCGCCAGCCGTGGCCGTTGCTGCTCTACTCTGCCGTGCTCCTGGTGACGACAATCGGCGGATACGAGATGTACAACGCCAAGGCCCGGTTTCTCCTCGTCGCCGTCCCGCTGCTGCTGCCCGTTGCGACCGCGTTGGCCAGAACCCGGACCGCCGGAGCGATCGTCACCATGAGCACGCTGACTCTGATCTCCGCCTACTTCGGCGGTTACCTGCTCTTGGTCTGGGGTTGGTCTCCCTGACCACGCTGCCAGGCTCAGAAAGCGTTCCGACGCTGCAGCGGAACTCAGGGTGCGGTTGAGTCCGGTAGCAGCAGGTCGCCGACCACGTTCCGGGTGACGGCACAGTCCTCGGCCGAGTTCAACACCTTGGCCGCCTTATCCGCGTTCTGTTTGAAGACCTGCACCTGCTGCTCGTCCATTGAGGCGAGAGCGTCCCTCATGGACTGTGCGGAAGCGTCCGCCGCGATCACACCGAACTCATGTTCGGATATCAACCGGTCCGTTTCCGGTGCGGACCCGAACACCACCGCCAACCGTGCCTGCACGAAGTCGAAGATCTTGTTCGGCAACATGAATCGATGGTTCGGCGTGAGTGGCGGCAGGCTGAAGATTCCGACGTCGAACTGGTTCAACGTCGGTGCCAGTTCATCCGGAGTGACCGGTGGATGCAGTGTGATACGCGGTTCATCGGCGATCAGTGACCGGATCCGATCCAGGTACCTACCACCGTCTCTACCTGGAACCAGGTAGAGATCGAGGGTGTACTTCGGGCTCAGCTCACGGACCGCTTCGATGAGCGCCTCGAGGTTGCGACCAGGAATCGCGCCCCCACTGTGCACGAGTCGAATGCTGCCTTCGTGAACGTTGCCAGGCTCCAAGTCGCGGAACGCGCCGGCGTTGCGCACCGTGCGCGGTTGCACCCCAAACCGATCACGGTAGAGAGCGCCGATCGAATCGTTCACCACCGTCACAGCGGCCATCTTCGGCAGGTACTTACGGCACTGGTAGGTCATGAATGGCTTCACCAGCAATCGCCACGACCGCACGTGTGCGCGTTCTTCCGGAGCCCATTCATGCATGTCGGCAACGACCGGAGCGCCCGCCGCGACGCGATGACCTAGTGCCATCGCGCGTGCCTCGTTCGCCACGACCACATCGAATTTTCGTCCCTTGAGCAGGTCGTATGCGGCGCGAACGGCGGGCGCCATGAACTCGATGCGGTCGAAACGACGCAACGCGAGCATTGCAACGCCTACGGGAGTCTGGGGCAGTGAGGGCAGGTCGGCATCAATCGACAGGTGTTCAGTCGCCGACGCGGGCTTGTCACCGTACCCGACAGTGGTCACCTCGCCGAGTTCGGCGAGCACGTCCAGTTGACGAAGTACTCGTGCGTCACTGTTGATATCCGAAAAGGAGATACAGAGAATTCGCCCGCGATGCGCCATGGGCGCGAAGTCTATCTCCGCGGTTTCTGTGGCTCTCATGCTCCTCGGTAGGATCACGCCGTGATCTCAGCGCAGCCCTCGGCCCTGCACGTCAACGATGCGGCGTTCACCGCGCAGCGCATGATCGCCGAGGCCGCCAGCCGTGGCTACGTCTGGCGTTACCTTCCCAAGGCTGCCGAGAGCCAGGAGTGGCGTGGGCTGACCGGGCAAGCCCGTCGCGCCGTCATCGGGGGTGTTTGGCTCGGCAGGCTCGCGCTACTCGCCCGCCGTCACGACATCGTCCACGTCCACTCGGCGTCAACGCTCGCCCACTCTCGTCTCGGCGCTCCTCGGTTCGTGCTGCACTGTCACGGCACCGACGTCCGCACTACGCAGTACGACCCGTCCCGCGCAGCGGGCATCCGCGGCGGGCTACGCGATGCGGAGTCCGTTTTCTACTCCACTCCAGACCTCGCTGAGCACGTCCTGCCGCACCGTTCGGACGCGATCTACCTCCCGGTTCCCATTGACGTCGACAACGTCCCGAAATGGACCCCGAAGCCGGGGAAGCCGCAGGTTGTGTTCGCCTCGCGCTGGAGCCCGGACAAGGACAGCGCCACTCAGCTCGAGGTTGCACGTCGTCTCGTGGCCGCACTCGGTGAGCGGGCCGAGGTCGTTGGCCTCGACTGGGGTCCGCAGGCGGCAGATGCTGCCGCGCTCGGAGTCCACCTTGTTCCGCGTGGTGACCACGCTGCGTATCTTGCGTTGTTGGCCGGAGCGCGCGTTGTTGTCGGACAGTCAGGGAAGATCCTCGCCGCGAGTGAACTCGAAGCGCTGGCCGCAGGCGTCCCCGTCGTCGTCCCGGTTCCGCTCCCGCTGTACTCCGCCTCGCCGCCACCCGTACTGGGCGGCGGCGTCGCCGACGCGGTTGACGCTGTTGTGGCAGTTCTCGACGGCACTCAGCCACACGACGCGGCGGCAGGGCGGACCTGGGTCGACGATGAGCATGGCGTCGAGCGGGGAGTTGACACGGTCGCCCGGGTCTATCAAGAGGTCATGGCGGCACGAAAGTGAGGCCGATCGAGTCCAGGGGCGCGCTTTCGCGGATGCTGTCCCCGGTGCGGCTCGACGCCCCCACCGAAACCTCGTTGGCCCGGGGTGGCGTTCTCAGCACTGTGGGTCTGCTCGCACAGGGCATTTTGCGGTTTGCCACCGCATTTCTGGTCGGGCACATCGCCGGGAAGTCGGAGCTAGGTGTCGTGGCCTCGGCGATCGCCACAGCCACGATTCTCGCGCTGCTCTGGCCGACATCGACGGGCAGTGCCGCTTCCAAATTCCTGGCTCGCGCGCGCGGAGCGGGCAACCCGGAGGAGATCCGATCGATCGCGGCGCATCTTCGCCGCCGTGCCGTCCTGACAGCGATCCTCCTGGGCCTGATCAGCTTGCCCGCCTGGGTTCTCATCGATAACGGCTCCTGGCTGGGTGCCGTGAGTGTTGGAGCCCTTACCATCGCGTACTCCGGCTACAGCTTCACCCGAGGAGTGCAATTCGGGTCTGGTCAGGTTCCACGCGCGACTGCGTGGGACCTCGTCAGCGTCGTCCTGGGCCTCACCGGCTTAATCGCCTTGTTGCTCGCCGGCGTTCGCGGGCCCGCCCTCGTTCTACCTCTGGTCCTCGCGTACGGCGTGTACACGCTGGCTGGCTTCCCCTACGGCGGGTCAGGACGTCCGACGCGCGCTCGTCGTCGGGAGCTGGACGGGTTCGTCGCCTTGGGCGCGGTCGGCACGTTGGCAAGCACTGGATTTCTTCAGCTCTCCCAGATCTCGGCCAAAGTTGTGGGTGGCGACGCGGATGCCGGCCAGTATGCGGCCGCCCTCAACTTGGCGACGCCGGCGTCAATGCTTGCCGCATCGCTGAGTCTCGTGCTCCTACCGTCCCTGGCCGAGGCATGGGGGCGCGGTGACCACGCAGGCTTCCACGCACAGACCAACAATGCGACAAGGGCACTCGCGGTGGTCATGGTCGGCATTTTCGGCTCGATAATCGTCTGCAGCAGGTTGTTGATCGGGATCATCTGGGGCGATCGTTTCGCCGGAGCCGAGAACATCCTGCCAGTTCTCGTCCTCGCGGTTCTGGCCACGAACCTCGGTGTCGGCAGTGTCAACGCACTGACGACCCGGTCGCAGCGGGGCATGCTGGTGACCGTGGCGGCCAGCCTCCTCGGAATGGCGGTCGGCGTTACGTTCTGGCTCCTGGTGGCGCCGGGAATGGGGATTCTTGGTGTTGCGCTCGGGTACCTGTGCGGCACCGTGGTCATAGCCGCGATTCCAGTCGGTGTCGCCTGGCGAACTGGAGGGCACACGTGGGCCGTGCTGTTCGGCAAGGTTGCACTTGGGCTGGCTGTGGTCGGTGGCATCGTCCTCGTGCAACGGCTTGCGGAGCTGCCGTTCCTGCTTGATCCGGCCTTCGCGCTTGCCTTCCTCGTGATCTGGTGGCTGATGAATCGGTCGGATGTCGCGAAACTCCCTGTCCCGCTGCCGACGCTTCGCTTCCGAAAATGATCACCGCGTCGGCGAAAATGGGCGGTGATCGATACGCCGGAGCATGTTCCGGTACCGTCGGCGCCGCATCCGGGGTGTGCCGCAAGCCGCGCACGAGGGTGGTTCCGGCCCCTGCCGAGATGAAACAGGCGGCAGGAATAAAGTGAGGCGACAATCCCCGAACGACATCGAGGGCGAGACGTGAGCAAGGACTTCATACCCGCTGCCAAACCGATCGTAGGCGACGCGGAGCGGGAGGCTGTCGACGCCGTTCTCCGTTCCGGGATGCTGGCGCAGGGCGCCGAGGTCGCCGCATTCGAACAGGAGTTCAGCGACGTACTGCTGGACGGCAGGTCGACGGTGGCGGTCAACTCCGGTACCGCAGGCCTGCACCTCGGGCTACTCGCCGCCGGCGTCGGTCCCGGCGACGAGGTGATCGTCCCGTCGTTCACCTTCGCCGCCACGGCGAACGCGGTCGCACTGACCGGCGCGACCCCGGTCTTCGCCGACATCGAACTCGAGCACTACTGCCTCGACCCGGAACACGTTTCCGGGCTGATCACCGAGCGCACCAAGGGCATCATGCCGGTGCACCTCTACGGGCACCCCGCGAACATGCCCGCGTTCGGCAAGCTGGCCGAGCAGCACGGACTGGACCTTTACGAGGACGCGGCGCAGGCGCACGGAGCGACCTTGGGCGGTGCGCCGGTCGGTACGTTCGGCACGTTCGCCATGTTCAGCCTCTACCCCACCAAGAACATGACCTCAGGTGAGGGCGGCATGGTCTCCACAGGAGACGCCGAGGTGGAGCGGCTGCTGCGGTTGCTGCGCAACCAGGGTATGCAGCGCCAGTACGAGAACGAGGTCGTCGGTTTCAACGCGCGGATGACGAACCTGCACGCGGCGATCGGCCGGGTGCAGCTGACCAAGGTCGGCGACTGGACGAGGAGGCGGCAGGCGAATGCGCGGTACCTCGACCAGAACCTCGACGGGGTCGGCGTTCCAGCGGTCGCGGACGGCGCCGTGCACGTCTACCACCAGTACACGATCACCGTGCCGCACGACCGAGATGGTTTTGTCGCCGCGCTGAAGGACGAATACCAGGTCGGCGCGGGCGTGTACTACCCGATCCCGAATCACCGGCTGCCCTCGTTCGCCCGTACGGAGGACCTGCCGAACACCGAGAAGGCCGCACAGTCCGTGCTGTCGCTCCCGGTCCACCCATCACTGGATGACGAGGACCTCGAACGAATCGTGACCGCGGTCAACACACTGGCGAAGGCAGGGGCGTGAGCATGACGGAGCTGCGAGTAGGCCTGATCGGTCTCGGCATGATGGGCCGGCACCACGCGCGGGTGATCCGTGAGGTCGACGGCCTGGAGCTGGTCGCGGTAGCTGACGCCACCGGAGACCCGCATGGGGTCGCAGGCGATCTGCCGGTGCTCGGCACCGTGGCGGAGCTGATCGATGCCGGCATCGACATGGCGGTGTGCGCTGTACCGACCGCTATGCACGAGGAAGTCGGTCTCGCACTCGCCGACGCCGGCGTGCACACACTTATTGAGAAGCCGGTCGCGCACAGCGTCGAGGCAGGGACAAGGCTGGTCAAGGCGTTCGCCGACAGGGGCATCGTCGGCGCCGTCGGGCACATTGAGCGGTACAACCCCGCGCTGCAGTCCTTGCGGGCGCGGATGGCCGCTGGCGAACTCGGCGACATCTATCAGATCGCGACCCGTCGGCAGGGCCCGTTCCCGGCGCGGATCGCCGATGTCGGTGTGGTCAAGGACCTCGCGACGCACGACATCGACCTGACCGCCTGGCTGGCCCAGTCCGAGTACACGAGTGTGTCCGCGCAGGTCACCACTCGATCGGGCCGGCCGCACGAGGACATGGTGGCCGCCACGGGCAGGCTCGCCAACGGGACCATCACCAATCACCTGGTCAACTGGCTGTCCCCGATGAAGGAACGCCTCACCGTCGTGACGGGGGAGAAGGGCGCATTCGTCGCCGACACCCTCACCGCGGACCTCACCTTCTATGCCAACGGTGTGATCAACACCGAGTGGGACTCGGTCGCGAACTTCCGCGGAGTGTCCGAGGGCAACGTGACCCGCTACGCGATCCAGAAGCGGGAGCCCTTGCGCACCGAGCACGAGAAGTTCCGGGATGCAGTACTGGGCCTTGACGCTGACATTGTGACCATGCAGGAGGGGCTCAACACCTTGCGTACCGCGGAGGAGTTGCTGCTCACGGCGACTCAGTCGGCAGGTAGCCGGAGCCTCTGAACCGATGCCTACCCGAATCACCATCGTCTCGCGGCTGTTCCGGCCCGAGACCGGTGCGGCCGCCTACCGGCTGGGTGCCCTGGCCGACGAGCTGGTGACTCAGGGCTACCAGGTCAAGGTGCTGACCACGGTGCCGCCCAAGGGAACCCAGATCGACGACCCTGGACTTGACGTACGTCGGTGGCCGGTACTCCGGGACAAAGGCGGGAACGTTCGCGGGTACGTGCAGTACCTCAGCTATGACATCCCGCTGTTCTTCCGGTTGCTGTTCACCAAGAGCGACGTGGTTGTGGTGGAACCGCCCACCACAACTGGTGTGGTCAGCCGGGTCGCCTGCGCGCTGAAACGCATTCCGTATATCCACTACTCCGCCGACGTGGTGTCGACCGCGGCGGAGGGGATCGGCGTCAACCGCACGATCGTCCGGGTGCTCAAGATTCTGGAGCGCTGGGTGGTCAACGGTGCGCGGCGGATCGTCGCCGTGTCCGACGGTGTGCGGCAGGACCTGCTGACTCTCGGGGCTCACGCGGACCGCATCACCGTGGTCGGTGTGGGTATCGATACCAATCGGTTTGTCTTCTCCCCGCAAGGCGATCGGGAACCCGCCAAGAAGCTCGTGTACGGCGGGACGATGTCGGAGATTCACGGTGCGGACGTGTTCGTTCGTGCGTTCGGCCGGATCGCCGAGCGGCATCCGGATGCGTCTCTGCTGATGATTGGTCAAGGCGTAGACGTGCCCGCGCTGAAGGAACTCGCGAACGAGGTCGCTCCTGGAAAGGTTGAGTTCCGTACCCCTCAGTCCGCTGAACACCTGAGCGAGGAGTTCTCGTGCGCATCAGCGGCACTGGCCTCGGTGAAGCCAGGTGTCGGGTACGACTTTGCCTTCGCGACCAAAGCTCTAGCTGGCATGTCGGCGGGTGCTCCGGTCATCTACGCCGGGGTCGGTCCGATGGCCGCGCTTATCCGGGACAACGACCTCGGCTGGGCTGTCGATTGGGATGGCAACGCGGTCGCCGAAGCGATGGACAAGGCGTTGACCGAGCAACCGGACACCGCTCGGCGGGAACGGCTGTCCCGGTGGGTCGATGACAACCACAGCTTGCGGACCGTCGCCGCCAACACGGTCGAGGTCATCGACCAGCAGTAGTGGCGCGGTGTTTCAGCAGCCCGTGACCTTGTAGAGCTCCGCGGTCGAGCCTTCGTGATCGATCCTGGTCAATCCGGGATTGGTGGACAGCGACTCAAGGCCGTCGTAGTGCTTGCCCTTGTCATGCACTTGGCGTCCTTCGAAGTGAAGTACGTAGTAGCTGTTCAAGCGTTGGACGATCGAGCAGATACGCGGGTTCGTGGCCATCTCGTCGAGACCGTTCATCACCGTCAGTACGTCCCGCGGAACTGAGTTTCCTACGTGCGGTGTGAGGGTGCGCCGGTCAGCGAGGGCGTAGGCGAGAGAGGTCCCGGTCCACGGATTGCCGATGATGGTTGCGCCAGGCGGCACTTGTTCGTCGAGCCGTTCCACCAGAGCTCGCTCCGGGGTGGACAGAACGTACGAGTTGTCGTTTATCTGATAGGTCTTCCTGCCGTGCGCGATCTCGTAGTTCACCGAGCTGTACTGCCCGGCCACAGCCAGCACGATAGCCGCCACGAAGGCGACGGCTGAGATCGCCGGCGTCGCCTGCCGTGCGGGACGCATCCAGGACAACCACGAAATACGACTGGACAACACGTCCTGTGACCTGGTGAACAACCAGGTAGCAGAGATCGCGCAAAGCGCGACTGTGACCACCGGCAACTGCCCGGCCAAGCGGTACGAGTCGTTGTACCAGACACCAGTGAGGAAGTCGCGAACCTCGCTCTCGCGAAATGCGGAGACCACGACGAAGAGTCCGGCGCCGATCAGGTAGGTCCCGAGCACCCAGGCGCTGATAAGCCTGCGCATGACGAGGCCGATGGCGACCAAGGTCAATAGGAACACGACCCAGGTGGGTCCCTGCTGCATGACTCCTGCGGCGAGGACCTGGCCGATCGCCTGCGATATCCGTTGAGTCGGGTCCCAGGCGGAGGCAGATTCACTGGGGCGGATTTTGATCCACAGCAGCACGACGGCGGAGAGATAGCCGAGGAGCAGCGCGATCAGGGCCCAGTACCGAACGGCGATGGCTCGCCCGGTGGAGAGCGTTCGGCGATACCGGACGATGCCGACCACGAATATCGGCACCGCGAACACCAGTAGCGCCAGAACCGTGCTTGGGTGGGCCAACGCCACGCCCGGAACGACCACTCCCATCAGGATCAGCGCCGCCAGCCACCTCGGCGTCCCCCCGAGAGGGCCGACTCCAACCGACATGGCGACCAGTGCGATAGCGGCAGGCAGCAGTGCCAGCGACAGGAAGAACGGGTAAAGCACTCCGAACGTGACCATCAGGTAGGGGAACGCGCCAAACACGGCGGACAGTGCCCCCGCGAACAGCGTGGGAACCGGCCGGACCCCGGTGACTCTCGTGACGAGGAAGATGCAGGAGATCGGCCAGACCAGGGCTCCGACGACCAAGGTCACCGCGTTGATCGATGCGGGGATCGACGTACCGGATACCTGGACGACCAGGCTGACCAGGTCGTGCCAGGCCGCGGGGTAGGTCGATGGATCGGTTCCGTTGCTGTACATCCCACCGAGCGTCAGCGTTGACCCCGAGCCGCTGTCCAGGATGTAACGGAGCGCGTTGAGGTGAAAGATGTTGTCGTAGGTCTGGGAGAAGTTTTCCGGACTGCCGATCATCAGGATCAGCCCGCGCGCGAGCATCACCGCAGGAATGAGCAGGGCTCCGGCGTACACCAGCAAGGTCCATCGTGACCCTGCCGACCGGGCGGTTCCACTACCCGTGATCAGCGCCTTGGGGGCCAGTCCGCGTAACACAAGGCCGATCACTGCGATGAGGACCGCGGGAACGACCACGAGCAGTACGTTCCACTGGACTCCGATCATCGGCCCGAGAACAGCGGCAACCGCCACGAGGCCGATCGATACCGGGGCTGCTGTGCCGACCGCGACAACGCCAGTGACGGCCCAACTCCGGACGATCAGATACCCAGGGAGGAAGACGATGGCGACAGTGCACAGCACAGCCGGAACCAACTGCCACCAACTCAAAGTGCGCTCCTCGTGATAATGGTGTTGTCGGCCCCCGTCCATATCCGTGCGCCGACGACATGGCCTCGGTGCCGACCAGATCGCGAAAGTCGATGTCGCTATCCCGGGGCCACGGGCAGACTAGCAACGGCGATCAGCGGCGCCGGACGGCGCCGCTGCCGGTGGACTGGCCACGTGCACTCGGAAGCAGCCCACGCGCTGTACGGTTCGTTGGCTCGGCCGCGACTTCGAAGGCCGCCGTGTACCATGTGTAGTTGCAGCAGAACGCACCGTGATGTCAGAGGTGCCCGGCCGGCGAGCGGGTTCAGCTCACAGAAACCCGCTTCCTGGAAGTGGGTTTGAGCGGCCGGTGCGGTGCGGGTCCGGCCGCCGTGACCTTGTCCCAGACCTCGACCTGCATGACGGCCTTGCGCGAGCCGACTGCAATCGCTGCCGGTGTCTCCGGCTTGAACCCGAGAGGCGAGCTGTTTTCGCAGACCAGGGGCCTAGTCCGGGGCCTTGAGGTAGAGGCTTGACCCGACGGCCGGACGCCTCGGCGATGAAAAGCCAAGAAATTCCTTAAAATGATTCGGTGGCCGGGCCCTCTTCCGATAGGGGGTGCGGTAATCGGAATTATCAACCACGGGGTCCGTGTAGTGAGGGTAATTATGGGGGATTGGGATGTCGGGGATCCTTATTTTCGGCGAGCCCGGGCAGTATGCCAGTGGTGATGACCTTCGCTTCGACCTGTCGTTCGGCGCGTTGAGTTGGGTTCTAGAGACTCTGGCTGAGGAGGTTGACGATGCCGAACTCTCCGCCATTTTGACCGATTATGCCACCGGTGGAATATTCACACTCGGCACCTTCGGTCGGCCTCATGCGCGCTTGATTATTGCCGCCATCCGGAATGATCTACTTCCCGTCGCGCGATTGAGTGCGCCATCCGACTTGATGATTGAAATCGTGCAAAAGTTAGTGCAGGCCGTGAACGAGTGGGCAGCAGGTCGGGCATGGCTTGACTAGCCGGCCCGCGTTCCGGCTCTTTGCTGTTGTGGAGGCACTCGACCAGCGGCGGGCGGGACTGCAGGGGCCTGCCGGAGTCCCCGATACTGCGCCGCCGTGCCGTTCGCGTGCACCCGCTGCGGGACTGGATCATCACCTGCAGCGCCACAGGTATGCGGCCGTTATTTGGGGGTACGGACGCGTCCATATTTCCCGCACTGCCGGTCGTATTGAATCCGCCACCGTCGATGTCCGAGCACTTCACAGCGTGAACGAGACTGTCTACCTCGGACGCCCGGAGTTCGTAGCGCCGCACGGAAACCGAATAGTTATCGTGGAGCTTTGAATGTCAGCAGTATTTGTAATTGGAACGAAGTATAGTCATGGCGAGGACGAACTCGTTGATATGAAGCCGCAAGCGGTTGGCTGGATCCTTAAAATGGTCGCTTTGCACCTAGAAGACTCGGCGTTGGCTGCGGTCTTGTTGAGGCAGGATGATTTTTACTGGTTCTCGCTATCCATCTTCAATCAGGCGGAAGTAAGATTGATCGTCTCGGCGATCAGGGAAAACCTCTTAAAAGAGGCGCGCGCGCAGTTTCTGCCAGATTTCCCCGATTCCGTCGAGTTGATCCAGGAATTTGTTGATGCGGTGAATCGGTGGGCCGAGAGGCAGGATTGGATCTACCAGCCTTGATCATGAGGAATGTACTCTAGGAAGCGGAGTACGCGGGTGTCCACTGTTATGGAGGCGGCCTCGCGCTGCGAAAGCCAAGCTGAGGGTCCCGACCAGTGACTGCCGGGGACTACGAAGTGTTACCGGAGCACCCGATACAGCGTCGCCATGTCGTTGCCGTAGACCGGCTGCAGGAACGGCAGGCCGTCCAAGCCCCGTAGGCCGGGTGGGCGTTGTGTCGAGTCGCCGAACATTCGGCCTTCGGTTACCAGCACCCAGCGGACGTCCAACCGGTCGGCGGCAGCCCGGACATCGGGTCTGGTCGCGTAGTCGCGGAAGTGTTCGGTGAGGAGTTTGGTGTCCGCCGGGGCGTCGGCGACCTCGTAGTGGCTGACGACCGAGCGGACGCCGGTGATGGCGTAGGTCCACGCGGAGCCGTCGAACCATTCGTTGAGGACGCGGTCATCTGGGTCAGCCCGCTCGGCTAGTTCGCGCATCGCCGTGACCTCCGCCTTGCTCACGACCATCTCGTCGGTCGGCTGCGCGACCATCTCCGTGTTTCCCCAGTTGGCCGCGACGTACACGGCATGTCGCCGGGCGTACAGACCGTTGGACAGGACGAGGAATCCGACGAGTACCGCCACCGCCGCCACGGCGCCTGCCGTCCTCCCTGGAATCCAGGAGGCACGAGCTCGCAACAACCCGCCGAGCCAGGACTGCGCCTGCGCGAGCCCGTGGGCTGCGATCACACACAGCACCAACGTGGTCAGGGCGACCAGTCGGAACGGGTCGTCCCACCACGGCCTCGCCAGCGTCGTCACCATTGCACTGTCCGAACTGGACACCAGAACGGCGAGGCCGCCGAAAAGAACCCCCGCACAACCGATCCACCGCAGATCACCCAGTTTTCGGTACGTCGCCAGGCCGATCGCCAGCGCGACGGCCAGCCACACCTGGGGTTGCGCCTGGTTGTGCTGGAACGCCACCAGGTCGCCCAGCGCGTGACCGAACGTGGTGTTGGCCGGCCAGCCCAGATACGGGTAGTCGCTGCCCACCAGCGCCAGCGCTCCGAGCAGCTCCGGAGCCGCGAGGATCAGCGTGGGTACCGCCACCGCCAGCAAAGCAAGACCGTCGCGACGCGCCTGGCGCAGGCGCGCGGGCGCCGTCCACCAGCGATACGCCAGCATCGGGACCGCGAGCAGAACGCCGTTGAACAGCGCACTGGAGTGGATCGTCAGCTCGGCCACCGCGCCCACCGCCAGCAGCAGACCGGTGTCCGGCGCCGGACGCTGCAGGTAGCGATGCGCCAGCACGATCAACACAGGCAGCAGCGCCACCGACAGCACGAACGGCAGCAGCGGGCTGCTCATCGTTCCCCAGCTCACTGACGTCGCCGCCACCACAGTCAGTGCGCTGTACCCGGCCAGCGCCGGTGAACCACGGAAATGCCGGACGAAAACCGCCGTGCACAGCGCGATCAGGCCGAAGAGCACCACCGTGTGTGCATTGAGGACCGCGGGGACCGTGGCGCCGGTCAGTTCGAGATCCACCGCCGCGAGCAGGTGGTAACCGTTGGGATAGAAGGAACCACCGTCGTACCAGTGCACCGCGCCCATGCCGAACGCGCCACCGTCCCCGGTCTCCGCGATGTACCGGATCCCGTTCGCATGGAACGGCGCGTCGAAGGTCTGGGCAACCGCATTGAGATCACCCAGTCCCCACAGGAACACCGCGCCGCCACCCACCGCTGCGAGAGCCACGCATCCCGCCACAGCGAGATGTTCGCGCCGTAACCACGGTGGTCCCGCATCGTCCGCTGACCGCCCGCGCCGCGACACCGACCACCGCGCCACGCCGAGCGCCGCCGTGAGCACCACGGCCGTGACCGCGAACGTCACCAGGTTGAAGGGCACGCCGAACCACCCCAGCGCGGGACCCGCGATGGCCCCCATCGCGTAACCCAGCAGCGGCGCGGTCCCGACGAGCAGCCACCCACGCAAGCCGGCGGCGATCGCGGCAGCGGTGCCCGGTGCGAACAGGATCAGCAGGTAAACGCCGATGTGCGCGGCGTCCGCGAACACGCTCGTCGTTGTCGGCAGGTTCCACCACCAGTGTCAGGACCGTCGCAAGCCGACGGGCGGGTACGACTGCCGAGTCTCCCGTAACACCGCTTCCGGCCCGCACGGCCCCCGTTCACCCCGAGGTGGTCGTGGTGTTCACCGGGCTTTCGATCCGCAGTTCGTACAGCGCCGCGGCGTCGTTGCGATACACGAGACGCAGGAACGGCAACTCGTCCAGCCCCGTCAATCCGGCGGGCCTCGGTGCGTCCTGCGGGTAACCGCCGGTTCCGAGGATCACCCACCGCACGTTCAGCCGCTCGACCGCGGCGCGCACCTCGGGGTCGCTGCGATACTGGTTGAACCGCTCTGACAGCAGCTGCGCCTCCGGCGGCACCAGGCCACGATCGAAATGCCCGGCAACCGTCCGGACGCCACTGAGCGCGTACGTCCACACGGTGCCATCGGCACGGTCGTTCATCGCCCAGTCGCCGGGCTTGGCCCGCTCCCGGAGTTCGAGCATCGCGACCGCCTCTCCCTTGCTCAGCGGGAGTTCCTGCTCCGCGACACCTGGGCGGGGGCCGTACCCCGGCTGCACCACCGACGCGTTCGCGCTGCTGTATAGCCCGCCGCTGCCAAGGACGAACACCGCGAGCACCGCTGCTGCGGTCACTGCCGATCCCGCATGCCGCACGGGAAGCCGAACACGGGCGGTCCGTTCGTACAGCCACCGCTGCGTCGACGCGATCCCGTGCGCGGCCAGCAGGCACAGGGGCACGGTCGCGATCGCGAGGAAGCGGTACGGGTCGTCCCACCACGGGCGGGACAACAGCTTCACCAGCGGGTGGTCCGACGTCATCACCGCCACCGCGAAGACCCCGGTGATCAGTGCGGTCACCGCGATCCAGCGCAGCTCGCCCAGACTCTTCAGCGTGATCAGGCCGACGACCAGGGCCGCCGTGAGCCACAGCTGCGGATACGGCTCGAAATGCTGGAACGTCAGCAGCGAGCCGAGCGCGGTGTTGACGCCAGTGTCGCTGGGCCAGCCGTTGTAGGCCACGTCGCCGGTCGCGAGCCCCAGCGCACCGAACAGTTGCAGGCAGCTGAGCGCGATACTCGCCACCGCCACCGGAAGCAGCGCGACCAGGTCACGCCGAATCGTCGGCAGCCGGTGCGCCCCGGCCTGCGCCCACCGCTGGAACAGCAGCGGCACGGCGAACAGGATGCCGGTGAACAGCGTCGAGGAGTGGATCGTCAGCAGGCCCACCGCGACCGCGGCGAGCAGGAATCCGGTGTCCAGCGCGGGCCGGGTGAGGTACGAGTGCAGCGCCACCGTGGCGAGCGGGGTGAGCGCGAGGCCGAGCAGGAACGGGTACAGCGGGCCGTGGTCGAGCGACTCGTAGAGCAGTGTCACGGGAGCGACGACGACCAGCGCCACCGCGCCCGCGAGAACCGCCCTGCCCTGGAACCGGCGGACCATCGCGATCATGGACAGGGCCAGCAGCCCCGGCAGCAGTACCACGCCGGCATTCAGCAGCACGGGGATGTCGACGCCCGTCAGGCTGTAGGCCAGCGACCCGACCAGGTGATAGGCGTTCGGGTAGAACAGCTGATTGTCCGCGGCGTACCAGTTGGTGTTCCCGGTGCCGGTCAAGCTGCCGTCCCCGGTTTCGGCGATGTAGCGGATGCCGTTCGCGTGGTACACGGCGTCGAAGCCCTGCGCCACGGCGTTGCCTGCGCCGAGGCCGCGCAGGACCGTGTAGGCCCCGACGGCCGCGGCCACCAGCAGGCAAGCCAGCACCCCCCAATGGGCCACCGGCGCCCAGGGCGACTTCGACGATGTGGCGGCCTCCGAGCGGCGCCTGACCAGCGCCCGCACCCCAAAGGCGGCGCCGGCGAGCAGGACCAGCACAGCCAGGAAACTGGCGATGTTGAACGGAATCCCGAGCACCGCCAGCCACGGCCCCGCCAGACCGGCGACGGCATAGGTCAGCAGTGGAGCTGTGGCGGCGAGCTGCCAGCCGCGCACGCCGGCCAGGGCCGCGATCAGCAGACCGGGAACCACGATCAGCACGGCGTAGACGGCCGTCACCACGCTGAAGGACACAAGAGCGAGCTCGGTTGGCATGGGAGATCCCTGGCAGCAGAGTGTGGGGCCGTTCGGCCCGATCGTCACGGCAGTTTGCCATGGCGGGCTCGGCATTGATGCACGCAGTGCCGCCGACCGTGTTCGGGCAGTCGTCGAACTTCGGGGATCGTGCGGCCATGAGCGGTCGCTCGACGCGCGGGGCGTGGCGGAGCCGCGACGGCGGGTGAGGGGGAAATGTAGTCTCGTCGCAACTGGGCAGGCCTGCGTCTGGGGAGAGCGAGGGGTCAGTTGGTTCTCGTCGTGGTGGGGGTCTGGCTGGTGCTCGCCGTGTTCGTCCTGGCAGCGTGGTCGCGGATCAATGCCCGCCGGCCGTGGCGGGTGGCCGCCGTACTTCTCGCGCTCGGCTTCTCGCTGGTGCACCAGTTGATGTTCTCGACGGTCGCCGAGGACGCATTCATCACTTTCCGGTACTCGCAGAACATCGCCCAGGGAAACGGCCCGGTATTCAATGTCGGCGAGCGGGTCGAGGGCTATTCGAACTTCCTGTGGATGGTTCTGCTGGCCCTGTTCAAGACCGTGTTCGGCGCGGAGATCATCGGTACCGCTGTGGTTCTCGGCGTGCTCAGCACGCTCGGGTGCGTGCTGCTCGCGTACGTGCTCGTCCACCGCATCGTGCGTAGGGCGCGGGGAGCGCAGGACTCGGCGCCGGCCTTCGGCGTCGCGGCAGCGGTACTGATCGCTGGTGCGGGTGGTCTCGCGGCCTACGGGCCGTCCGGGCTGGAAACCCCGCTGTTCCTCCTGCTCGTGCTCTGCGTGTGCCTCGCCGTGTCGGAGAACCGTTGTGTGGTGGCCGGTGTTCTGGTCGCCCTGGCGACGATGACGCGGCCAGACGGCGTCGTCATCGCGGTCGTCGCCGGGATTTGGCTCATCGTCCGCGCGGCAAGGCATCGGGTGGACTGGTGGGCGCCGGCCGGGTTCGTACTCGGCGCGCTCGTGCTGGCCGTGCCCTGGACCGCGTGGCGCGTCACCTACTACGGCTACCTCATACCCAACGCACTGGCCGCGAAGTCCGGCGCACCGCTCGGCTGGCAACTGGAGCACGGCTGGGAGTACCTGTCGAAGTTCGCCGTCCCGCACGGCGGGTTCCTTCTGCTGGCCGCCGCGGCACTGGTGGTGTTCGCCGTGCGACGGCCCAAGGGGGAGGGAACACCGGATCCCGATGTGCTCACTGCGCGTTCGGCGATCTGGCTCCTCTTCGTTCTCGCACTCGTCTACCTCGCCTTCATCACCTACGCCGGTGGCGACTGGATGCCCGCTTGGCGATTGCTGGCGCCGGTCCCGCCGTTGCTGGCGATCGCGGCCGTGGCGGCCCTCGGCGCCACGGGCAGCGGTGTCCGGACCGGCGCGGCGCCGTCGCCCCGGCCGCGACGGCTCTGGCTCGACCGCACGGTCGTGCCCGTCGCTGTCGTCCTTTCCGGACTGTCACTTTTCGTCTCGGTGACGCACGAACAGATGCTGCAGCGGATGCACGACTGGCGGGACGCGATCGTCGAGCTGGGGGAGATCGGTGACTGGCTCGGTTCGAACCTGCCGAGCGGAACGGTCGTCAGTACCTTCGCCAACGGTGCGCTTTCGTACGAGGCCGGAACGCATATCGTCATGCTCGACGTGCTGGGGCTGACCGACGAGCACATCGCCAGGCACGGTCAGCGCGACCAGAAGCTCGACCTCGTCGGTCACCTCGCGCAGGACTACGACTATGTGGTGAACCAGCGCATGCCCGCATTGGCGATCACCACAGGCGTCGGTTACACCGACAGCCAGCGTTGCGGGGCAGATCCGCTGTATGCGGGGCGCTACCTGGTGGCTACGTTCCGCCGGGTGGGCACGGACAAGTGGGTCAAGGTCTACCCGATCCGGGAACAGGCGACACGGATCATCGAGACCCTGGACGCCGACCCGCGGTTCGAGCACGTTCCCTGCGGCTGAGTGACTCGCACAACCTACGGATCCGTAGGTTTCGGAGTTACCGTCACGTAGCCTGGGTGAATGGCAGAGCTCGTGTACCCGCCCGTCGTGCTGGCGGCCAAGACCATGTTTCGAGTACTCGACAACAAGCTCAGGGTCGAGGGCATCGAGCACATTCCGGCCACCGGCGGTGCCGTCATCGCCTGCAACCACGTCAGCTATCTCGACTTCATCTTCTGTGGCCTCGGCGCCCAGCCGGCCAAGCGGCTCGTGCGATTCATGGCGAAGCAGGAGATCTTCGCCAACCGGATCGCCGGGCCGCTGATGCGCGGGATGCACCACATTCCAGTCGACCGCGCCGCGGGTAAGGCGTCCTATGACGAGGCCGTGCGCCGGTTGCGGGCTGGGGAGGTCGTCGGTGTGTTCCCCGAGGCCACGATCAGCCGGTCGTTCACCGTCAAGGGGCTCAAGTCCGGTGCCGTGCGGATGGCGGCCGAGGCGGGTGTTCCGGTGGTGCCGATGGCGCTGTGGGGTACGCAGCGGCTGTGGACCAAGGGCAGGCCGCGCACACTGACCAAGCGGCACGTACCGATCTCGATCCTCACCGGTGAGCCGCTGTACCCCGGGTCCGACGAGGACCCTGAGGTGCTCACGAAGGATCTGCGGGTGCGGATGTCGGCACTGCTGGACACCGTGCAGGCGGAGTACCCGGAGCAGCCCGCCGGCGACGAGGAGCGCTGGTGGCTACCGGCGCACCTCGGTGGCACCGCCCCCACTCCGGAAGCGGCCGCCGAACTCGACGCCCGCGGCAAGTAGGTCCTCCGCCGCACCTCCCAGCGTGGGAGTAGGTACGTCTGCAAGTACACCCAAGCAAGATCAACATGTGCTCTAACCGCTACCAAGTGCTGCTGGGTTGGTAGCGGTTAGCGACGAACTTGATCTTGCTTGGTGGTACTTGCAGGCGCACCAAACCCCGTGGGGTCAGAACCAGCGCTCGAGGACCTGGGCCACGCCGTCCTCCGAGTTGGGGGCGGTGATCTCGTCGGCGGCCTCGAGTACCGCGGGGTGTGCGTTCGCCATCGCCACCCCGTGCCCGGCCCACCGCAGCATGGCCAGGTCGTTGGGCATGTCGCCGAAGGCGATGGTCCGCTCGGCCGACACCGAGAACTTCCCGGCGACCTCGGCGAGACCCGCCGCCTTGGTGATGCCCGGTGCCGAGATCTCGATCAGTCCCGCTCCAGTGGAGAAGGTGATGTCGACGGCGTCCCGCAGGACCGTTCGCGCCGCGTCGGCCATTTCGTCCGAAGTCATTCCTCGCACGCTGACCAGCAGTTTCACCGCCGTGTGGCCGAGTACCTCGGCCCTCGGTGCCGTTGATCCCTCGCCGTCGCCCCACGGGCTGTGATAATCCGGCTCGATCACGAACGGCCGGAGATCCTTGTCGATGGCACTCCGGCCCGCGCGCTCGGCGGCCAGCCTGCAGCCGGGCAGCGCGTCCGCGAGTGCGTCGGCGATGTCGTGCAGCACCACCGGCTCCAGTCCGTGTACGTTCAGCACCCGGTCAGCGGCGATGTCGTAAAGCACCGCGCCGTTCGCGCACACCGCGTAGCCCTCCAGCCGCGCTGGCCCGGCCACCGGTGCGATCCATCGCGCGGGCCGCCCGGTGACCAGGATGAAGGGCACGCCTTCCTCAGCCACCTGATGCACGACGGCGGCGGTGCGCGGGCTCAGTCGTTCCGCGGGGTCGAGCAGCGTTCCGTCCACGTCCGAAGCGATCAGCTGGGGTCTGTCCACACCTCCATCATTCCTGATCGTTCCCGGCGGCGACGTTTTCGTGGGCAGCGTCTCCGCCGCCGAGTGCGACCGCCGCACGCACACAGGTGTCTTCGCTGGAGATCACTCATCCGCGCGGGCCTCCGGGAGCACGTTCGGCGTGGACCGAATGGGCGACCCGGCGCTACCACTGCGCGCGTTGTCGGGGGTAGCCACTACGTTGGGCCGGGTGCGTGTTGGCATCGTGATCCTTCCCGAAGACCGCTGGTGGGCCGCAGAGCCCAAGTGGCGAGCCGCGGACGAGTACGGCTTCGACCACGCCTGGACCTACGACCACCTGGGCTGGAGATCGCTGGTCGACGGGCCCTGGTTCGATGCGGTACCGACGCTGACCGCGGCCGCGGGGGTGACCTCACGCATCCGGCTCGGCACCTTCGTCGCGTCGCCGAACTTCCGCCACCCGGTCCCGTTCATGCGGGAGGCGAACACCCTCGACGACATCTCCGACGGGCGAATCATCCTCGGTCTCGGTGCCGGAACCGCTGCGTTCGACGCCAAGGTGCTCGGCTACCCCGAGTTGACCGTCAAGCAGCGCGCGGACCGGTTCACCGAGTTCGTCGAAGCACTGGACGGGCTGCTCACCACCGACAAGTTCGACTACACGGGTACCTACTTCACCTCGGTGGGCGCGCGTAACCTGCCCGGTCCCGTGCAGCGGCCGCGCATCCCCTTCTTGGTCGCAGCGAACGGCCCGCGCACCATGCGCCTCGCCGCTCGCTTCGGCGCGGGCTGGGTCACGACGGGCTCGCCCGCCCAGACCCAGCAGGAATGGTGGAAGAGCGTCGCCGAGAAGGCGGCGGCCTTCGACCGGGCACTGGAGGAGACGGGCAGGGCCGACGCGAAGATCCCGGTGCACCGCTATCTGAGCCTGGACGCCGCGCCGGTCTACTCCCTGTCCAGTGTGCAGGCCTTCGCGGATGCCGCGGGCCTGGCAGAGGAGCTGGGCTTCACCGACGTCGTCGCCCACTGGCCGCGCAGTAGCGGACCGTACGAGGGACACGAGTCGGTCCTCGAGAACGTCGTGGACACCGTCCTGCCCGACCTTCAGGGTCGCCCGAAAGAGTGATATCTGGTCAGGCCGGAAACCAAATTCGCGCTTGCCTCGTCGCTGTAGACAGGGGCGTTGTCCTCGCCCCTGCCGCCGGCTGATCGCACCACGCTCGTGCCGCGCACGAGCTGGTCGCGGTACCGGTCGCGTGAACCACCCCCGGGGGGTGCTGGGGGCCCGAGGTCCCCGTGTGGCCGGCAGGGGCAGGCGGGCCACGCGGGGGCCGCTTTCCTGGGCTCCCGCTCAGGTCCGGAGCGCGTAGATCACCGCGTCGGAATTGCGGAACACGGCGTCGAGGAACGGCAGGCCGTCGAGGTCGCGCAACCCCGGCGCTCTGGGGATGTCCGGGGTGATCGCGCCGGAACCCAGTAGCACGTGCCGTACGCCGAGCCGCTCGACCGCAGCCCTGACCTCGGGATTCGTGGCGTACTCGCGGAAGTGGTTCGCCAGCAGCCGGGCGTCCGGCGGCGCGACGCCCGGGTCGTAGTGACCCGCGACGGGAAGCACCCCGGAGATCGCGTACAGCCAGGCCGTGCCGTCCTTGCGGTCGTTGAGCACCCGTTCACCCGGCTCGGCCAGCCGTCCCATCTCCAGCATGGCCGCGACCTCCGCCCCGGAGACCGGGATCGGCGTCTCCTGGGCCTGCGGACCGTTGTGATAGGCGTAGGAGACCGCCGTGGCGTTGGCCGTCGTATAGAACCCATGGGTGAGCGTGGCCAGCGCGCCCACCAGCACCACGGCGCTCGCTGCCCCGAGTCGCGCCGGAACCCTCGGGTTCGCCCGCAGTCTCGGCAGGAGGGATACGGCCCTGGTGAGCCAGCGCTGCAGCTCCGCGAGGCCGTGCCCGGCCAGCAGGCACAGCGGGATGGCCGCCAGCGCCATCAGCCGGTAACGGTCGTTCCACCACGGCCGGGAGACAGTGATGACCCACGGCACGGACCCATAGCTGGTGACCAGTACGAACAGGCCGGAGAGCAGCACCGCGGAGCCGGCGACCCAGCGCAGCGCACCGAGCGCGCCGATGGTGAAGATTCCGGCGAACAGCAGTACGGACAACCAGACCTGCGGCTCGTCGAGGATCTGCCGGAAGGTGAGCAGTTGCTCCAGCGCCTCGGCGACCGGGACGTCCGAAGCCCACGGCATGTACGGGTAGCTGCCCGAACTGAACGTCAGCGCCCCGATCACCTGTGGCGCGGCGAGAACGGCTGCGGCGACACCGACCGGCATCAGGCGCAGCAGGTCGCGACCCACTTCGCCCTCGCGCCGCCACCAGCGTTGGAGCAGCATCGGGACGGCGAACAGGACCGCGCCGAACAGCGTGCTGGAGTGCACGGCGAGCAGTCCCGCCATGGCCAGTGCGAACACGACAGCGGTGTCCAGGCCGGGGCGCTGCAGGAACCGGCGTAACGCCACCACGGCCAGCGGGGTGAGCACGATGCCGAGCGCGAACGGCAGTAGGCCACTGGAGACCGACTCGTAGGCTCCCGTGGTCGCCGCGCCCGCCACGATGGCCGCACTGCCCGCGAAGACCGCGCGACCGCCGAACTGGCGCACCAGCGCGACGAGGGACAGCGCGAAGATGCCCGCGATCGGCACGGTGATCGAGTTGAGCACCGTGGGGATGCTCGCGCCGGACAACGAGTACACCAGCGAGCCGACCAGGTGGTAAGCGTTCGGATAGAACAATCCGTCCGGATACCAGTTGATCGTGGCCATTCCGTACAGCCCGCCGTCACCGGTCTCGGCGATGTAGCGGATGCCGTTGGCGTGGAAGACCGTGTCCCACCGCTGGAAGACCGCTGTCGTCCCGCCCGCGGCGGACAGTACGGCGGCGATCGACACCGCGGTGGCGGCCAGTACGCAGGCCGCGACGGCAAGGTGTGCCCTGGTGGTCCAGGAGCCGGGCGGGTCGGCGGTGTCCTTGCCGGAAGTGTCCCGGGGCCCGCGCCGCAGGGTCAGCGCGCGCGCACCCGCGGCGAGTCCGGCCAGCAGCAGGGTGCAGGCCGCCGCCGTCGCGACGTTGTACGGCAGGCCCAGGTTGGCCAGCCAAGGTCCGGCGAGGCCGGTGGCGGTGTAGGTCAGCAGGGGAGCGAGGCCGGCCAGTGTCCAGCCGCGCAAGCCCGCCGCCGCACCGATAAGAATGCCCGGAGCGACCAGCAGGACCAGATAGATACTGATCGTGCCGGCGTAGGTCCAGAACATGTCCGGTGTCGCCACAGATGTCAGCTTTTCCTGCTCGTAGGTACCCCGTTGCAAAGGTCGGTGCGGTGGTTGTCCTCAAGCGCCGGTAGCCTGTGCGCCCGTGAGCGCGCACACGAACCCCACAGAGGTTACTGAAGGCAATTTTGCCGGTTACGACCTGATCGTAGTCGGTTCGGGTTTCTTCGGGCTTACCGTGGCCGAACGGGCCGCCACTCAGCTGGGTAAGAGAGTGCTGGTCCTCGAGCGGCGTAGCCATCTCGGTGGCAACGCGTACTCAGAGGCGGAGCCGGAAACCGGAATCGAGGTGCACCGCTACGGTGCGCACCTGTTCCACACCTCCAACAAGCGGGTCTGGGACTACGTCACCCAGTTCACCGAGTTCACCGACTACCAGCACCGCGTGTTCGCGAAGTACTCCGGCCAGGTGTACTCGTTCCCGATGAACCTGGGCATGATCAACCAGTTCTTCGGGAAGTCGCACACCCCGGACGAGGCGCGCACGTTGATCGCCGAGCAGTCCAGCGAGATCGACACGAAGGACGCGCAGAACCTCGAGGAGAAGGCGATCTCGCTGATCGGCCGGCCCCTGTACGAGGCGTTCGTCCGCGGCTACACCGCGAAGCAGTGGCAGACCGACCCGAAGGAACTCTCGGCGTCGATCATCACCAGGCTGCCGGTGCGCTACAACTTCAACAACCGGTACTTCAACGACACCTACGAGGGTCTCCCGGTCGACGGCTACACCGCCTGGCTGGAGCGGATGGCGGACCACGAGAACATCGAAGTGCGCCTGAACGTCGACTACTTCGACGTGCGTGAGCAGATCCCCGCAGGCACCCCGACGGTCTACACCGGACCGGTCGACCGGTACTTCGACTACCGCGAGGGCCGCCTCGGCTGGCGCACACTCGACTTCGAGCAGGAGGTCGTGCCGACCGGTGACTTCCAGGGCACCTCGGTGATGAACTACAACGACCAAGAGGTCCCCTACACCCGCATCCACGAGTTCCGCCACTTCCACCCCGAGCGGGACTACCCGACGGACAAGACGGTCGTGGTGCGGGAGTACTCGCGCTTCGCCAACGATGACGACGAGCCGTACTACCCGATCAACACGCAGGACGACCGGGAGAAGCTGGAGCGCTACCGGGAGTTGGCCAACACCGAGGCCAAGGAGCGCAACGTCCTCTTCGGCGGCAGGCTGGGTACCTACAAGTACCTGGACATGCACATGGCCATCGGTTCCGCGTTGACTGCCTTCGACAACAAGATCGCGCCGCACCTCAGCGACGGAGCGCCCCTGGACGGAAGCCTGGACGCCTGATGCTCAAGCCCAGCAAGCCCTCGCCCGAGATCGCGGTACTCGCCGCGGTCCAGCGGACGATCGCGCGTCCCACGACCGTGCGGGCCGCGCGGGGCCTGTCCCACTTCGGTGAGCACAGTGCGGGCTGGTTCGCGCTCGGCTTGCTCGGCGCGGCCGTGGACCGGCCGCGCCGCAAGGACTGGCTGACCGGGGCAGTGAGCGTCGTGGGTGCGCACGCCGCCTCCATCGCGGTGAAGCGGGTGGTGCGCAGGCGCCGCCCGGAGCACCCGTCAGTCGAGGTCCTGGTCGGCACGCCGAGCAGGTTGAGCTTCCCGTCCTCGCACGCCACCTCCACCACCGCCGCCGCGGTGGTGTACTCCGGGTTGACCGGGCGCAACCTCGTGCCCGCCCTCGTGCCGCCGATGCTGGCCTCGCGCCTGGTCCTCGGTGTGCACTACCCGACCGATGTGCTCGCCGGCGCCGTCCTCGGTGCCGGAATCGGAGCCGCCGTCCGGAAAAGGCTGAAGAAGTAACTTATGAGTGAGACGACCGAGCACATCGACGTCACCGAACCTCGGCGAGGCGGCCCCGTGGGAGTCGCACTGGGCGTGCTGCGGACGGCGAGACCCCGCCAGTGGGTCAAGAACGTGCTGGTCTTCGCCGCTCCCTTCACCGCGGGCCTGATCGGCGAAGGCGGGGTACTGCTCGACGCGGTGATCGCGTTCGTGGCGTTCTCGCTCGTCGCGTCCTCGGTCTACCTGATCAACGACGCGATCGACGTCGAGGCCGACCGCGCTCATCCCACGAAGCGCAACCGGCCGATCGCCGCCGGTGTCGTGCCGGTGCCGGTGGCGTACGTGGCCGCTGTGGTGTTCTTCCTCGCCGGGATGGGCGTCGGTCTGCTCGCCAATCCGAAACTGCTGATCGTCCTCGGCGTGTACGAGGCCGTGCAGCTCGGCTACTGCTTCGGTCTCAAGCACCAGCCGGTGATCGACCTGGCGATCGTCGGATCCGGCTTCCTGATGCGCTCGATCGCTGGTGGTGTCGCGGCGGACATCGCGTTGTCGCAGTGGTTCCTGCTGGTCACCGCGTTCGGCTCGCTGTTCATGGTGGCAGGTAAGCGCTACGCGGAGATCATGCTCTTCGAGCGCACGGGGGCCAAGATCCGGTCTTCGTTGAAGAAGTACTCGGGCAGCTACCTGCGGTTCGTCTGGGCGACCTCCGCGGCGATCCTGATCATGTCGTACTGCCTGTGGGCCTTCGAGCTGCAGCAGCGCGCCGCCGATTCGGTGTGGGCGGTCGTTTCGATGGTCCCGTTCGTCGTCGCGGTGCTGCGCTACGCCGTCGACGTGGACGGCGGCAACGCCGGCGAGCCGGAGGAGATCGCTCTGCGGGACCGAGTGCTACAGGTTCTCGGCGCGTCCTGGGTGGTTACACTCGTCATCTCGTTCTACCTGTAAGGGCAAGATCGGCGTTCGCGCAGGACACGGGCAGGTCTCACCCTCATAACAGGAACGTCACGGGTGCGACGTACAGTGTCCTCGATGTCCTGGACCCCGCAAACCGCGCCGGCTCGCGGTGCCGAGTCCGCGGGCCCGGCGACCGACCCGGTCCGCGGGGTGAGCGACCGCAGGCTCGCCGCCGTTGTCGGTCTCGTGTCGGCGCTGGTGTTCGTGGTGCTCCGGCCGCACCTGATCGACGACACCTACATTACGCTGTCCTATGCCAAGAACCTCGCCCTGCACGGGCACTGGGGCCTGATCACCGAGGGCACTTCGAACACGGCGACCTCGCCCCTGAACGTCCTCGCCCTGGCCGTGCTCACCGTGGTGCTGCGCGAAGCCGAGGTCGCCGTGGGCGTGTTGTTCGTGCTGACCCAGGTGCTACTGGTGCTCGGCCTGCGCCGCATCGGCGAGCGACAGGGGCTGCCGTCGTGGTTCGCGCCGGTGACCGTGGCCGTGCTCACCCTGAACCCATTGCTCATCTCGTCCGTCGGACTCGAGATCGGCCTGGGAGCCGCGGCCCTGGCGTGGTTGCTGGTGTTCGCGGCTGAACGCCGTCCGCTTGCGCTCGGTGCGGTCGCAGGCCTGGTGGCGCTGATCCGGCTGGACCTGCTGGTGCTGGTGGCTGTGGTCGTACTGGCCCGGAGGGGTGCGTTCGCGGGCGCGTTGCGGACCGTTGCCGGTTTCCTCGGTGTCGCCCTGCCGTGGTTCCTGTTCAGCTGGCTGGCGCTGGGTTCCGCCGTGCCGGACACGCTGGTGATCAAAACCCTGCAGCGGTCGTGGGGAGAGTGGAGTTTCACCAACGGAGCCGCGCTGTACTGGCAACACTTCCCGCTGGAGACCGTGTTGTCGTTCCTGCCGTTGCTGCTCGCGGCGGTGGCGGGGCCGATCTGGCTGGTGCGGCTCCTGCACGGTTCGGTGGCCGACCGCGAGCTGGTGCCGTTCGCCGCTCTCGCGGTCGGTGGGGCACTGCACTTCCTTGCCTACGTATGGCTGGATGTGCCTCCCTACCACTGGTACTACGGCCCGAGCATCATCGCGGCCACCGTGTTCCTGCTCGCTTGGGGCGCGCGGCTGCGAGCGCGGGTGGGGATTGCCGCCGGGCTCGTGCTCGCCACGGTGAGCGCGCTGGCCTACGCCGCACCCGGCCTGCCAAGGGACTTCTCCCCGATCACCAGCAACCATGCGACTTCCGAGCGCTACAGCGAGATCGGCCAGGACCTCGGCAGGATCGCGCAGGGCAGGACGGTGCACAGCGCGGGCGAGATCGGTGCGCTGGCGTACTCCTGCGACTGTGCGATCGTCGACCTCTTCTCCGACAGGGGAGCCGTCGCGCCGGCCATCGAGGAGAGCGAACGGCGCAGCGGCACCGTCGGCAGGGCGTTGACGGAGGCGAACTTCCAGTTCTTCGATCGAAACCAGCGGCCGGTCGCGCCGGAGTTGGTGCTCGAGGTGACAACGGGCGTCCCGCCGGCGAAGGCACTGGCCACCTGGACCATCCACTCGCCGTGGGCGGGAACGCAACAGCTGTACCTGGTTAACGCCGCCGACGCCAGGCCACCGAAAAGGATGTGGTGACCTCGTCCCATCGCACTTTCCCGGGAAAGTGCGATGGGACAAGCCGGTGACCTGGGGCGACAGTTTTCGGCCTCGCACTTTCCCGGGAAAGTGCGGTAGGGGGTAGTTGGCGGCGTTGATGATCTTGCTTGGTGGTACTTGCAGGCGCACCATCTCTGGGCTGGCGCTTTCCCGGGAAAGTGCTTGGCTGGAAACTGCCTGGGGTGGCTCCGTCAGATGGGCAGTTTCCGGAAGATCGGCCGGGGAACGTGGCGCAGTGCCGACATGACGAGCCGGAACGGTGCGGGTGCCCAGACGAGTTCCTTGCCCTTTCGCGCCGCGTCCACGGCGATCTCAGCCACCTGCTCGGCGGTCTGCTCCAGCGGTGCCTTGCCCATTCCCTCGGTCATCTTCGTCTTCACCTGGCCAGGCCGGACGACCGTGATCCGGACGCCGTGCGGACGCAGCGCCTCGCCGAGGCCGAGGAAGAAGCCGTCGAAGCCGGCCTTGGTCGAGCCGTAGAGGAAGTTGGACCGCCGCACCCGTTCACCTGCCACGGAGGACAACGCCACCACGCGGCCGTGGCCCTGCCGCTTGAGCCGGTCGGCGAGCGCGACCCCGGCCGACACCGCGGCCGTGTAGTTCACCGTCGCGAGCTCCACCGCCTTGCCGTGGTCCTGCCACACCTCCTCGGCGTCGCCGAGCAGTCCGAACGCGACGACGGAAACGTCGATATCGCCTTCGGCGAAGGCCTTCTCGATCACCGAGGGGTGCGATGCGGTGTCCTTCGCATCGAATTCCACAGTGGACACCGTGGCTCCCGCGGCGCGCAGCCGTTCTGCCGCGGCATCCAGCCGGGCAGAGGGCCGGGCGGCCAGCACGATCCGGAGCGGCCCCTCGGCGAGGTACTTCTCCGCGATCGCGAGCGCGATGTCGGAGGTGCCGCCGAGCAGCAGCAGTGACTGGGGATTTCCTACGGCGTCGATCACAGTGTTCTTCCTCAAGATCGGGTGGTGCTCAGGTGTGGGCCGGTTGTGGCGAATACGCGAGAAGTCCTCACAATTCCAACCTTCTCGACATATCCGAAGCGAACACACCGTCCGGGTCGACGGTGTGGCGGATCTTGCGCCACTCGTCCAGCCGCGGGTACATCCGGTGGAAGTTCTCCGCGCTCGTCCGGGAGTCCTTGGCCGTGTAGAGCCGTCCGCCGATCGCCAGCACGTCGTCGTCCAGTTCCCTGCAGAACTCGCCGAGCCCGTCCTTGATCGGGAAGTCGAGGCAGATCATCAGACCGGGGTGCGGGAACGACAGCGGTGCCCGGTTGCCCTCACCCATCCGCTTGATCACGTTGAGGAACGACACGTGCCCCGACTCCGCGACCTTTCGCAGGATCCGGCGTAACTCCTCGTAGGCGTCCGGCGGGGTGCTGAACTGGTACTGCAGGAAGCCCTTCGACCCGTAGGCGCGGTTCCATTCACCGAACAGATCCAGCGGGTGGTAGAACGCCGTGAGGTTCTGGATCAGCCCGCGGGCCCGTTTCGGCGTCTTGCGGTAGTAGAGCTCGCCGATCGCGCTGAACGCCAGCTTGTTCGCCAGGCCATTGGGAAAGACGTCCGGCAGGGTCGCCAGCTGTGGGGCGTCGAACTTGAGCGGGTCGGCCCGTAGTTTCGGCGGCAGGTCCTCGAGCTTCGCCAGCGACCCCCGGCCGAAGGCGGCGCGGCCGAGCTTGGGCCCGGTGGAAATCGAGTCGAACCACGCCGAGGAGTACGTGTACGCCTCGTCGGAGCCGTCGCTGAGCAGTTCGATCGTCTCATCGAGGTCGGCGGTGCGGTCGGCGTCGGCGATGAAGTACGCCGTTTCCGTCCGCGTCATCCGGACGGTGGCCCGCAGGATGATCCCGGTCAGCCCGCACCCGGCGACCGTGGCCCAGAAGAGGTCGGAGTCGGTGCCCTCCGGAGTCACGGTGCGCAGCGAACCGTCCGCGGTGAGCAGGTCCATCGACACGACGTGGTTGCCGAAGCTGCCCGCGGAGTGGTGGTTCTTGCCGTGGATGTCGTTGCTGATCGCACCACCGATGGTCACCTGCCGGGTCCCGGGCAGGACCGGAACCCAGAGCCCGTGCGGAAGTGCCGCCCGCATCAGTTCGTCCAGGCTGACTCCGGCGTCGACGTCGGCGAGCCCACTGTCCGGATCGATCGAGTGGATGCGGTTCAGGGCGGTCATATCGATCACGAGCCCGCCCGCGTTCTGCGCCGGGTCGCCGTAGGATCTGCCGAGTCCGCGCGCGATCACGCCGCGATCACCCGCCTGGGTAACGGCCCTGGCGATCAGCTCGACGTCCGGCGTGCTCAGCACGTCGGCCACCGTCGGCGCCGTCCGGGCCCAGCCGGTCAGTGTCCTGCGTTCGCTGGGAAGAGGAGTCGCTGCGCTCACCTCAACCAGGGTAGCGTTCGCCCCGAACGTGATCCGATGGTGACCACTTCTACACTCGGTCTTGCCCCTGACCACGAACCCGATCGATGAGGCAGACAGTGGTGGCGACCGATCCGCAGGCAGATGTGACAGTTGGACGCTCGGCGTCCCCTGGTCTGCTTGGCCAGCTTCTCAGGTTCGGCCTCATCGGTGGGTTCTGCGCGCTCCTGGACTTCGGCACCTACCAGGGCCTGCTCGCGCTCGGCATGATCGACGCGCCCTGGGTCGATTTCGCGCGGGCGATCAGTTTTGTCGTGGGAACCACCACCGCCTTTTTTCTTAACCGCAAGTTCACGTTCGCAGGTGGGCAGCGAAAAGGTGCGGGGCAGGTCGGCGGTTTCGTTCTTCTTTATGCCGTGACGTTCTTCGTCGCGGTCGGAATGAACAGGTGGATGCTGCTGCTCATACCGGCCTCAGCCTGGGAGACCACGCTGGCCTGGGTGATTTCGCAGGCAACCGCAACCACTATCAATTTCGTCATGTTGAAGTGGGTCGTCTTTCGCGAACCGCGTCCATAACCCGCACCGGCTCGCCGTGTACCTTGGCAGCCGCGAGCAGGCATCTCCTTGGAGGATCAGAGTCTCATGCCCGGTAAAGCAGCACCGGCCACCGGTTCGGCGACAGCCCAGAAGTCGGCCACCAACGGTACTGCCGGCGGTGTGAGTTCCGCCGGTGCCGACCGGACGGCGTTCTCCGAGCGCGCGCCCCAGGGGCGGTTGATCGCGCAGCGGGGCCTCTATTCCGGTCCGTCCGATGTGGTCAGCAAGGACCTCTACGGCGAGGTGGTTCGGGGCGTCGCCACGCGCAGGCGGGCGAGTGTGACCCTGGAGCCCTCGGCTCGGGTGTCCGGCAACACCTACTTCGGCAGGTTCCCGGCCAGCTACTGGCAGCGGTGGACCACGGTCGGTGAGGTCACGGTGGAGGCCGTGGTCAGCGGCTCGGGCCGGCTCAGCGTCGGGGCGTCCGATGTCGAGGGTGACCAGCGCGTGGTCGCGGTGCGTTCGGTCGAGGGCGCGGAGCAGGCGAGTGTCACGCTCGAGGCCAAGCTCGACAAGTTCTACGACGGTGGTGCGCTCTGGCTCGACCTCGAGACGGAGGGTGACCGGCTGACCGTCGAGAGTGTCCGCTGGTCGGTCGAGCCGCCGGAGCAGATCCGCCCGACCGCGGTGACGATCTGCACGATGAATCGCGCCGACGACTGCCTGAGCAACCTCAAGGCGCTCGCGGGCGACATCTCCTCGCTGGAGACGCTGGACGCCATCTACGTGGCCGACCAGGGCAACGACACGGTGGACTCGCGCGAGGGCTTCGCCGAGGTCGCCGCCCAGCTCGGCGGCATGCTGCACTACATCAAGCAGCCGAACCTCGGCGGTGCGGGCGGCTTCACCCGCGGGCTCTACGAGGTGGCCGGGCACACCGAGACCGAGCACGCGAACGTGTTGTTCATGGACGACGACGTACTGCTCGAGCCGGACCTGGTGATCCGGCTGACCGCGTTCTCGAACCGGGCAGCCAACCCCGTCATCGTCGGTGGGCAGATGCTGAACCTGCTGCACCCGAACCAGCTGCACGTCGGCGCGGAGTACGCCCGGCTGAACACGCTGGAGCCCGGCCAGCCGGTGGAGCACAGCCTGACCACGGCCGACCTGCTCGGGGTGGACGAGGAGACCGGCAAGCCGAACCGGCAGGAGCGCAGGCTCGACGCCGGCTACAACGGCTGGTGGTCCTGCCTGATCCCGTACGAGGTGGTCAAGGAGATCGGCTACCCGATGCCGTTCTTCTTCCAGTGGGACGACGCCGAGTACAGCTACCGCGCTCGTGCACACGGCTACCCGACGGTCACCCTGCCCGGTGCCGGGGTGTGGCACGCGGACTTCCACTGGAAGGACTGGGACGAGTGGCACCGCTACTTCAACCTGCGTAACTCGATCATCACCGCGGCGCTGCACAGCCCGTTCGACCTCAACCTGCTCTCGCGGGTGCTGTTCGCCCAGATCGTGCGCTACCTGCTCGGTATGCAGTACGGCCTCACCGCGACGCTGATCAAGTCGGTCGAGGACTTCCTCGAGGGCCCGGAGATCCTGCGCGACGGCGGTGTCGCCGCGATGAAGGAGATCCGGGAGATCCGGGCGCGTTACCCGGAGACGAAGCGGTACCCGGCCACGGATGTTCCCGGCATCGCCTCCAACGACATCGGCATCATCAACACCGCGCCAAGGCCGAGCCTGCAGCGTGCGGTGCTGGTCAAGCGCATCCTGGACCGGGTGCTCGGTAAGCACCGGCACTCTCTCGGCGCGATCCCCAGCGATGAGGCCCACTGGTGGCACGTGTCGCTGTTCGAGACGGCAGTGGTCACCGACGCCTCACAGGAGGGCGTGCGGGTGCGCAAGTACGACCGGCAGCGCATGTTCGAGCTGGCCAAGCACGGAGTCCGGACTCTGCAGCGGCTGCGCAAGGAAGGCCGGGCAGTGCAGGAGCAGTACCGGCGCGCGACGCCCGAGCTGACCAGCAGGGAGAACTGGACCAGGCTCTACGAGCTCTGAGCCCCGTTGCGGGCCTCGCACTTTCGCGGGAAAGTGCGAGGCTCAATGCAACCCGAAGACCTTGCCCTTGCGCTGAAGATCATCGATGTAGGCAACGGCCACGTTGGCGAAGTTGATCGCCACCGTGGCGCCGTCCTTGGTGTGCACCGCCCGGACCGTGCCCTTCACCAGCAGGGTGCGTAGTTCCTGCTCCAGCTCTTCGTAGTCGTCCGGTGGCAGGGCGAACATCAGTGTCTCGCCCCCCGCCGCGAGGTGCAGGACGAGTGCGGGACGTTCGGCGCGTTTCTCTTCGGTCATGAATCCAGCAGAGCAGCAGCCGTGGCGGCCGACAAGACGGTTCGCTGTCGGCGGAGCGGATCTGGGCCTGGCGAACCGCCTGCGGCGGGGTGCGGCGGTCCGCTAACGTTCACCCGGAGCTCACGATCGCAGGGGGAGCAGGCAATGACTTACTCGTTCTCGCTGTCACTGACGGCGGTGGACATGCTTCTGGAGCACAGCAAACTCGGCCGTGCACCTTTCCCGTTCCAGGTGCCGCACATCGGGACCACGCACACCCAGCGCGCGCAGGTGCGCGAAGCGGTGTTCCGCGACCTCGACGCACGCGGCATCATGCGCGGCGGCCAGGTGGACGCGGACGTGGAACTCGCATTGCGCACCTTCGTCAGCTCGCCCGTGGCGATCGCCGCCGTCGCCAAAATGGACAAGGGCAAGAAGCTGTTCGCCAGGGCGGGCACCGATGGTCAATACGGCGTGGTGGCGCGGCAGGACGAGAACCTGCTCGTCTTCGAGGAGGCCAGGCCGACCGGCTTGGTTCCCGCGATCGTCGACCTGCTCCCACTCACCCCGGCCGCGGCGGGTCAGTCGGTCACGGTCGCCCGTCCGGCACCGCGTAAGCAGCGCTCCCGGCACGCGTCGGACGACGGCGGCTACGACCCGTTCGCGGGAGTCGCTGCGCCACGTTCGCAGTCGAGCAGCCAGTTGCGCTCGGTGGAACGGATCTTCGAGAAGCCGAAGCTGCGGATCGGCCAGATCACCGCGTTCGTGCAGGCCAGGGACGGCAAGGAAGCCGGACTGGGGCCGATGGCCTGGTTCGATACCGAGGACGGGCGGTACTTCACCACGATGAACGACGCCACCGACGGCCAGGAGTGGATCACCTACGCTCCCGCCGACAACGCCCGGATCGCCCAGCACCTCTACTCCCAACTAGAGGGTTACCTCTGACCGGGAACCACGCTCACGCTTGTCACGTCCCAGTGGTGGTGGCCCGGTTGATCCGGTGAATCCGGCCGTATGCCGGGAGATCACCGAGTAGAATCCGCGGCGGAGTGACACAGGCGACGATGTGGGGCGGCGATGGAGTTCTTCGAGGCTGATCCTGGTCAGGCGGCGAAACGCGCCGATTCCATGATGAGCAGTGGCTTTCTCGCCACCGGTGGAATCAGCGCGAAGGCCGTCGAGGCGACCAAGGTCGAGACGCAGAAGCTGGTCAGCGCGGCGAAGTCCGGCGGTTTCCGGATCAGCGAGAAGGGCGTCCAGCCGCTGCTCGACTCGATCAGGAACATGAAGGAAGAACTCACCGATGTGCGGCGGGACGCAGGACTGTACCTCTCGCAAGCACCTCGCCTGGGCAGTCACGACTACGGCCACACCGTCGCCCAGCACGATCAGAAGGGTGGCGCCGACGAACCGGGCTCGGCCGGGGTCGTGCTCCAGCAGTTCGAACTCGTGCTCGACCAGGCTGCTGAGGCGCTCGAGCGCGCCGCGGGGATCTACCAGGAGAACGAAGATCAGGTCGAGTCCTCCGCCAAGACCTACCAGGTCTGATCGATGCGCATGAACAGCATTCGGACCGCCCTTCTCGCGGCCGCCCTGCTCACCCTGACCGCGTGCTCGGGACAGGAGGGTGGCACCGCGCTGCCTACCGATCCGCAGGAGCCTTCGACAGCGACATCGGAGTCCGCCACGCCACCGGAGAACGGCGGATCCCCCACGGCGGGACTGGACCCGTGTTCCCTGCTCAGTGCGGGCGATCTGAGTCAGTTCGGCACCTTCGCCGAAGGCGAGCCGAAAGAGCTGGGTGGCGCCAGAGGGTGCGACTTCGACAAGGAGCTGAAGAGCGCGAGCGACGATTCGGTCGGGGTGAGCGTCGCCGTGCGGGACGAACAGGGAGTCGCCGAGGTGAGCGACCTCGGTAGCGGCGTCCAGGCGGGCAACGTACCCAGCGGGCGCAAAGCCGCGAGCACGAGCGGGAACGGTACCTGCCTCATCGCGCTCGAAGTGACCGAAACTTCCCGTGTCGACGTGGGTGCGGTGACCAACACCGACGAGCAGGCCTGCGAGATCGCCGACGCGGTTGCCGAGATCGTCGAACCGAAGCTTCCCAAGGGGTAAGGGGACGAGATGAACACGCAGAACCCGGGCGCTCCGCCGGAACTGACCGACCGGCAGGTCGCGGAGCTCTCGCCGGCCGATCGTGAGCAGTACTTCCAGGACAGGGCGACCGCCGGGGTCGACGACGGTGGGATGTTCGGCTGGGTCCAGCGGATGCAGGCGCATGTCGCCGCGGCCGGCGAGGCCGAGCGGGCCAGCAGGGACAGCGTGCGCGACTTGTCCTCGGGGGCCGACGTGCAGTTCGTGGAGGGGCTCACTCCCTCGGACGCGAACTACCAGGGCCACGAGCATGCCCAGATGACGACGTATGTGTCGCAGAATCTGGATCCGGACCAGGTCGGTGAGGTGTCCGAGGCCTACCACAAGCTGCACATGGCCTTCAAGGAGTTCGCCACGGAGCTGAAGTCGGCCGTCGGCAAGTCGGAGCACGAATGGGAGGGTGAGGCCGCGTCGGACGCGCGGAACTACTTCACCAGCCTCCAGGAGTGGTCCGACGGAAACTCGACGAACGCCAAGCTGGCCTCCGAAACGATCTATCAACAGTCCGAGGCCGCGACCACGGCGAAGAACCGGATGCCGGAGGAGATTCCGTTCAACTGGGACTCCGAGATGGCGAAGTGGGGCAACAACCCACTCGATCTCATCGGCAACATCAACGAGTCGATGGAGACCTACCGGGCCAGTAACGAGGCGCATTCCCAGGCGGCCACGGTGATGGGGCAGTACGACACCGAGTTGTACTCGGCCGCCTCGAAGCAGCCGGTGTTCGCCGAGCCGCCCAAGTTCGGGGCCGGTTCGGGACGATACGACGTCAACCCGCCCAAACCGGGTGAGAACAGCACGGATGCTTCCGGCTTCGTCGGTGGCGGTGCCGGCGGGGGCCAGGGGTCCATTCCGAACGCCTCGATCCCGCCGGGTGGCGGTGGTGCCGGGGGTGGCGGCATCCCCGGTGGAGGTGGTG